>DATFLO010000150.1:0-20028 GCA_035267605.1 Gammaproteobacteria bacterium
CAACCTGTCCGAGGATGTCATCGGCGTGGTCTCGGTGGAGCTGGCGGCGTGGGGGACCCGGCCGCCGGCAGACGCCATCCTCGCCGATCTGCGCCGGCGCACCGCCGACCTGCCGGGGCTGCGCATCGAGGTGCGCGAGCAGGAGCAGGGGCCGTCGCAGGGCAAGCCGGTGCAGATCGAGCTGCGCGCCGAGCGGCCGGACCACCTGGCACCCGCGGTGGAGCAGGTGCGGTCCGCCATGGCCGACCTCGGCGGCTTTACCGACATCGCCGACAGCCGGCCGGTTCCGGGGGTGGAGTGGCGCCTGCAGGTGGACCGCCAGAAGGCCGTCCAGTACGGCGCCGACGTGGCCCTGCTGGGGGCCGCGGTGCAGATGGTCACGCGCGGCTACCGGGTGGGGACCTACCGGCCCGAGGACACCGACGAGGAGGTGGACATCCGCGTGCGCTTCCCCTTCACCGAGCGCAATCTGGAGCGGCTGCGCCAGCTGCGGGTGCCCACCGAACGGGGTATGGTCCCCATCGGCAACTTCGTCTCGCTGCAGCCGGCGCCCAAGGTGGGCACCATCGAGCGCAAGAACGGCCGCCGCATGCGCACCGTCTCCGCCGACGTCGCCCCGGGCCGGCTGGTGGCCGAGCGGGTGGCCGCCCTGCAGCAGCGCCTGGAGCGGAGCGGCCTGCCCGAGGGGGTGACCATGCGCGTGGCCGGCGAGGACGAGGACCGCCGCGAGGCCTCGGCCTTCCTGAGCCGCGCCTTCCTGGTGGCGGTATTCCTCATGGCCCTGATCCTGGTGACCCAGTTCAACAGCCTCTATCAGACCGCCCTGGTGCTGTCGGCCATCGTGCTCTCCAGCGCCGGTCTCCTGCTGGGGCTGCTGGTGCGCGGCGAGCCGTTCTCGGTGGTGATGAGCGGGGTGGGCATGATCGCCCTGGCCGGGGTGGTGGTGAACAACAACATCGTGCTCATCGACACCTACAACGAGTACCGCGGCCAGGGCCGATCGCCGGCGGAGGCCGCCCTGGCCGCCGGCACCATCCGCTTCCGGCCGGTGGTGCTGACGGCGGCCACCACCGTGCTCGGCCTGCTGCCCATGGTGTTCGAGCTCAACCTGGACCTCCTCCACCGGCGGGTGGAGGTGGGCTCGCCCTCGACCCAGTGGTGGGTGCAGCTGGCCACCTCCATCGTCGGCGGACTCGCCTTCGCCACCGTCCTGACCCTGGTGGTGACGCCGGCGCTGCTGGTGCTGGGTGCGCGCGTGGCCAGGAGGTTCTCGGCCTGATCCCGGCAAGGCACTGAAAAGGCCCCTCCCGCGGAGGAGGGGCCTGGGTAAGGCGCCGCCGGCGGCGGTTACGGGGTCGCCGGCGCGCCGCCGCCCGGCATGGCCGGCGCGCCTGCGCCGGGACCGCCGCCCATGCCCAGCGGGCGGCCGTTGACGGTGACCGCGCCCTCCTTCCAGGTGGCCTCCGCCCTGTAGTGGTCGTCCTCGGCCTTCAGGATGCCCATCCCCTGCAGCATGCCGAGGCGCATCTGCACCACCTGGGGCGCCATCTGCCTGGCCCGCTCGGGATCCATGCCCTTTTTCGCCATCAGGCTCTTCTCCACGGTGGCGTGCAGCAGGGTGGCGAGCAGCTCCTTGGCCACCGTCAGCTTGGCGTGGGCGGTGAGCCGCTGGAGCATGGCGGCGGCGCTGGCGGGCAGCTGCTCCTGGTCGCTGTCGCCGCGGTAGCGGGCCTCGGCGGTCGCTTGCAGGCGGCCGTCCTCGGTCTCCACGGACAGGCGCGAGATCTTGAGCGCCGGCGAGCGGCCCAGGAAGCGGGGCGCCAGGTCCTGGAACAGGGCCAGGTTCTCCTGGTTGAGCGCTTCCGGGTCGAGCCCGCGACTCTGCAGCTCGCGAGCGCGGCTCTGCAGCTCGCGGTAGGCGCCCCGGTCGATGCGGTCGAATTCCATGGCCAGCGCGCCGTCGGTGAAGGAGCGGCCGTCGACGGTGGCCCGCTCGAAGCCCCAGCCGCCGCTCAGGTTCAGCAGGTCCTTGGCCTCGCCCTCGGCGATGGTCTGGTCACCGCTGATGTTTTCCACGGTGGTGCGGATGCGGCCGCCCTCCTCGGGGTTGGGGGCGTCCAGGGACAGACGCTCGAGCGCCATGTGGCTCTCGCCGAGCCACAGGTCCTCGGCCTCCTTGTGCATGCGCGAATGCGCGGACAGGCCCTTCAGGGCCACCTTGCCCTTGTCCCCTGCGACCTTCAGCCCGGGGGCCTGCAGGGCCAGGCGGACGCGGTCGTGGCCGGCGCTGAGCTCGGCGGTGCCGGAAAGCCCCTGCCAGTCCAGGCGTACGGACTCATCCGAGTGCAGCGGCCCGTGATAGGCGGGGGAGGACAAGGTCATGTGCTGGGCGCCGCTGAAGCCGATGCGCACCTCGAGCTTGAGCGGCGCCCGGTCGCCGAAGTAGTAGCTCACCGTCTTGGCCTGGTCCTCGGCAACGGTGGGGGTGGTGGTGACCCGGGCCAGCGCGGGCAGCGAGAAGCTGGGGCCGTGCTCGATCTCGTGGTGCAGCCGGAAAGTGAAATCCTTCTCCGGGGTGTGCACCGTCAGTCGGGAATCGGCCGTGGCGTGCCGCCAGCCGCGATGGTAGTCCTTCAGCTGGACGTCCATCTGCGGGTTCCCGGACAGCGCCTTCAGGTTGTCCCGGAACGCCTCCTCGGCCCACACGCCGCTAACATACGGCGCCCCCGCCCAGGCCCCGGCGGCGACCACCACCACCGCGCCCGCTACCACGCTCTTGCGCATTATGCCCTCCTCGGTTGGGTGGAGGCGGGCCGTGTCGTCCCCTTTCCCGCCCCATCGAAGCTTTGACCCTACCAAAGGGCCCCCCGGGGGGCCAGATTCCCGTGAGGAATCCCGGCTGGCCGGGAAGGATCAGCTTCCGGACAGCGCCCCCATCCCGCCGGAGAGGTCGGGCACGTCGGACAGGGGGTGGCCGTTGATGGTGACCCGGCGGCCGTCCCAGCGGGCCTCGCTGGTGATCCGGCCGCCGGAGGCGGACACCACGCCGGCTTCGCGCAGCTCCTGGACCCGGCGCTTGGCGAGGGTATCGGCCATCCAGTCGAGGTCCTCCCGCTCCAGCCGCGCCGAGCGTGTGATGATCCGCTCGGCGTGCTTGCGGCTGAATAGGCGGATGATCCTGTGGAAAACGGCTTCCGGCATGTCCATGTGGAGCTCGGCGCGGGCGAAGCGGGGGAGGGCGGCGGGGTTCACCGGCCCATCGCCGGGGGCGGGCTTGAAGTGCAGCCGGCCCCGCCCTTCCAGCTTGCCGTCGCCGGTACCGGCGCTGAGGTCTTTCAGCACCAGCTCCGGCTTGGCGGCCAGGAAACGGCGCACCGGCAGCTTGGCCATCAGCCCCTGGAGCCGGAGCGCGGGGTCGGCCCCCGCCTGCGCCGGCTCCATGTCCAGGGCCAGCTCGTTGAGCCGCTGGATCACCTCGGGGTCCACCCGCCGGATGCGCCAGCTGGCGTGGAGCTCGTGGTAGGGGGTGTCGTTGCTGAACAGGGAGGCCACCGACCATTCGGTGCGGCTGGCGAGCAGGCCGTCCTCCAGCGCCGACTGGGTCTCCAGGTCGAGGCCGGCGATGTCGAAATCGGTGCGGATACCGGTGTCCGGGTCCATGGCGCGGATCCGGAAGCTGTCCAGGCTGGCCGTGGAATGGCCGAGCCAGACGAAGGGCCGGGCCCTGCGCACCTCGCCCTCGCCGGAGAGGCCCAGCAGGCTAAGGCGGTTTGGCCCCATGCCGGCCTTCACCGCCGGCATCTCGACCCGGAAGCGGACGTGCTCGCCGCCATCCGCGAGCTCGGCGTGGGCCTCCAGGCCCTTCCAGGCGAAGGGGGCAGGGCCCGGCGTGTCGATGGCGGGGGAGTGCAGCCCGAGGTGACGGCCGCCGGCGAGGTCGATGCGGAAGATGGCCTGGATGGGCGGCTCGCCCTTGAACAGGCTGTCGGCCACCTGACTCCCCGCACCCGGGAGCTTGGGTGTGGCCACCGCCCGAACCAGGTTGAGGTTGCCCGGGAAGGGGCCGTGGTGGAGGACCACCTGCCACTGCAGGCCGAAACGGGGCGTCCCGGCGGCCGCGTTCAGGCGCTGGCTCACGATTGCCCGCGACGAGAACAGGCCCCGGTCGAGGCGTTGCACCTCCAATTGCCAGGCCGGGCTCATGCGCGACAGCTTGTCCAGCTCCGCCTGGAGCCGACCGTCGGTGTACCAGCCGCTTGCCGCCGGCCCTCCCACCAGCACCAGCGCGATCAGCCCCGCCGCCGCGGCGGCGATGGATGCGGTGCGTCCCATGGCTTCCCCCCCCCCAAGGTTCGTTATCCCCGCTGAAGGGGCAACGTAGCAGACGGTGGCCGTAGAGGCTACGGTTGCCCCGGGGGCGGCCCAGGGTCTAAATTTTATATTACGCAAACGTTAGAAAAGGCGGTCGCCATGGACCAGTGGCCGGACATCTGGAAGATCGGGCAGGTGGCCGATGCCCTGGGCACCACCCCGCGCGCCCTGCGCTTCTACGAGGAGCAGGGCCTGCTCACGCCGCGCCGGAGCGAGCGCGGCACGCGCCTTTACTCCGCCCACGACTGGGAGCGGGCGCGGCTGGTGCTGCACCTGGCCGGGCTGGGTATCCCCCTGGAGGAGATCCGGGCCCTGGTGACCGCCCGTCCGTCGAGCAGCAGCGGCGCCCAGGCCTCGCGGCGGGTGGCCAGGCACCTGGGCCACCTGCGGGGCCAGGCCGAGGCCATCCGCGACATGGCGGAAACGCTCATGGCCGACGTGGCGGCCGCCGAGGCCGCGGTGCGCCAGTGCCGGGATTGCCGCAACCCGCCCACCCCCACCGGCTGCCCGCAGTGTCCGGCCCTGGCCCGCCTGGAGGAGGACACCCTGCTCAACCTGATCTGGGATCCGGAGGAGGGTGGGCCGGGCACGGGGCGCTAAGCCGCCCGCCCGTGTCCTGCCGGGGACGGCTCGCGGTGAATTTATTCCGTTAACGTTAAAAGTACTATGGAGGCCGATATGGGAGGCCGCGACGCCGAGGGAGTAAGGCCATGACCACGATATTCACGGGCTCGCGGGTTGCGGTGCGCTACGCGGCCACCTGGGCCGATGGCTTCGGCGCCCGGGGCTGGAAGCTGGAGGCCGCCCTGGCGGAGGCCGAGGTGATCGCCGCCACCCCCTATCCCGGCGAGCGCATCCCCACCTCGGTGTTCGTCCACGACATCCTCGATCACCATGTTTCGGGGTTCGCCCTCAGCGGCCACCGGGCGGAGGCCAAGGCCCTAGTGCAGCTGGCGGTCCGCACCGGTTCCGATCCCACTCCCGACTACCAGCAGATGGTGGACGAGGATCTGATGAGCGGCGATTGCCACGGCGAGGCCCTGGACGACTTCCTGCCGCCGGTGCTGGCCGAGCGGCTGCCGGCGCATGGCAGCGCTCGGGAGCGCATGCTGGGTTTGCGTCGCGCGCTGGGGGATGGCCTGGTGCGCGCCACCCTGACCGCCCGTTTCCTGGAGCTGGGCTGGGCCGGTATGGCCGAGGCCCGAAGCGCCTGGCGGGCCACGGGGCTGGATTTCGAGCGCCGGGCCGAGATGGGGCTGGCCCTGCAGCGCCTGTTCCAGCGTCTGGATGATCGGGTCCGGGGGCAGGGGTGGCAGACGGCGGCCGGGGAGCTCCTGCTGGGCAACGGGGAGGTCGCCTTCCGCTGGAGCTCGGACCCGGCGCCCGCCGATCGCGAGCCGGTAGGGCCGGCCTAGCAGGGCCAGCCGGGATCCCGAGTTTGGCGATCAAGAATCGGCCTTGTAGGTTGGTAGTGGGGGCCACAACCAGCAAGGCTAGGGAGGGGATCATGGGGCGGATCCCCAAGGGCGTCGTCACCCTCGGTGTGACGTTCGCGCCGTCACGGCACGCTGTCGCCGGCGGCGCCTGGCATATCGATCCGGCCGGGACGGGAGGCGCGGCCATGGCCTGCCCGGCGGAGGGGCACGATTCGCCGGAGCTGATCCACGAGCTTCTGGACCACTGGATCCCCGGGTTCGCCACCGGGGGAATGGTCGGCGAGGCCAAGGCGGTGGTCCAGCAGGCCGCCCGCACCGGCTCCGATCCGGTCCCCGCCCTGGGCGGCCTGGTGGACGCCCTGCTCCGCCCGGGCGAGGGGCCGCAGGGCCGCCTGCGCGACTTCCTGCCCGCCGACCTGTTGCCCCATCTCCCCCGCAAGGCTCGATCCGACGAGGAGGATGTGCGCCTCCTGCGCCGCGAGCTCGGCGACGGTCTGCTGCGCGCGCGCCTGCTGGGGCGGCTGGTGGATGTGGGCTGGCAGGGGTTCGCGCCCGCGCGGGCGGTCTGGATCGGGCGCGGGCTGGACTTCCGCCGGCGCCACCACCTGGCCGACTCGCTGCACGGGGTGGTGGACTGGATGGGGCGCGCGGTGCGCGATGCGGGCTGGGACGACGCCCGGGGCGAGCTGGCCCTGGCCGACGACATGGTGCGCTTCCGCTTCCATGCCCCGGGGGTCTGGGAATGGGCGCGCGAGGTGCGCCCGCCCTAGTCGGTGGCCACCCGGGTCTCGATCTCCGGGGGCACCTCCAGGGTATGGTGCAGGGTGCACTGCTCGGCGGCGCGCTGGGCGGCCTTGAGGCGGTTGCCGGGCAGGCCCGGCCAGGTCACGTCCATGGCGATGGCGCCGATGCGGTAGGGGGCCTCGCGGTACTCCCAGCGCATGCGCACCTCCAGGCCGGCGGTGTCCGCGCCGGCCTGCTCGGCGTAGCTGGCCAGCACCGAGTAGGTGCACAGGGCGATGGAGGTGGCGAACATCTCCATGGCGCTGAAGTGGACGTCGTCGCTGTCCGCCACCACCTTGAATTCGGGGTCGCCGAAGTCGGTCAGGCTCAGGTCCTCCGGGGCGTGCAGGACGATACGCATGGTTACTCCTCGATGGCGCCGCTCACCCCCTGCAGCACCCGCATGGGGCCGATGCGGCGCAGGTTCGCCAGGTCGTCCCGGTCGCGCACCAGAAAGCCCCCGGCGAAGCCCAGGGCGTTGATCATGATGCCGTCGAAGCGCTCGCTGGCGCGCGGCACCAGCATCATCCAGGAGCGGGTGGCCAGCAGGTTGTAGGGGGCGGTGAAGTCGGTCAGCCCGAGGGCCGCCCGCAGGGCGCGGAAGCACTCCAGCAGCTCGTCGCCGTCGGCCCCCGGCTGCAGGCGGCAGGCCGCGTGGGGGAAGGGCAGGCGGGGGCTGGTGTCGGGCCCGGCGGCGAGGTCGCGGGAGCGCAGCAGGGCCTCGATCGGCGGCTGCGGATCCTCCGAGCCCAGCGGCAGGGGCACCAGCTGCAGGTGCTTGTGGCCCTGGCTGGCGCCGGCGGCGCGCCCGGCGTTGAAGAAGCCGAGGCCGTCCATCTCGGCCAGGGCGGTGCGCAGGGCCTCGAAGTCGGCCGCCGTCAGCGGCGCCTGCTGGTCCTCGAAGGCGCGCGTCACCAGCAGCAGGTGGTGGGCCAGTACCGGGAACTTGTTGAGCAGGGCGTAGTGGGTGGCCGAGAGGTCGCCCACCAGCAGGTCGGGCTCCGGATCGGCAAAGGGGTCGACGGTCTCGCCAGCGGCCTCGCGCTCCTGCTGGGCGCGCACCTCGCGGATCTTCTCGTGCAGGTTGGCGGCGATGCGCACCTGGAAGTCCACGCCGCCGTCGCTTACCACCTCGCACTCGGCGGGGATGGGCTTGAGCGCGCCGCTCTCCAGGGCGCGGGCGCTGCACTCGCGGATGCGCGGCCACAGGGTGCCGGCGGGCAGCAGCCGGTCCCGTCCGGGCAGGGCCGTGGGCCGATCGCGGGGCGGTGTCATCCCTCGTCCATGGTCAGGACGATCTTGCCGGTGGTGTGGCCCTCCTCGATCAGGCGGTGGGCCTCGGCGGCCTCGGCCAGCGGCAGGGTGCGCGCCAGGTGGACCCGCAGCCGGTCCTCCTGCACCAGGCGGGCGCACTCCCCGAGGATCCAGGCCTGGTGCTCGCGGGCGTGGTCCAGGCCGAAGAGCAGCGGCGACAGCATGAGCTCCAGGAATACCCCCTGGTTGCGCAGGCGGGCCTCCTTGAGGCTGATCCCCTTGGGGTCGAGCAGGGTCACCGAGCGCCCGTAGAAGGCCACCGCCGGGAAGCCGGCCTCCAGGATCGGCGGGCCGACGGTGTCGAAGGCTACGTCCACGCCGTGGCCGCGGCTCCACTCGAGGGCGGCCTCGACGAAGTCCGCCTCGCGGTAGGGGATGGTGAGCTCGGCACCGAGGGCGCCGGCGAGCTCGGCCTTGGCCTCCGAGGCCACGGTGGTAGCCACGCGGGCGCCGATGTCGCGGGCCAGCTGGCAGGCCACGTGGCCCACGCCGCCGGCGCCGGCGTGGATCAGGACGCGCTCGTCGGGCTGGAGGTCGGCGCGGTCGAACAGGGCCTCCCAGGCGGTGATGGACACCAGCGGCAGCGCCGCCGCCTCGGCGAAGGACAGGGCGGGCGGCTTGGGCGCCACCCAGCGCTCGTCGACCACGGCGAGCTCGGCGTAGTTGCCCGGCACGGTGCCGATGCCGCCGTTGAAGAAATAGACCTCGTCGCCGGTCTTGAAGCGGGAGCAGCCGTAGCCGGCCTCCTCCACCACGCCGGCGCCGTCGCAGCCGAGGATGACCGGCTCGCTACCGCCGCCGTAGGTGCCGCCGGCGCGCATCTTGGTGTCCACCGGATTGACCCCGGCGGCCTTGAGGCGGATGAGCAGGTCGCGGTTGCCCTCGATGGAGGGCTCCGGCACGTCGCGCTGCTCGAGCACCCCGGCGTCGCCGGGCTGAGGCATGACCACCGCTTTCATCGCGTCTCCCTCCGCTTGTCAGGCTCAGGCGCGCGGGTCGTTGCCCGGGTCCTGGCCCGCCTTCCACTCATCGTAGCCCTCGTAGAGGCGGTTCAACAGGTCCCGCCAGACCTCCTCATGGGCCTGCATGAAGGCCACGAGGTCATCGCGCAGGGCGGCGAACCCCTCTGTGAAGGCCTCGCAGTCGGCGCCGCCGGTAAGGGCCTCCAGCTCCTTCTCCACCGCCTGCTGCTTGTCGCGGACGTCGAGGCTGGCGGTCAGCACGCTCTTGACCTGCTCGCGCGGCTGCGGGATCCAGCCGCGGTCGTTGAACAGCGAGCGGATCTTCTCGCCGTACTCCAGCATGCGCTTGCGCAGCTTGGGCAGGGCGCCCACCTCGCCGGCCTTGAGGTCGCCCCACACGGCCAGCTCCATGAGCCGGCTCCAGCGGGCGCGGAAATCGGCCACCTTGGCCGGGTCGAAGGCCATCGACCGCTGGACCTCCTGCGGATCGAGCTCGGGTTCCATGGGGGACCTTGTCACGCTGGCGGCGGAACCCGGTGAAGCCGGCCCCGCCGGTAGGATAGAATCGCGCTGGCAGCAATCGTAACCAAATCGCCCGCCACCCGGATAGCCCGCGGCATGCAATTCGACCTGTTCTTCGAGCTGGCGGTGCCGGAGCACGGCGGCCGCAGCGAGCGCCAGGTGCTCGCCGACACCCTGGACGAGATCGCCCTGGCCGACGGGCTGGGCTTCTCCAGCGCCTGGCTGGTGGAGCACCATTTCGCCCGCGAGTACTCCCACTCCTCCGCCCCGGAGCTGTTCCTGGCGGCCGCCAGCCAGCGCACCGCGGCCATCCGCCTGGGCCACGCGGTGGTGGTGCTGCCCTACAACCACGCGGTGCGGGTGGCGGAGCGCGCCGCCACCCTCGACCTGCTCTCCGGCGGCCGCGTGGAGCTGGGGGTGGGGCGCGGCTTCTCGCCCACGGAGTACGCGGTGTTCGGCGCCGACATGGCGGACAGCCGGCGGATCGTCGATGAATCGCTGGCGGTGATGCGGGCCGGCTTCGGCGACGGGCCGGTGGACTTCGCCGGCGAGCACTACCGCCTGGACGGCCTCGAGATCCTGCCCAAGCCGCTGCAGCGGCCCCATCCGCCGCTGTGGACCGCGGCGGTGTCGCCGGAGACCTTCACCTGGGCGGCGCAGGAGGGCCTGGGCGCCCTGGCCGGGCCGTTCAAGCCCTGGTTCCTGGTGCGCCAGGACCTCAAGGAGTACCGTCGGGCCTGGGCCGAGCACCAGGGCGCCCAGCCCGGTCCCGGGGCCAATCCCCGCTTCGGCATGACCATCGGGCTGCTGTGCCTGGAGGACGGCGACCGCGCCCGCGAGCTGGCGCGCGAGCCGTTCACCTGGTACTACGAGCGGCTGCTGGCGCAGACCCGCCCGGTGCTGGAGCGGTTCCGCGAGAGCTACGACTACTACCAGCGCCTCGGCCGCCTGCAGCCGCTGCTCAAGCGCGCGGTGCGCCTGCCCCTGCTGGAGGCCATGGGCATGGTGGTGGTGGGCTCGCCGGAGGAATGCGTGCGCAAGCTGGAGAAGTACCGCGCGGCCGGGGTGGACCACCTGCTGCTGGCGGTGGGCGCCGGCGCCCTGCCCACGGCGGTGGTGCAGGAGTCGCTGCGGACCGTGGCCGAGCGGGTCATGCCCCATTTTGGTGCATAGGGCCGGTGCCGGGGGGATCCGGCGGACCAACGGCGAACAGGGAGCGAGCATGCCGAGAGACGGACGCGAGGCCCGCGGGGCCGGGCGGCCGTGAGGGTCCTGGTCACCGGCGTCGGCGGCCATCTGGCCCAGGCCCTGCTGCCGCGGCTGCTGGAGTGGCCGGGCATCGACGAGGTGGTGGGCCTGGACTGGCGGCCGGTCACCTATCCCCATCCGCGCTTCCGGTTCGTGCGCGCCGATATCCGCGATGCGGACCTGGCCGATCACCTGACGGACGTGGACGCGGTGGTGCACATGGCCTTCGTGGTCCTGGGCTCGGCCCTCGGCCGGCGCCGCAAGGAGCGCAGCCTGATGCGCTCCATCAACCTGGAGGGCAGCCGCAACCTGTTCAACGCCGCGCGCCGGGCGGGTGTGCGCCACGTGGTCTACACCTCCAGCGTCGCCGTCTACGGCGCCTGGCCGGAGAATCCCGTGCCCCTGGACGAGGACGACCAGCGCCGACCCATGCCCGGCTTCGGCTACAGCGAGGACAAGGCGGCGGTGGAGTTCTGGCTGGACGCCTTCGAACGCGAGCCCGGTCCGCCCTCCATCGCCCGGCTGCGGCTGCACGCGGTGGTCGGCCCCAACGCCCAGCCGCTGCTCAACCGCCTGGCGCGCACCCGCTTCACCATCCGCACCCCGGGCGAGCCGCCGCCGGTGCAGTGCCTGTGGGAGGAGGACGCCGTCGACGCCATCCTGAGTGCCCTCCACAGCCGCGCCGCCGGCGCCTACAACATCGCCGCCAGCGGTCCGCGGCCGTGGCCGGAGCTGGCCGGCCGCCATCACCGCTTCACCGTGGGCATCCCCTACCGCGCGGCGGAGACGGCCCACCGCCTGCTGTGGCGGGTGACCCCGGCCTTCGGCGACCCCGGCTGGCTGGCCGGCATGCGCTATCCGCTGGTGGTGGACTGCGGCCGCGCGGCGCGGGCCCTGCATTGGCGGGCCAACTATTCTGTGGCAAACTGCGTCGACTTGTGCTGGCGGCTTTCCCGGCCGGCGCGGACGCCTACCCGGACCCCCGAGTCATGACCCGAATCGCCACCCTGCCTTCGCTGTCGGACCGCCTCAGTGCCAGCAGCGCCGACTACCGCGATCCCCTGGCGCAGGTGGCCTGGGAGACCCTCGACCTCGAGCGCCCGTGGATGCCCGAGGAGATGGTGTCCCTGTACGGCACGCCCGAGTGGGAGGCGCTGTCGGAGGAACAGCGCCGGCGTCTGGGGCAGTGCGAGCTGGTTGCCTTCCTGGAGCTGGGGCTGTGGCTGGAGGCGCTGTTCATGCAGCGGATCGCCGCCCGCACCAGCCAGGGGCCGGGACGGGACCTGGCCGACTACACCTACCAGCTGCACGAGCTGCGCGAGGAGGCCGGCCACAGCCTGATGTTCGTGGAGGCCATCCGCCGCAGCGGCATCCCGCCCATGGCCAGCCGCTCGCGGCGGCCGCGCATGGCCACCGCCTTCGCCCGCATGGCGCCGTTCGACTCGGCGGGATTCTGGGCCACCATCCTCATCGGCGAGGCCGTTCCCGACCAGGTGAACCGCATCCTGTCGCGCGACGAGCGCCTGCCCGAGGCAGTGCGCCAGGTGATGGGCGTGCACATGCGCGAGGAGGCCCGTCACATCGCCTTCGCCCGCAGCCGGGTGGGGGAGCGCCTGGACGGGCTGACGCCGCTGCGCCGCCGTGCCCTGGCGAGGCTGGTGCGCCAGGTGTTCCGCCAGTTCATCGACCAGTGCTTCTACCCGCCGGCCGCGGTGTACGCCGAGGCCGGCCTGGAACGGCCCCGGGCCCTGGCTCGCCGGGCGCGCCGCAATCCCCACCGCGCCGGGGTGGTGGCCCGCTGCATCGGGCCCACCGTGGACTTCCTGGCCGAGCGCGGTCTGGCCCTCGAGCCGCTGCCCGGTAGCGCGCCGCGGCCTGCCGAGGCCGATTGACACCCACCGGACCCGTGCCTAATCTGGGACTAGAATGTGCGTTCTAGTGGACTGTCCCGGGAATTCGCGGCATTTCCGAGACCGGACCCTATCGAGGGAGCCGAGGGGGTAGCCCATGGCTGACAAGGCAGCGGCCCGCGCCGAGGCCTCCGGGGCCACCCGCCAGCGCATCCTGGAAGCGGCCCGCCACCTGTTCACCGAGCGCGGCTACTTCAACACCTCCCTGCAGGACATCCGCCGCGCCAGCGGCCTGTCCATCGGCTCCATCTACCATCACTTCAGCGGCAAGGAAGCCATCGCGCGGGGCCTGTTCTACGACACCCTGGCCTTCGTCGAGGGCGACATGCGGGCCATCGACGCCAATTACGCCTCCGCCCGCGACCGCTGCTACCACGTCATCCGGCGCCTGTTCGAGACCACCGAGGAGGCGCCGGAGGTCATGGAGTACGTGCTCTACTTCAAGCACCGCGAGGTGCTCCCCGAGGAGAAGCCCATCTGCTCGTCGCGGCCCTTCGAGCTGATCAAGGGCATCATCGGCGAGGGCATGGAGGCCGGGGAGATCCGCCCCATGGACGAGGTGCTCGCCTCCGCCGCGCTGCTGGGCATGCCCGTGCGCATGGTGCAGCTGCGCCTGGAGGGGGTCATCGACCGGCCCCTCACCGAGCTGCTGGC
The DNA here is from genome assembly GCA_035267605.1 of Gammaproteobacteria bacterium. Taxonomy (GTDB): domain Bacteria; phylum Pseudomonadota; class Gammaproteobacteria; order Thiohalorhabdales; family Thiohalorhabdaceae; genus Thiohalorhabdus. The sequence goes on from DATFLO010000150.1 coordinate 13,201, forward strand.
CGAGACCTGGGAGTGCGCCTGGCGGAGCGTGGCCGCTTGAGGGCCCGGCTCGCCCTGGCCGTGGTGCTGGCGGCCGGGGCCGGAGGCGCGGCGGCGGTCACCGTCCCGGAGCGCACCGACGCCCGCAGCGGTGCCCCGGTCTGGAAGTGGCAGGGCGACGGCGTGGCCGTGCGCGCCCTGGGCCGGCCCCCGGACCAGACCCGGGCCTTCTTCATCGCCCGCGGCTTCCCCGACGATGCCGCCCGCCGCTTCAGCCGCAGCTGCGTGTTCGGCATGACGCTGCGCAACCGCGCCGCCGGCGGCCCCATCCGCTTCGACGTGGCCGACTGGCGGGTGCGGACCGGGGGCGGGGAGCATCCCCCCGTGCCCACGGCCCGCTGGCAGCGCCGCTGGCGCAGCATGGGGGTGCCGGAGCGCGCCCGCACCGCCTTTGCCTGGGCCACCTTCCCGCGCTCGGAGCAGCTGGGGGAGGGCGGCTACCTCATGGGCATGGTGGCCATGGGGCTGGATCCCGGGCAGCGCTTCGACCTGGTCCTGCGCTGGCGCCAGGGCGGAACCGAACGGGGGGTCACCCTGGAGGGGCTGCGCTGTCCCTCCGCCGCGACAACCCAACGGGAGCAATGATGCGCGCCTGTACCATCGGCAGACGCCTGCTGGCCGCCGCCGGGACCGCCGCCCTGCTGGCCGTCCCGGCCGCCCACGCCCAGGAGGCGCCGGGCCTGCAGCGGGTGGAGGGGCGGCCCCCGGCCCCCGATTTCGCCCGCGAGGGGCTCGACGGCAAGACCTACCGCCTGTCGGATCTGCGCGGCAAGGTGGTGCTGATCAACTTCTGGGCCAGCTGGTGCCCCCCATGCCGCCAGGAGATCCCCTCCATGCAGCGGCTGTACGAGGATCTGCAGGGCCAGCCCTTCCAGGTGCTGGCGGTCAACGTGGGCGAGCGCGAGCCCACGGTGTTCTCCTTCGCCCGCGGCGAGCTGGACACCGAGCTCACCTTTCCCATCCTGCTCGACCCCGACGCCGGCGTGATCGACAAGTACCCCGCCAAGGGCCTGCCTACCAGCTTCCTGGTGGATCGCCAGGGGCGTATCGCCTACAAGGCGGTGGGCGGCCGCGACATGACCTCCGACGCCTTCGCCGGCACCGTCCGCAAGCTGCTCCGCTCCGGGGCCGCGGACACCCCGTGATCTTCCGCCTGATCTCGCGCAACCTGGCCGCCCTCACCCTGGTGGCGGCCGTGGCCGCCTTCTTCCTGCCCGCGGCCTTCGCCTTCCTGGGCGGGATCTTCCTGGGTCTGTTCGCCACCACCATGTTCTGCCTGGGGCTGGTGCTGCACCCCGACGAGGCGCGCGACGCCTGGACCCGGCCGGGCCGCATCGGACTCGGCGTGGCCACCCAGTACGGGGTCATGCCGCTGCTGTCCTTCGCCGCCGCGCTGGCGGTGGAGCGGGCCGGCGGCCGACTACTTGGCCACCCGCAGCCGGCTGCCGAGGACGGGGTGGCCGAGGGCGGACAGCAGGGTCTGGATGGCGCTGCGGCTGGCGCCGAGGTCGCGGTCGATGAAGGCGGGCACCAGGGACGGGCAGGCGGGCTCTTCGTTGACCACCACGTGGTTGCACACCTGGGAGGCGCGGCGGTGGCAGTGGAACTGCACCAGCTTGGTGAGCTCCTTGTGGAAGCGCGGCACCCGGGGGGGATTGAGGGGGATGGCGATGGCGGTCTGCCAGGCCAGCGGCGGCCAGTCGCGGTGCTCGGCCAGCTTGCGGCCCAGCTGGCGGTTGCCGCCGATGAAGACCCGCGGCCGCGGCTCGGTCGAAGTGGCCGGCTCCAGCAGGAAGTAGACCCCGAAGCCCGCCAGCTCCTCCAGCTGCTCGGCCGCGGTCAGCTCGGCGCGGGGGATGTAGAGCGCCCGCAGGGGCTGGTTCGCGATCTCCAGCACCTGGATGGCGTCGGGCGCGCCCTCGGGCCGCCATGTCCGGATCTCGCCGAGCAGCATCCGCACCTCCTCCGCCTGGGCGAAAAGGCGCAAGCGTACTTCGACTATAGCCCAGGGGGGCGGAGCGGGGGAAGGTGGGGCGGTCAGGCGGCGCTGTGCTGACGGCGGCGGCGCACGCTGGCGGCCAGCTCGCCGAGCAGGTCGACGGTGGCGTCCCAGCCCATGCAGGCGTCGGTGATGCTCTGGCCGTAGGTGAGCTCGGCGCCGGCGGCCAGATCCTGGCGCCCGGCCACCAGGTGGCTCTCCAGCATGACCCCGATCAGGCGCTGGTCGCCGTCGCCGATGCGCGCCGCCAGGTCGCGGCAGACGGCGGCCTGGCGCTCGGGGTCCTTGCCGCTGTTGGCGTGGCTGCAGTCCACCATGATGCGGCTGGCCAGGCCGGCCTCCTCCAGCACCTCGGCGGCCCGGTCCACGCTCGCGGCGTCGTAGTTGGGGCCGCGGCTGCCGCCGCGCAGGATGAGATGGCCTTCGGGGTTGCCGGTGGTGGTGAAGATGGCCGAGTGGCCGTCCTTGGTCAGGGACAGGAAGTGGTGCGGGTGGGCCGCCGAGCGGATGGCGTCCACGGCCGGCTGCAGGCTGCCGCCGGTGCCGTTCTTGATGCCCACGGGGCAGGACAGGCCCGAGGCCAGCTGGCGGTGCACCTGGCTCTCGGCGGTGCGCGCACCGATGGCGCCCCAGCTCACCAGGTCGTCGATGTACTGCGGCACCACCAGCTCCAGGAACTCGGTGGCCGCCGGCACCCCCATCTCCGCCAGGTCGCGCAGCAGGCGCCGGGCGATGCGCAGGCCGTCGTTGATGCGGAAGCTCTCGTCCAGGCCGGGGTCGTTGATCAGGCCCTTCCAGCCCACGGTGGTGCGCGGCTTCTCGAAGTACACCCGCATCACCACCAGCAGGTCGTCGGCGTGCTCGGCCGCCGCCTCCTTGAGCCGCCGGGCGTAGTCCAGGGCGGCCTCGGGGTCGTGGATGGAGCACGGGCCGACGATCACCAGCAGGCGGTCGTCGGAGCCGTCGAGGATGGCCTCGATGGCCCGTCGGGCGCCGTTGACGGTCTCGGCGCCGGCGTCGGACAGGGGGATCTCCCGGTGCAGCTCGGCGGGGGAGACGACCTCCTGGATGGAGGCGATGCGCAGGTCTTCGGTGCGGTGCGTCACGGCAGGAACCGTCGTGGTGTCAGCCGCGGGCCCCATCCCCGGGGGTGGGGCGGCGCGGGCCGAAGAAACAGCAAGGGCCTGGACGGATCCGTTGCCGACCAGGCCCTGGCGGGTATGGTGCGCCCGGAAGGATTCGAACCTCCGACCTACTGATTCGTAGTCAGTTGCTCTATCCAGCTGAGCTACGGGCGCCTCTTGCTTTCCCCGGAGGCCTTCCCCGCCGGGGGGGCGGCTCCGAGAAGGGCGAAAGTATAGCGCATGTTCGGCGGCTGGAACAAGTACGGGGCCCGCGCGAACACCCAGCTCTCGGCCACCGGCTCGCCGTCGCGCAGGACCTCCAGGAAGGCGGCCGGATTGCCCTCGCCGTCCGCGCGCGGCACCGGGGGCACCTGCGGCTTGCCGGCGGACTCGGCCTCCCCGCCGCTTTCCGGCCGGGTCGGCTCGGGGCCCTCGTCCTCCGCGGTCTCGCCGCTGGCGGTAGGGCCGGCAGGTGGCATGCGGTCGAGGGTGAAGTCCCGGGTGAAGCGGCTCACCCGGATGCTGTGCACGGTGTCCGGCAGGGGCACGGTCACCCCCAGCGGCACCGTCATCACCACCGGGTGCGCCTCGACCTTGTCCAGCACCCGGATGCGCACCCGATCCACCCTGGTGGCGGGCCGCTCCAGGGTCGTGCTCTCCGGGTGGGATGCCGCCGCGGCCGGGACCGGCGCGGCGACCGCCACCGCCGCCAGGAAGGCGGCCGCGACGGCCACGGGGGCTGGCGGAGAGGGAGGGATTCGAACCCTCGATGCGGGATGAACCGCATACTCCCTTAGCAGGGGAGCGCCTTCAGCCACTCGGCCACCTCTCCAATCGGTTCGCAAGCGGCTAAATGTAAAGGAGGTCGGGCGCCCTGTCAAAGCGGGCAACGGGGGCGTGGGGGGTGAATTAGGCAAGTGTTCGGTGTTCGGTTTTCAGTGTTCAGTAACGCCAAAGACGGCTGCCTTTGACCGCCGGTTGCCGGGTCAGTCCCCCTGCGCGTCTTCCGGTGCCCGTACCCTAGGCGCCCAACTGAAAACTGAACACTTTCCGAAAAAAAAGCGGCCCCGAAGGGCCGCTCCAACCGCTGAGGGAGGGGGTCGCGGTTTGACGACTCAGCTCTGGGATCCCTTGAACTCGGGATAGGCCTCCATGCCGCACTCGGCGAGGTCGAGCCCCTCGTACTCCAGCTCCTCGGAGACGCGGATGCCCATGGTGGCCTTGAGGATGGCCCAGACGATCAGGCTGGCGACGAATACCCAGCCGAAGATGCCGACGATGCCGATGAGCTGGCCGCCGAGGCTGGCGCCGCCGTTGGACAGCACGACCGCCAGGATGCCCCAGATGCCGACCACGCCGTGCACCGAGATGGCGCCCACCGGGTCGTCGATCCTGGCCTTGTCCAGGGCGACGATGGACAGCACCACCAGGACGCCGCCGACGGCGCCGACGATGGTCGACAGCAGCGGCGAGGGTGCCAGCGGCTCGGCGGTGATGGCCACCAGCCCGGCCAGGGCGCCGTTCAGGGTCATGGACAGGTCGGCCTTGCCGAACAGGATGCGGGCGGCGACCAGCGCCGCCACCACGCCGCCGGCGGCCGCCGCGTTGGTGTTGACGAACACCTTGGCCACGGCGTTGGCCTCGCCCACGTTCGACACCATCAGCTCGGAGCCGCCGTTGAAGCCGAACCAGCCCAGCCACAGCACGAAGGTGCCGAGGGTGGCCAGCGGCAGGTTGGCGCCGGGGATGGCGTTCACCGAGCCGTCCTTGCCGTACTTGCCCTTGCGCGGGCCGAGCAGAAGCACCCCGGCCAGGGCGGCGGAGGCGCCGGCCATGTGCACGATGCCCGAGCCGGCGAAGTCGCTGTAGCCGGCGGCGTCCAGCCAGCCGCCGCCCCAGGTCCACATGCCCTGCACCGGGTAGATGACCCCGGTCATGACCACCGCGAACGCCAGGAAGGCCCACAGCTTCATGCGCTCGGCCACGGCGCCGGAGACGATGGACATGGCCGTCGCCACGAACACCACCTGGAAGAAGAAATCCGACAGGTTGGAGTAGTAGGGCGCGCCGTCCCCGCCGTTGACCACCGAGGCGGTGGTGTTGTCGGCCCCGATCAGGAACCCGATACCCGGGATCACCGAGCTCACCGACGGCCCGTACATGATCTGGTAGCCCACCAGCAGGTACATGATGCAGGCCACCGCGAACAGCACCACGTTCTTGGTGAGGATCTCGGCGGTGTTCTTGCGCCGCACCAGGCCCGCTTCCAGCATGGCGAAGCCCGCGGCCATCCACATCACCAGCGCTCCGGTCACCAGGAAATAGAAGGTGTCCAGGGCGTAGCTCAGTTCTTTCAGTCCATTCAACGCTTCCATTTTCGGGCTCCTTGGGCCTACAGGGCGTCCTGGTCGGTTTCACCCTTGCGGATGCGCACCACCTGTTCCACCGGGGAAACGAAGATCTTGCCGTCGCCGATCTTGCCGGTCCGGGCGCTGTTGCTGACGGCGTCCACCACCGCCTGCACTTGGTCCGATGGCACCACCACGTCGATGCGCACCTTGGGCAGAAAATCCACCACATACTCGGCGCCGCGGTAGAGCTCGGTGTGGCCCTTCTGCCGGCCGAACCCCTTCACCTCCGTTACCGTGATCCCCTGCACCCCGGCCTCGCCGAGGGCCTCACGGACGTCGTCCAGCTTGAACGGCTTGATGATGGCCGTAACCAGTTTCATGGCTTCTCCTCCTATGAGGGGCCCACTCGGGCCCCCGCCGGTTTGCTCAGACTAGACCCGGCCTACAGCAGGTCCGTGGAGTGGCTCCAGGACACCACCACCCGGGGATCGCTGGCCTTCTTGCCAGCCGGGAACTGTCCGTCGCTGTCGTTGGCCTCCACCCCGAAGCTGAAGTCGCCCTTGTTCAGGTAGAGGTTGTAGTGGTTGTACGAGGAGTCCGAGACCTTATCGAATTCATAATGGCCATAAGTGGCGGAAACTCCGAAGTCTCCCTTGATGGGCACGTCCAGGGACGCCGAGTAGTACAGGTCCCCCTCCACGAACGGGGAATCGCCCTTCACCTGGCTGTTCACCGTATAGGCCACGTTCACGCTCACATAGCTATACCCGGCGGTGGCATGCACCTCGCCGAAGTTGGCGTCGCGGGACAGCGGATAGGTGTACAGGGCGTAGCCCACGTCGTAGGAAAAGTCGTCCATGCCGCCGCCGAAGCCCAGGTACCAGTCCTGCTCGTACTCGCTTCGCGTGGCCGGGCTGGAGGTGGGGTCGGCGAAATCCACGTTGGAGAGCCAGGTACCCGCATAGAAGCCCGACTCGTGGCTGTAGTCGATACCGCCGGACACGGCGGGCGCATCGTTGGTCTGGGTGAAGCCCCGCCAGATGTAGTTGTTGGTCACCCCGACGTTGCCCGTGAGCCCGGCGTGGGCCGTGGCGGCCCCGGCCAGCAGGACGGCGGAAGCCGCAAAGGGGAGGAGTCGGGAAGGAACGTGCTTAGGCATGTGGCTCTCCTAACTGGATAAGGAAACAATGGGTCCGCTCCCCTATAGGCAGGGTCCGTGCCAAACTTATATTTATCTGAAATTATTTTGTTTTTTTATAAAAAAGGCCCTCTCTGGCCCCCTGGACGCACCGAAAAGGACCCCGGTTTGCGGAAG
>DATFLO010000151.1:0-25064 GCA_035267605.1 Gammaproteobacteria bacterium
GGACTGCCCCCATCCGGCCCTGGAGTCGGTGCTGGCCGACACCTACGGCGTGCTCATCTACCAGGAGCAGCTGCTGGCGGTGATGGAGGCCTTCGCCGGCATCCCGCCGGGGGAGGCCGACCAGGTGCGGCGCTCCCTGACCAAGAAGGGCAGCCACTGGCAGCCGCTGGCCGCCTTCGAGCGCCGCTTCCGGGAGGGCGCGCGCGCCCGGGGCCACGACGAGCCGTCCATCGACCGGGTGTGGCGCCAGATCGCCAGCTTCGCCGGCTACAGCTTCTGCAAGTCGCACAGCGCCGCCTTCATCGTCGCCGCCTGGCAGGGCGCCTACCTCAAGGCCCACCACCCGGCCGAGCTCCTGGCCGCGCTCATCGGCAACGGCGGCGGCTTCTACAGCCTGCAGGCCTACCTCGGCGAGGCCCGGCGCCTGGGCCTGGCCGTGCACCCGCCCGACGTCAACCAAAGCGGCCCCGCCCCGCACGCCGAGGGAAACGCGGTGCGCCTGGGCCTGGACCCGATCAAGGCCCTCGGTTCCGCCGCCATCGAGGCGCTGGTGGCCGAGCGCCACGCCAACGGCGCCTTCGTCGGCCCCGGCGACCTCGCCCGGCGCGTGCCGCAACTGGATCGCGGCGCCCTGGAGGCCCTCATCGGCGCCGGCGCCCTGGACGGCCTGGGCGCCAGCCGCCGCGCCCTGCTGTGGGCGCTGGAGGCCGGCGGCGGACAGGTGCGCGCCACCGGCACCGGCGACCTGTTCGCCGGCCAGGCCGGCGGCGCGCCGCCCGAGGCCGCCGCCGAGTGCCGCCGGGAGCGCCTGCAGGGCGAGCTGCGCCACCTGGGCGCGGTGGTCGGCGGCCATCCCTTCGACCTGTACCCCGACGAGACGGCCGCCTGGGAAGCCCGAGCGGTGCCCGCCACCGCCGTGGCCGACCACGCCGGGGAGCGCATCCGCGTCATCGGCTGGCACGTCACCAGCAAGCCCGCCCGCACCCGCACCGACGGCCTGCCCATGAGCTTCCTGACCCTGGAGGACCGCACCGGCCTGATCGAGTGCGTGCTGTTCCCGGACACCTACAAGCGCTGCGGGGCCCTGCTGCACGAATTCGGACCGTTGGTGGCGGAGGGGACGGTGCGGGCGGAGCAGGGGGTGTGCACGGTGGAGGTGGATACCCTGTTTCGAGCTGAGCAAGGGGCGAGGGAAGATGGTAACGAATGTCAAAGCAAAAGATTTAAGGGAGAAATCTGACGAAAATTGGGCGGATTTATGGCTGGGTATAAGTGGGGTGCCGACCACAACCTGACTAGCATCCCACCTGGTTTTTCCCAAGGCCCGGGCTTGGCGTCCTCATCGAAAAGGCCTAGAATACCGCGTTTTCCATCCTTGCTGCGTCCTTGCCGGCGTGGCTGCTACCCGTAAGGAGAGGAAATCGTGAATCATTACGAGATCCTGTTTATCGTCCATCCCGATCAGAGCGAGCAGGTCCCGCCGCTGGTCCAGAAGTACAAGGATGTGCTGACCAAAAACGGCGGCACGATCCACCGCGAAGAGGACTGGGGCCGCCGCAAGCTCGCCTTCCCCATCCACAAGATGCACAAGGGCCACTACGTCCTCCTGAACGCCGAGTGCGATCCGGCCGAGGTGGACGAGCTGTCCGAGGCCTTCCGCTTCAACGACGCCATCCTGCGCCACGTGATCCAGCGCGAGGAGGGCGCGCCCGCCGACGCCAGCCCCATCGCCAAGGAGCTCAAGCAGAAGGAGAAGGGCGAGCGCGAGCGCGGCGGCCGCGAGCAGGCCGAGGAGAAGCCGGCCGCTCCCGCCGCCGAGGCCGGGGTGCCGGACGCCGGGGAGGCTCCGGCCGGGGCCGAGGAAGCCGCCGCCGAGGGCGGCGAGGAGGACGAGGCTTCGGCCGAGGCGCCTTCCGAGGAGTCCTGAGGCCCGCGCTGCAGCCCAGCCCGTGTCCGGTCCCGCCAACCGGGTGTGCCTGGAGGGGCAGGTGGTCGGCGCTCCCGACGAGCGCTGGACGCCGGCCGGCCTGCCGCTGGTTCGCTTCGAGCTGGAGCACTGGTCCCGCGCCGTGGAGGCCGGGCTGGAGCGTGCCGTGGGCTGCCGCATGACGGTGGCGGCCCTGGGCGAGGAGCTGGCCGGGTGTGCCCGCACCCTGGCCCCGGGCGACAGCTGCCGGGTGGAGGGCTTCCTGGCCCAGCGCGTGCGCCGGCGGCAAGGCGAGGAGACGCTCTTTGGCCGGCTGGAGCTGCACGCCGAGACCCTGGGCCCCGGCGAGGGGCCCCAAGCGACAACCGAATAAACGACGAGCAGGAGATCCGAAATGAAACCCACGTTCCGTCGCCGCAAGGTGTGCCGATTCTGCGTGGAGGGCGTCGAGCACATCGACTACAAGGACGTCCGCCTGCTGGAGAGCAACATCACCGATACCGGCAAGATCGTGCCCAGCCGCATCACCGGGACCTGCAGCCGCCACCAGCGGATGCTGGCCAAGGCCATCAAGCGGGCCCGGATGGCGGCGCTGGTCCCGTTCACCATCCGCTGAACGCTCTCTTTCCGTGGAGCGTCTCGCCCGGGTCATCCTGCAGGGGCGGCTGCCGGCGGCGCTGATCGCCGCCTCGCTGTTCCTGCTGAGCCTGTTCGTGCCCCTGCTGGGCGGCCTGCTGATGATGGTGGCGGCCGTGCCGGCGGCGGTGGTCGCCTGGCATGTGGGGGCCCGGGCCGTGACCGAGGTGGGCGCCCTGGCGGCGCTGGTGATCGGTCTGGCCACGCTGCAGCCGCTGGTGCCGCTGTCCTGGCTGGTCACCTTCTGGATCCCGGTGGCTGCCGGCACCCTGATCCTGCGCCGGGGGCCGTATTTCGGCTGGCTGGCGCTGGGCTCGACGGTGCTGGTGCTGGTCGGGATCGGCGTCTGGATGCTCCTGGTGGGACCGGACGCCGAGGCCGTGGTGCGGGACTGGACCACCCAGCAACTGCACAGCTGGGTGCAGGGCAGCAACCTGCCGCAGGGCGAGGTGGACAGCGCCATGCGGGAGCTGGAAGGGCGGGTGGTGCCCACGGTGGCGCTGGTGCTTCCGGGGCTGCTGGCCTCCGCCATCCTGACCCTGTGGTGGATCAATGTCCTGGCCGGGCTGCGCCTGGCCGCCGCGGCGGGCCCCATGCCCGATCTGGGCGGGGCGCTGCGCGCCTTCCGGGTGCCGGACGCCACCCTGTGGCTGGCCATCGGCCTGGGCGTGCTGGCCTGGCTGGGCGCCGGCGGCGCGAGCGGCTACTGGGCGGCCAACGGCCTGGTGGTGCTTTCGCTGCCGTTTCTGGCCCAGGGACTGGCGGTGGTGCATAGCGCGCGCATGGTGTTCAACATCGCCACCGGCTGGATGGTGGTGTTCTACATCCTGCTGGGACTGTTCCCCCAGCTGGGGCTGGCCGTGGTGCTGCTGGGGCTGGCCGACGTCTGGGCCGATTTCCGCAGCCGACTGACATCCGAGTGAGGCGCGGGGGCGCCGAGCGCGTCCCCCGCTGCCTTTGCCAAACGCCTGACTGAAAACGCCATTTTCGAATTGGCCCGTTACTGAATCGATAAGGAGTCCGTCATGGAGGTGATCCTTCTGGAGAAGGTGGAGAACCTGGGGGATCTGGGCGAGGTGGTGAACGTGCGTCCCGGCTACGCGCGCAACTTCCTGCTGCCGCGCGAGAAGGCCCTCAAGGCCACCGCGGGCAACAAGAAGCGGTTCGAGGCCCAGCGCAAGGCCTTCGAGGCGCGCCAGGCCGAGCTGCTGCACTACTACCGCGACCTGGGCGACAAGATCGCCGGCACCACGGTCCAGCTGGACCGCCGGGTGGCCGAGGCGGGGCGCCTGTTCGGCTCGGTTTCCAACGCCGACATCGCCGATGCGCTGGCGGAGCAGGGCTTCGAGGTGGAGCGCGGCAGCATCCTGCTGCCGCACGGTCCGCTCAAGGAGATCGGCGAGCACGAGATCCAGGTCCGTCTGCACCCCGATGTGAGCGTGACCATCACGGTGTCGGTGGCCGGCATCTGAGCCGGCGCCGTAACGGGCCCGGAGCCGCTCCGGGTCCGCCGCGGTGGCCCTCGCGCCGCCGACGGGCTAGACTGACCCCTGGCGAGAAGTCCCTGGTCCCCTGTCCGTCCCGGGCGTGCATGTCCCGGGCGGCGTCCCAACCGTGGGTGGTGCGGTTTTGCTGGAAACCGGTGAGCTGAAGGTCCCGCCGCATTCGGTCGAGGCCGAGCAGTCGGTGCTCGGCGGCCTGCTGCTGGACGAGCACGCCTGGGACCGGGTGGCCGACCTGCTGCAGAAGGCCGACTTCTACCGCCACGACCACCAGCTCATCTTCGACGCGGTGGGTCAGCTGGTGGACCAGAACCGCCCGCCGGACATCGTCACGGTGAGCGAGATCCTGGAGCGTCAGGGTGCCCTGGAGGAGGCCGGGGGCACCGCCTACCTGGCCACCCTCGCCAACAACACCCCCACCACCGCCAATATCACCCACTACGCGCAGGCGGTGCGCGAGCGGGCGGTGCTGCGCGGCCTGATCGAGGCCGCCGGCGAGATCTCCGAGAACGCCTTCCATCCCGGCGAGCACTCGGTGGCCCAGATCCTGGACAGCGCCGAGCAGCGCATCTTCAACATCGCCGATCAGTCCAACCAGCGCCGCGGCGGGTTCGCGCCGCTGCGCGAGCTGCTGCGCGAGAACGTCGAGCGCCTCGACGAGCTGTTCCAGCGCGACGACCCCATCACCGGCGTCCCCACCGGCTTCGGGGACCTCGACGACAAGACCTCGGGGCTGCAGGCCTCGGACCTGATCATCATTGCCGGCCGCCCGAGCATGGGCAAGACCTCCTTCGTGCTGAACATGGCGGAGAACATCTGCGTGGCCAAGCACTCGCCGGTGGCGGTGTTCTCCCTGGAGATGCCGCGCGAGCAGCTGACCATGCGCCTGCTCGCCTCGCGCGCCCGCATCGATGCCCACAAGATGCGCAACGGCAACCTCCACGACGACGACTGGCCCAAGCTCACCAAGGCCGTGGGCGAGCTGTCCGAGGCGCCGCTGTTCATCGACGACACCCCGGGCCTGGGGCCCATCGAGATGCGCGCCCGCTGCCGCCGGCTCAAGCGCGAGCACGGCCTGGGCCTGGTGGTCGTCGACTACCTGCAGCTCATGCAGGGCTCGTCCACCGCCGAGAACCGCGCCACCGAGATCTCCGAGATCTCGCGCTCGCTCAAGGCCCTGGCCCGCGAGCTGGACGTGCCGGTGATCGCCCTGTCGCAGCTCAACCGCAGCCTGGAGCAGCGCCAGGACAAGCGGCCGATGATGTCGGATTTGCGCGAGTCGGGCGCCATCGAGCAGGACGCCGACGTGATCATGTTCATCTACCGCGACGAGGTGTATAACCCGGACAACCCGGAGACCACGGGTGTCGCCGAGCTGATCATCGGCAAGCAGCGCAACGGTCCCACCGGCAAGGTGCGGCTGACCTTCCTCAGCGAATACACCCGCTTCGAGAACTACGCGGGGCCGGACATGGCCGCGGAGCTGTAGTGGCCCGGCCCACGCGCATCCGGCTGTCCGCCTCGGCCCTCACCCACAACCTCGGCGTTGTCCGGGCCCGGGCCCCGGAGGCGCGGGTGATGGCGGTGGTCAAGGCCGACGCCTACGGCCACGGCCTGGAATGGGCCGCCGGCGTGCTCGAGGGCGCCGACGCCTTCGGCGTGGCCTGCATCGAGGAGGGCGTCCGGCTACGCGAGCGCGGCATCCGGACGCCGGTGTTCATCCTCGAGGGCTTCTTCCGCGATGACGAGCTGCAGGCGGCCGAGAGCCTGGACCTGGGGCTGGTCCTGCACCGCCGCCAGCAGGTGGAGCGGGTGCTGGCGCGGGAGGAGGGCAGCCGGCCGCTGACCTGCTTCCTCAAGGTGGATACCGGCATGCACCGCCTGGGGCTGGAGCCTGCGGATGCCGCCGAGCTGGCGCCGCGGCTGGCCGACGCCCCCGGCGTGCGCTTCGCCGGACTGATGTCGCACATGGCCCGCGCCGACGACCCCGGCGACCCCTACAACCGCCGCCAGATCGACGCCCTGACCGCCCTCGGCCGCGAGCTCCCGGGTCCGCCGGCGCTGTCTCTGGCCAACTCCGCCGCCCTAATGGATCTCCCCGAGGCCCGGCTGGACTGGGTGCGGCCCGGGCTCATGCTGTACGGGGCCTCGCCCTTTAGCGACCGTACCGGCGCCGATCTGGGGCTGGAACCGGTGCTGCGCCTGGAGTCGGAGGTCATCACCGTGCGCCGTCTGGAGCCCGGCGACTGGATCGGCTACGGCACCGGCTTCCAGGCGGACCGTCCCATGCGGGTGGGGGTGGTGCCGCTGGGCTACGGCGACGGCTATCCGCGGCACCTGGAAACGGGCACGCCGGTGCGGGTGGCCGGCAAGGCCAGCCGCACCCTGGGGCGGGTGTGCATGGACATGGTGTTCGTGGACCTGGAGGCGGTTCCCGAGGCCGGCGAGGGCAGCGCAGTGGCGCTGCTGGGTCCGGAGGTGCCGGCGGAGACCCTGGCCGCCGCCGCCGGCACCATCCCCTACGAGATCCTGTGCGGCCTGCGCAACCGGCTGCGGCGCGTGGCGCGATGAAGGGCAACGCCTTCGGCCGCGTCGGGGCCTTCACCCTGGGCTTTTTCGGCGCCTGGGGCGAAGCGGTGATGCTGCTGCTGCGCACCCTGCGCTTCACCCTCGGGCGGCCCCTCTACCTCCGCAACTTCCTCTATCAGGTGGAGTTCATCGGCATCCATTCGCTGCCGGTGGTGCTGCTGACCTCCATCTTCACCGGCATGGTGCTGGCCCTGCAGATCTTCAACGGCTTCGAGCGCTTCGGCGCCGAGAGCCTGACCGGCACGGTGGTGGGCTATTCCATCGTGCGCGAGCTGGGCCCGGTGCTGGTGGCGCTGATGGTGGCCGGCCGCGCCGGCGCTGCCATGGCCGCCGAGCTCGGAACCATGCGCGTGACCCAGCAGATCGACGCCCTCTACGCGCTGTCCGCCAACCCGGTGCGCTACCTGATCGTGCCGCGCTTCTGGGCCGGGGTGGTGGCCCTGCCGCTGCTGGTGGTGATCGGCGATGCGGTGGCCATCTGGGGCGGCTACGTGGTCAGCGTCGGCATGCTCGGCGCCAACCCGGTGGTGTACTGGGACAACACCTTCGATTTCATGGAGCTGTGGGACGTCTACTCGGGCCTGATCAAGGCCACCGTGTTCGGCGCCATCATCGCCTTCGTGGCCTGCTACCAGGGCTTCACCACCAGCGGCGGGGCGCGCGGGGTGGGGCGGGCCACCACCACCGCGGTGGTGGGCGCGGCGAGCCTGATCCTGGCCGCCAACTACTTCATCACCTACCTGGTGGTGTAGGGTCCTGTCTCGGAAATCCGGTACCTTTTCCGAGCTTCCTGCGCCGGTTCGCAGCAAGGCGTCCCGCCCCCGGCCTGGCCGCCCCATGTGCACCTGGCTGGGCGGCGGAGCCGGCCCGGGGCGGGATGGTGGCCCCGCATCGTGGAGGCGCAACGCAGCGCCGGGCCGACGCAGCAGCGCCGCCCCGGCTTGCCGAATTGCAACCGATTCCTGAGACAGGATCCAAGCATGGCCGAGGAAACGCCCATCCTGGAGATCCGCGGCCTGAAGAAGGCCTTCGGCGACTTCGTGGTGTGGGACGGCGGCGACCTGACCCTGGCCGAGGGCGAGATCCACGCCGTCATCGGCGGCAGCGGCACGGGCAAGTCGGTGCTGTTAAAGTGCGTGCTCGGGCTGCTGGAGCCGGACGCGGGCTCGGTACGTTTCCGCGGCCGGGAGCTGGTGGGCATGGACGAATCCGAGCGGGCCGCGGTGACCCGGCACATGGGCATGCTGTTCCAGGATGCGGCCCTGTTCGACAGCATGGATGTCGGCGCCAACGTGGGCTTCGAGCTGGAGCAGCTCCACCTCAAGACCCCCGATGAGCTGCGCGAGCGGGTGGCGGAGGTGCTGGAGTGGGTTGGGCTGCCCGGCATCGAGCACCGGGATCCGGCGCAGCTGTCCGGGGGCATGCGCAAGCGGGTGGGTCTGGCCCGCGCCCTGGCCAGCGGTCCCGACCTCATGCTCTACGACGAGCCCACCACCGGGCTCGATCCGATCACCAGCGACGTCATCAACGAGCTGATCATCTACCTGCGGGAGAAGACCCACACCTCGGGGCTGGTCATCACCCACGACATGCCCAGCGCCTACAAGATCGCCGACCGAATCAGTATGCTCTACCAGGGCCGGCTGATCTTCACCGGCACCCCCGACGAGGTCCGCGCCACCGACGATGAGGTGGTCTCGCAGTTCGTCAACGGCCGCGCCCACGGCCCCATCACGGAAGGCGCCTGAGGCAACCCATGTTCACCACCGAGCAGAAAGTCGGCCTGTTCGTCATCGCCACCCTGGTCCTGCTCGGGGTCGGCACCTTCCTGGTGGGGGACATCCGCCTCTTCGGCGAGCAGGACCGGCTCCCCTACACCGCCCGCATCAGCGACGTGAAGGGGCTCAAGGACCAGGCCTCGGTGCGCGTCGCCGGGGTGGAGGTGGGCGAGGTGGGCGGTATCCATCTCCAGAACGGCACCGCGGTGGTGGCCCTGCGCATCCGGCCGGACGTGAAGCTGCCCAAGTCCACCGTGGCCACCGTGGCCGGCACCGGGCTGGTGGGCGAGAAGTACCTGACCCTGAGCTACAAGGCCGGCGACGACAGCCGGCTCAAGCCCGGCTCGACCATCCCCGAGGGCACCAAGGCCCAGGACATGGACGACCTCATGCGCAAGTTCGGGCAGGTGGGGGACGACGTCCAGGAGGTCACCACCACCCTGCGCAAGGTGTTCGGCGGCGAGGAGGGCCAGGCCAGGCTGCAGCGCATCTTCGACAACGTCGACAAGCTCACCGCCGAGCTCCAGGGCATGGCCGCGGAGAACCGCGACAACCTGCAGAAGGTGGTAGCCAACCTGCAGACCGTCACCGCAAGCCTCAAGCAGGACCTGCCGCCCATGGTGGCCGACTTCCGCAAGACGGCCGAGGGCGCCCGCCAGGTCATCGCCGACAACCGCCAGGACCTCGACAGGCTGGTGGGGCGGCTGAGCGACACCGCCGACAACCTCGCCGAGATCACCGGCAACATCCGCGAGGGCCGGGGCACCATCGGCAAGCTGTACAAGGACGGCAAGGTCTACGAGGACATCAGCAAGATCTCGGACAATCTTCAGGAGATCACCGGCAAGATCCGCAACGGCGAGGGCGCGCTGGGCAAGCTGGTGAGCGACAAGCAGGTGGGTCGCGACCTGGAGCAGGCGGTTTCCGGCCTGGGCGAGTACGCCGGGAGGGTCCAGCGGCTGCAGACCTCGGTGTCCATGGACACCCGCTACCTGACCCGCCAGCACGCCGCCAAGACCGATTTCAACGTGCGCCTGCAAAGCCGGCCCACCCGCTACTACCTGCTCGGCGTCACTTCCGACGGCCTGGTATCCGCCGCCAAGGACGCCCAGCCCGGCGACGACCTGTACGGCCAGAGCGGCGAGTTCGGCAACGACCTCAAGTTCACCTTCATGTTCGGCCGCACCTGGCCCAACTACGGCCTGTCCGGGCGCATCGGCCTGATGCAGACCTCCGGCGGCCTGGGCCTGAGCTACTACCCGTTCCGCTCGCTGGAGCTGTCGGCGGACCTGTGGGACTTCGGCGGCAGCAACAGCGGCGACAACTTCGACGGCCCGCAGTCGCGCCTCCTGGCCCGCTACAGCTTCCTGGACGACCACCTGTTCGTGCAGGGCGGCGTGCACAACGCCTTCTCCAACCAATACCGCTCGGCCTTCGTGGGTGCCGGACTGCGCTTCTTCGACGAGGACCTCAAGTACATCATGGGCTCGGTCCCCACCAGCACCGGCGGCCTGTGACCCGAAGCGCCCGCCGGGCCCGGTAGAGGCGGCGTCCGGGCTTCCGGCCCGGCTGCCATCGCGCTCCGCCGCGCCCCCTGTGGAGAATCCGCCCATGGCCAAGAAGCCCAAGACCGTCTACGCCTGCAGCGAGTGCGGCGGCCAGCAGCCCAAGTGGTTCGGCCGCTGCCCCGACTGCGGCGCGTGGGACAGCCTTGTGGAGGAGGCCGGCGGCGAGCCGGAGTCCAAACCCCTGGGCAGCGGTCTGCACGGTGGCCGGCCCACGCCGCTGCCCGAGGTCCGGCCCGGCGGCGAGGCCCGCATAACCACCGGCATCGACGAGCTCGACCGCGCCCTCGGCGGCGGCCTGGTGCCCGGGGCGGCGGTGCTCATCGGCGGCGAGCCCGGGGTCGGCAAGTCCACCCTGCAGCTGCAGATGGCCGCCGGCCTGGCGGAATCCCACTCGGTACTTTACGTCACCGGCGAGGAATCCTCGGCCCAGGTGGCCGAGCGCGCCGGGCGCCTCGGGGTCCGGGACAAGCCCCTGCAGCTGCTGGCCGAGACCGACCTGGACACCATCCTGGCCCGGCTGCAGGAGACCGGCGCCGGGCTGGCGGTGGTGGATTCGGTGCAGACGGTGGCCGACGGCGCGCTGTCCTCGGCCCCGGGATCGGTGGCCCAGGTGCGCGAGTGCGCCGCGCGCCTGGTGCGCTACGCCAAGCAGACCGGCACGGTGCTGTGCCTGGTGGGCCACGTCACCAAGGAGGGGGCGCTGGCCGGCCCCAGGGTGCTCGAGCACATGGTGGATACGGTGCTCTATTTCGAGGGCGAGCAGGGCGGGCAGTACCGCCTGGTGCGGGCCATCAAGAACCGCTTCGGGGCCATGAACGAGCTGGGCGTGTTCCGCATGACGGGGGGCGGCCTGGAGGCGGTGGCCAACCCCTCGGCGCTGTTCCTGTCCGACCACCCCGAGCCCGTGCCCGGCTCGGCGGTGGTGGCCTCCCAGGAGGGCAGCCGGCCGCTGCTGGTGGAGCTGCAGGCGCTGGTGGCCGAGAGCCCCCTGACCCAGCCGCGGCGGGTGGCGCTGGGGGTGGAGCGCGAGCGCCTGTCGCTGCTGCTGGCGGTGCTCTACCGCCACGCCGGGGTGGCGCTGTTCGACCAGGACGTGTTCGTCAACGTGGTGGGCGGGGTGGATCTGTCCGAGCCCGCCGGCGACCTGGCGGTGGCGGCGGCGCTGGTGTCCAGCCTGCGCTCGCGGGCGCTGCCGCAGAAGACCGTGATCCTGGGCGAGGTGGGCCTGGGCGGCGAGGTGCGCCCGGTGGGGCGCATGGAAGACCGCCTGCGCGAGGCGGCCAAGCTCGGCTTCGAGCGGGCGGTGATCCCGGCCGCGTCGGCGGACGGCCTGGGTCAGCCGGGGCTGACCGTGGAGCCGGTGCGGCGGATCGATCGGGCGTTGGAGGTGCTTCTCGACGGGTGACGGCAGTTTTAAGTTTTAAGTTTTAAGTTTTAAGTTTTAAGTTTTAAGTTTTAAGTTTTAAGTTTTAAGTTTTAAGTTGGATGGAAAAATGTTGAAAGTTCCCGAGTGCTAGCTTTCCGCGGAAAGAGGTTTGCCGTTTTTGGTGTGACTTAACACTTAAAACTTTTTGCCCGTCCCGGTCCGGCCATCGAAACCTACCCGCTGTCCCCGCCCAATAACCGCTCCAGCACCCCCTCATAAATCTCCGCCAGCTTTTCCAGGTCCGCCACGTCCACGTGCTCGTCCACCTGGTGGATGGTGGCGTTGATGGGGCCGAACTCGGCCACCTGGACGCCCAGGGGGGCGATGAAGCGGCCGTCCGAGGTGCCTCCCGCCGTGGACAGGTGGGTCTCCAGGCCGGTGGCATCCTTGATGCTCTCGGTCAGGGCGTTGACCAGCGGGCCGGGCTCGGTGAGGAAGGGGTCGCCGTTTTCGTGCCAGTGCAGATCAAAGCGCAGGCCGTGGCGGTCGAGGATTTCCGTGACGCGGTCCTTGAGCGATTCCTTGGTGGACTCGGTGGAGTAGCGGAAGTTGAACTGCACGTCCAGGGAGCCGGGGATGACGTTGTGGGCGCCGGTGCCGGCCTGGATGTTGGGGATCTGGAAGCTGGTGGGCGGGAAGTAGGCGTTGCCGGCGTCCCACTGGGTCTCCACCAGCTCGGCAAGGGCGGGGAGCGCGCGGTGGATGGGGTTGTCGGCCTTGTGCGGATAGGCCACGTGGCCCTGGGTGCCCAGCACGGCCAGCTCGCCGGTGAGCGAGCCGCGGCGGCCGTTCTTGACCGTGTCGCCGAGGCGCTCGGAGCACGAGGGCTCGCCCACCAGGCAGTAGTCCAGGTCTTCCTGCCGGGCCTGGAGCTGGCGGATCATGGCCGGGGTGCCGTGGACCGCCGGGCCCTCCTCGTCGCCGGTGATGAGGAAGACGATGCTGCCGGCGGGCTCGGGGTGGCGGGCCAGGAAGCGCTCCACCGCCACCGTGAACGCCGCCACCGAGCCCTTCATGTCGGCGGCGCCGCGGCCGTAAAGGAGATTGCCGTCCACCGTCGGCGTGAACGGCGGGTGGCGCCAGTCCTCCTCCGGCCCGGTGGGGACCACGTCGGTGTGGCCGGCGAAGGCGACCACGGGGCCGGCATCCCCCAAACGGGCGTAGAGGTTGGCCACTTGGGCCTCACCCATGTCCTCCAGGCGGAACCCCAGCGGTGCCAGGCGCGCCCGCAGGGGCTCCTGGCCGGTGCCGTCGTCGGGGGTGACGCTGGCGACGGCGATCAGCTCGCGCGCCAGCTCGGTGACCTCGCCGGTCATCTCAGGCGTCCCGCAGCAGCTCGTTGACCGAGGTCTTGGCCCGGGTGCCGGCGTCCACCTGCTTGACGATCACCGCGCAGTAGAGGCTGTGGCTGCCGTCGGAGGCGGGCATGGTGCCCGGCACCACCACCGAGTTGGCCGGTACCCGGCCCTTGAGGATCTCGCCGGTGGCGCGGTTGAGGATGCGGGTGGACTGGCCCAGGTAGACGCCCATGGACAGCACCGCCCCTTCCTCGACGATGACCCCCTCGGCCACCTCCGAGCGGGCGCCGATGAACACCTCGTCCTCGATGATCACCGGATTGGCCTGCAGCGGCTCGAGCACGCCGCCGATGCCGGCGCCGCCGGAGATGTGGACATTCTTGCCGATCTGGGCGCAGGAGCCGACGGTGGCCCAGGTGTCGACCATGGTGCCCTCGTCAACAAAGGCGCCGATGTTGCAGTAGGAGGGCATGAGCACCGCCGACGGCGCGATGTAGGTGCCGCGGCGCACGGCGGCCGGCGGCACCACGCGCGCGCCCTGGTCCTCGAAGTCGCTCTGGCCGTACTCGGCGAACTTGAGCGGCACCTTGTCGTAGTAGTGGGTCTCGCCGCCGCGCATGACGCGGTTGGAGTGGATGCGGAAGGACACCAGCACGGCCTTCTTGAGCCATTCGTTGACCACCCATTCGCCGCCGGACTTCTCGGCCACCCGCGCCTCGCCGCGGTCGAGCAGGCCGAGGGCCGCCTCCACCGCCTTGAAGGTCTCGGGGTCGACGTTGTCCGGCGTGATCTCGGCGCGGCGCTCGAAGGCGGCCTCGATGGTCGATTTCAGGTCTTGCATGGTTGGGCTCCTGGGAAAGGAAGTTTTAAGTGTTAAGTTTTAAGTGTTAAGTAACGGCAAAACCCAAAAAGAATAAAAAATCCGGGAATCGCAACTATTTTTGGCTTTCTTTCCAATCCAAAACTTAAAACTTAAAACTTAAAACTTAAAACTTAAAACTTAAAACTTAAAACTTAAAACTGTTCCGCTACCCCCCGAATGCGCCACGCCGCATCCACACACCGCTCCACCTCGTCGACGAGGGCGATGCGGACATGCTCGGCGGCGGGGTTGCCGTCGCCGGTGTCGCGGCCGAGGTAGGCACCGGGCAGCACGGTGATGGCCTCGCGGGCGTAGAGCTCGCGGGCGAAGGCCTCGCCGCCGCCGGGCACCCGCGGCCACAGGTAGAAGCCGCCGGCGGGTGCCTCGACATCCAGCGCCGGCTGCAGGACCTCCAGGACGGCGGCGAAGCGCTCGCGGTAGGCGGCGCGGTTGGCCCGCACGTGCTCCTCGTCGGCCCAGGCCGCGGCGGCGCCGGCCTGCAGGGGCAGGGGGCTGGCGTTGCCCATGTAGGTGCGCAGCTGCAGGAAGCCGGCGATGAGCTGCGGGTCGCCGGCCACGAAGCCGGAGCGCAGGCCCGGCAGGTTGGAGCGCTTGGACAGGCTGTGGAAGGCCAGGCAGCGCTCGAAGCCGGTGCGGCCGGCCTCCGCCGCGGCCTGCAGGATTCCGGTAGGCGGCGCGGCCTCGTCGGGGTAGATCTCGGAGTAGCACTCGTCGGCGGCGATCACGAAGTCATAGCGGTCGGCCAGCTCGAACAGGGCGCGGTAGCCGTCCTCGTCGAGCACGCCGCCGGTGGGGTTGGCCGGCGAGCAGAGGTAGACCAGCTCCAGGCGCTCCAGCACCGCCTCGGGCAGGGCGGTGTAGTCCGGCAGGCCGTCGTCGCCCACGGCCACGTAGACCGGTTCGGCACCGGCCATGAAGGCGGCGCCCTCGTAGATCTGGTACAGCGGGTTGGGCATGGCGATGGCCGGCCGCTGCTTGGCGCCCACCACTGCCTGGGCGATGCCGTAGAGGGCCTCGCGCGTGCCGTTAACCGGGATCACGTGGCGCCCGGGCTCGAGCAGGTCGTCGGCGAGACCGAAGCGGGCGGTCGCCCAGTCGGCGCAGGCCCGCTGCAGCTCCGCGGTACCGCCGGTGAGCGGGTAGCGGGCGAAGTCGCCGCGGTGGGCGTCGATGGTGTCCAGGACGAAGCCGGGCGGCGCCTGCTTGGGCTCGCCGATGCCGAGGTTGACCGCGTCGCGGTCGGCCGGCGGCTCCACGCCCTCGAACAGGGCGCGCAGGCGCACGAAGGGGTAGGGGTTGAGCCGCTCCAGATCCGGGTTCATGGGGCGGTCAGGCGTTCGGTTTCTGGGCATGGCCCAGGTAGTTCACGGCCACGTCGCTGCCCAGGCGGAAGCTGTTGCTCAGGGGGCTGAAGACCATGCCCCGGAGGTCGCGCGGCAGCAGGCCGGCGTGGCGCAGGTGGTCCGACAGCTCGCCCGGGGTGATGAAGCGCTGCCAGTCGTGGGTGCCCTTGGGCAGCCAGCCGAGGATGTACTCGGCGCCGACGATGGCCATGGCGTAGGAGCGCAGGGTGCGGTTGAGGGTGGCGAAGAACAGCAGGCCGCCGGGCTTGAGGAGATCGGCGCACTGGCGCACCAGCTCGGCCGGGTCGGGGACGTGCTCGAGCACCTCCATGCAGGTGATGACGTCGAAGGGCTCGGGGTTCTCCGCCAGGAACCCGCCCAGCTCCGCCTGGCGGTAGTCCACCTCCAGGCCGCTCTCCGCGAGGTGGGCGCGGGCGGCGCCAACCGCTCCCTCGCCGGGCTCGAGGCCGGTGACCTCGGCGCCGGATCCGGCCAGGCCCTCGCTCAGCAGGCCGCCGCCGCAGCCCACGTCAAGCACCCGCTTGCCGGCCAGGTCCACCACCGAGCGGATGTAGTCCAGGCGCAGCGGCTGGATGCGGTGCAGGGGCTTGAACTCGCCCTCCGGGTCCCACCAGCGCGCGGCCAGCTGTTCGAACTTGTCGATCTCACCTGGGTCGACGGCGGGCATGGACGGGCTCCTGGGACGGGGTGGCGCGATGGCGCCTAAGGGTAGCCGCTCGCGGGGGCGGAGAAAAGGGCACACGGGCCCCTGCCGACACGGGGCCGGTCTTTCGGGGCCGAACCGGCCGGGTCAGGTCTGCTTGGGCGTGCCGCAGGTGTTGGTGCCCATCAGGTAGTAGGACGGGCAGCGGCGGAAGATGCCGGTGATCAGCGGGATCAGACCGATCCAGCCCCACCAGTTGCCGGCCGGATCGGCCACGGCGAAGCCCAGCAGGATAATCCCGACCACAATCCGGATGACCATGTCGGCGGTTCCCACATTTTCCTTCATTGCGCATTCCTCCAGTGGCTCGCAGGCTGAACAGTCAGCATAAAACGAAGGGCCCCCCGGGGCCAAGCGGGTTCCGCTCCGTCCGGGGCGGAAGGGCGGAGCAGGCTTGAGAAGTTTTGGGATTCTCGTGGGTTAATCGGGAATAGCGGTTGCAGTTTCCAAAAAACCCAGAATCCCGCCTTTATTGACCCCCGTTGCCGGCGCGGTTAGGATGTTTTTTTGATCTTTCAAGCAGGGGGTTAGGCGTACATGGCCGAGTTTGCCAAGGAAATGCTGCCGGTCAACCTCGAGGAGGAGATGCGCCAGTCCTACCTCGATTACGCCATGAGCGTGATCGTCGGGCGGGCGCTTCCGGATGTCCGCGACGGACTCAAGCCGGTGCATCGGCGGGTCCTGTACGCCATGCATACCCTCAACAACGACTGGAACAAGCCCTACAAGAAATCGGCCCGCGTGGTCGGCGACGTCATCGGTAAGTACCACCCCCACGGCGACGCCGCTGTCTACGACACCATCGTGCGCCTGGCCCAGGACTTCACCATGCGCTATCCGCTGGTGGACGGCCAGGGCAACTTCGGCTCCATCGACGGCGACAACGCCGCCGCCATGCGCTACACCGAGGTGCGCATGGCCCGGCTCGCCCACGAGCTGCTCACCGACATCGACCGCGAGACGGTGGACTTCGTCGCCAACTACGACGGCGCCGAGACCGAGCCCACCGTGCTGCCCTCGCGCGTCCCCAACCTGCTGGTCAACGGCGCCGCCGGCATCGCCGTGGGCATGGCCACCAACATCCCGCCGCACAACCTGGGCGAGGTGATCGACGGCTGCCTGGCGCTGATCGACAACCCGCAGGTCGAGGTGGACGACCTCATGGGCCACATCCTCGGCCCGGATTTCCCGACCGCCGGGATCATCAACGGCTACGCCGGCATCCGCCAGGCCTACCGCACCGGCCGCGGCTCCATCCGCATCCGCGGCCGGGTGCGCACCGAATCCGACAAGAAGGGCCGCCAGAAGCTGGTGGTGCACGAGCTGCCCTACCAGGTGAACAAGGCGCGGCTGGTGGAGAAGATCGCCGACCTGGTGCGCGACAAGAAGATCGACGGCATCGCCGACCTGCGCGACGAGTCCGACAAGGACGGCATCCGCGTGGTGATCGAGGTGAAGCGCGGCGAGGAGCCGGAGATCATCCTCAACAATCTGTACAAGCAGACCCAGCTGGAGTCGGTCTTCGGCATCACCCTGATCGCCCTCGACCAGGGCCAGCCCAAGACCCTCAACCTCAAGGAGGCGCTGGAGGCGTTCATCCTCCACCGCCGCGAGGTGGTCACCCGGCGCACCCTGTTCGATCTGCGCCAGGCCCGCAAGCGGGCCCACACCCTGGAAGGCCTGGCCGTCGCCCTGGCCAACCTCGACCCGGTCATCGACCTGATCCGCCAGTCGCCCGACCCGGCCACCGCCAAGGAGCGGCTGTGCGACGGGGTGTGGGAGCCCGGCGGGGTGGAGCACCTGGTGCGCCGGGCGGCCGAGTCCCGCGGCGGCGCCGAGGAGGGCCTGGGGCTGGTGGAGGGCGGCTACAGGCTGTCCCCGGAGCAGGCGCAGTCGATCCTCGATATGCGCCTGCACCGCCTCACCGGCCTGGAGCGCGACAAGGTGGTGGGGGAGTTCGAGGAGATCCTCGACAAGATCGACGACCTGCTCGACATCCTGCGCTCCGAGACCCGGCTGATGAGCGTCATCCGCGACGAGCTGGTGGAGATCCGCGAGCGCTTCGCCGACGCCCGGCGGACCGAGATCCAGGAGGCGGCCGCCGAGCTGACCCTGGAGGATCTGGTGGCCGAGGAGGACATGGTGGTCACCCTCACCCGCGCCGGCTACATCAAGCGCCAGCCGCTGTCCGGCTACCGGGCGCAGCGGCGCGGCGGCAAGGGCAAGGCGGCCACCACCACGCGCGACGCCGAGGACTTCGTGGAGCGCCTGTTCGTGGCCTCCACCCATCAGTACGTGCTGTGCTTCTCCGACGCCGGCAAGGTCTACTGGCTCAAGGTCTACGAGCTGCCGGAGGCGGGCCGCACCGCCCGCGGCAAGGCCATCGTCAACCTGCTGCCGCTGGACCGCGACGAGCGCATCACCACCGTGCTGCCGGTGGACCGCTTCGAGGAGGGCCGCTACGTGGTCATGGCCACCTCCAAGGGGGTGGTCAAGCGCGTCGACCTGATGGACTTCTCGCGCCCGCGCAAGGCCGGCATCATCGCCATCAAGCTGGAGGCCGGCGAGTCGCTGGTGGGCTCCCGGCTCACCAACGGCAACGAAGAGCTGCTGATGGGCACCAGCGCCGGCAAGGCCATCCGCTTCCCGGAGCAGGAGGTGCGCATCATGGGGCGCAATGCCCGCGGCGTGCGCGGCATCGCCATGGGCGCCGAGGATCGCCTGATCGCCCTGCAGGTGGTGCGCCCGGGCTGGGAGGTGCTGACCGTCACCGCCAACGGCTACGGCAAGCGCACCAGCCCCAACGCCTACCGCGTGCAGAGCCGCGGCGGCCAGGGCGTGCTCACCATCAAGACCTCCCAGCGCAACGGCGAGGTGGTCAGCCTGCGCCTGGTCAAGCCGGATAACGAGGTCATGCTGGTGACCTCTCAGGGAACCCTCATTCGCACGCCGGTGGAGGGCATCTCCCGCCAGGGCCGCAACACCCAGGGGGTGCGCCTGATCGGCCTGGGTGCCGAGGAATGGGTGGTGGGGGCCGAGCGCGTCGAGGAATCGGGCGCCGACACCGACGAGGACGAGGGCTGAGCCCGGGTCTGCATTAGGCAAGGCTTAAACGGAGGCCGGGATTTCGATAGAATATCCGCTTCCATTCATTGCGCGGAGTAGTCGATGAGCCGAGTATTCAATTTCAGCGCCGGTCCCGCCATGCTGCCCGAGGCCGTCCTGCGCCAGGCGGGCGAGGAGATCCTGGACTGGCACGGTTCGGGCATGTCGGTGATGGAGATGAGCCACCGCGGCTCCGAGTTCCAGTCCATCATCGACCAGGCCGAAGCCGACCTCCGCGAATTGATGGCCATTCCCGACAACTACCGCGTGCTGTTCCTGCAGGGCGGCGCCAGTTCCCAGTTCGCCGCGGTGCCCTTCAATCTGCTGCGCGGCAAGGACAAGGCGGACTACGTCAACACCGGCAGCTGGTCCAAGAAGGCCATCGCCGAGGCCAAGCGCTACTGCCAGGTCAGCGTCCCCGCCTCCGCCGCCGACGAGAACTTCACCTGGATCCCCAAGCAGGACCAGCTGAATCTCGACCCCGACGCCGCCTACTGCCACATCACCACCAACAACACCATCTTCGGGACCGAGTTCCACTACATCCCGGAGACCGGCGACGTACCGCTGGTGGCCGACATGTCCTCCGACATCCTGTCGCGCCCCATCGACGTCTCCCGGTTCGGCGTCATCTACGCCGGGGCGCAGAAGAATATCGGGCCGAGCGGCCTGACCATCGTCATTGTGCGCGACGACCTGGTCGGCCACGCCGTCGACTGGTGCCCGACCATGCTTGATTACAAGACCCACGTGGACGCCGAGTCCATGTTCAACACGCCGCCCACCTACGGCATCTACATCGCCGGCCTGGTGTTCAAGTGGCTCAAGGACAACGGCGGCCTGTCCGCCATGGCCGAGACCAACCAGCGCAAGGCGGGCAAGCTGTACGACGCCATCGACGGCAGCGACTTCTACCAGTCCCCGGTGACCCCCGAGGACCGCAGCTACATGAACGTGCCGTTCACCCTGGCCAAGCCGGACCTCGACGCCACCTTCCTCGAGGAGGCGTCCAAGCAGGGCCTCAAGACCCTGAAGGGCCACCGCTCCGTGGGCGGCATGCGCGCCTCCATCTACAACGCCATGCCCGAGGCGGGCGTCGACGCCCTGATCGACTTCATGCGCGACTTCGAGAAGCGCAACGCCTAAGCGGTGAGGCGCGGGACGCAAGGGCACGGGCGCTCGCCCCGCCGGGCGGCCGCCCCGCTCCCGCGTCCTGCCCCTGTCCCCTCACGCTGAACCCGAAAACAAGGTAGGCCCACCCATGCCCAAGGTTCTGATCAGCGACAAGATGTCGCCCAAGGCCGAGGCCGTGTTCCAGGAGCACGGCATCGACGTCGACGTGAAGACCGGCCTCGCGCCCGAGGAGCTCGCCGAGATCATCGGCGAGTACGACGGCCTCGCCATCCGCTCGGCCACCAAGGCCACCAAGGAGATCATCGAGGCCGCCGACAACCTCAAGGTGATCGGCCGCGCCGGCATCGGCGTCGACAACGTCGACATCCCGACCGCCTCGCAGAAGGGCGTGATCGTCATGAACACGCCTTTCGGCAACACGGTGACCACGGCCGAGCACGCCCTCTCCCTGATGGTGTCCGCCGCGCGCAACATCCCGCAGGCCACCGCCTCCATGAAGGCCGGGCGCTGGGAGAAGACCAAGTGGGGCGGCGTCGAGCTCTACCAGAAGACCCTGGGCGTGATCGGCACCGGCAACATCGGCTCGCTGGTGATCGAGCGCGCCCACGGCCTGAAGATGCGCGTGATCGCCTACGACCCCTTCATCTCCCAGGAGCGCGCCGACGACCTGGGCGTGGAGCTGGTGGAGCTGGACGACCTGTTCGCCCGCGCCGACTTCATGACCATCCACACGCCGCTGACCAACGCCACCAAGCACCTGGTCAACGACGCCGCCTTCGACAAGATGAAGGAGGGCGCCATCCTGGTGAACGCCTCGCGCGGCGGGGTGGTGGACGAGGCCGCGCTGGACCGGGCGCTGTCCGAAGGCAAGATCCGCGGCGCCGCCCTCGACGTGTTCGAGGAGGAGCCGGTGGGCGAGGACCATCCGCTGCTCAAGCACGACAACTTCATCTGCACCCCGCATCTGGGCGCCTCCACCGAGGAGGCCCAGGTCAACGTGGCGGTGCAGGTGGCCGAGCAGATCGCCGACTACCTGAACAAGGGCATCATCCAGAACGCGGTCAATATCCCCTCGGTGGACGAGGAGGAGATGCCGCTGCTGCAGCCCTACCTCAACCTGGGCGAGCGCCTGGGCTCCATCCTCGGCCAGCTGGCCGAGGGCGGCCTGAAGCGGGTGGATATCGAGTACGCCGGCGAGGTGTCGAGCCTGAACCACAAGCCCATCACCACCACCATCCTCAAGGGCGTGCTGGACCCGATCCTGCCCGATTCGGTGAACCTGGTGAACGCGCCCCTGCTGGCCGAGCAGCGCGAGATCAAGGTCAGCGAGACCACCAAGAAGCAGGCGGACGAGTTCACCAGCCGCATCCGCGTGACCCTGGCCACCGAGAAGCGCTCCTGGACCATCGACGGCGTGCTGGTGCACGGTACCCCGCGGGTGGTGGAGCTCAACGGCGTCGAGCTGGAGCTGGTGCCCGACGGCCGCCTGATCTACATGGCCAACCGCGACGAGCCGGGCCTGATCGGCCGCATCGGTACCGCCCTGGGCGAGGCCGGCGTCAACATCGGCGGCTTCATGCTCGGCCGTGAGGCCCCCAAGGGCCAGGCCATCTCGTTCATCAGCGTGGACCAGCCGGTGCCCGAGGACGTGCTCAACAAGATCGCCAGCGAGGAGAACATCCTCGAGGTGCGCGAGGTGAATCTGTAGCCGGCCCGCGCGGCATGGTCGGCGGTAGTCCGGGCCGGACCCTGGTGGTCCGGCCCTGTTCGTGGCAGGCTCGGTTCCGAACGGGGAACCGGCGGAGGCGGAGGTCGCCGTGAGCGGCAAGGACGACGAGCGCCCGGGCGAACCGGGCACGGGCGAGGATGCCCGCCAGGACAGGCTGCGCGCCGAGATCGACCGCCTGGATAACGAGATCCAGGCCCTGATCAATCGGCGCGCCGCCCAGGTGCTGGAGATCGCCCGCCTCAAGGAGGCGGGCGGCGGGCCCTTCTATCGCCCCGAGCGCGAGGCGCAGATCCTGCGCCGGGTGGCCGAGCGCAACCAGGGCCCGTTCCCGGCCGAGGACATGGCCCGCATCTTCCGCGAGATCATGTCCTCGTGCCTGTCCCTGGAACGCCGGCTGCGGGTGGCCTACCTGGGCCCCGAGGCCTCCTTCACCCATGCCGCGGTGCAGGTCCACTTCGGCCACGCGGTGGAGGAGGTGCCGGTGGCCACCATCGGCGAGGTGTTCCGGGCGGTGGACGCCGGCCAGGCGGACTATGGCGTGGTGCCGGTGGAGAACTCCACCGAGGGGGCCGTCAACGCCACCCTCGACGCCCTCATGAACACCCCGCTGCAGGTGTGCGGGGAGGTGGCCCTGCGCATCGAGCACCACCTGATGAGCCACGCCGGGTCCGTGGGCGCCATCCGCCGCCTCTACCTCCACCCGCAGACGCGGGCCCAGTGCCGCGAGTGGCTCGCCGCCAACCTGGGCGACGCCGAGTGGGTGGAGGTGGCCTCCAACGCCGAGGCCGCCCGGCGCGCCGTTGACGAGGCCGGGGCCGCGGCGGTGGCCGGGGCCGCCGCCGCCGAGCATTACGGCCTGCCGGTGCTGGCCGCCGGTATCGAGGAAGACCCCGAGAACACCACCCGCTTCGTGGTGGTGGGCCACCAGGCCGCCGGGGCCTCCGGCAGCGACAAGACCTCGGTGCTGGTCTCGGGCCCCAACCGGCCGGGCAGCCTGCTGCACATGCTGGAGCCCTTCTCCGAGGCCGGGGTCAACCTCACCAAGATCGTCTCCCGCCCGGCGCGCGATACCCTGTGGGACTACGTGTTCTTCCTCGACCTCGACGGCCACTGCGACGACGAAGCGGTGCAGGAAGCGCTCGCCGGGGTCCGGGAGGGCGGCGGGGCGGTGAAGGTGCTCGGGTGTTATCCGAAGGCATGAAAGCGAAGTGTTCAGTGTTCAGTTTGAAGTTTTCAGTAACGGCGATAGTCACCGGTTCAGGGTGATGGGATTTTTACAATTCCGGAACTTTCGCCTCGCCCCGGTCTAAACCACTGAACACTGAACACTGAACACTGAACACTGAACACTGAACACTGAACACTCCCCACCCGGTACCCGATTTGTCGAATACCCCCCTATTTAACCGCGCCGCCGTCATCGGCGTCGGCCTCATCGGCGGCTCCCTGGCCTGGGCGCTGCGCCGGCACGGCGTGGCCGCCGAGGTGGTGGGGGTGGAGCCGCAGGCCGCGAGGCTGGAGCGGGCGCTGGAGCGGGCCCTGATCGACCGCGGCGAGACCGATCCGGCCCAGGGGGTGGCCGGGGCCGATCTGGTGGTGGTGGCGGTTCCGGTGGGGCGCTTTGCCGACGTCCTGGAGTCGATCCGGCCGGCCCTGGCCGAGGAGGCCCTGGTGACCGACGTCGGCAGCGTCAAGGGCTCGGTGCAGGCCGACGCCGAACGCATCCTCGGGGCCGGCGCGGCCTTCGTCGGCGGCCACCCCATCGCCGGGACCGCGGACTCCGGGGTGGAGGCAGCGGTGCCGGGGCTGTTCGCCGGCGCCTTCTGTGTTCTGACCCCGGTGGCGGATACTCCGGAATGGGCGGTGGGGCGTCTGAGCGCCGCCTGGCAGGCCCTGGGCAGCGAGGTGGTGACCATGTCGCCGGCGGAGCACGACCGGGTCCTGGCGGTCACCAGCCACCTGCCGCACATGCTCGCCTACGCCCTGATTCAGACCTTCGGCGCCCTGCCGGAATGCGATTCCCTGGAGCGCTTCGCCGCCGGCGGCTTTCGCGACCTGACCCGCATCGCCGGCAGCGACGCGGTGATGTGGCGGGACATCGCCCTGGCCAATCACGAGGCCCTGCTTGCCATGATCGATCGATTCGAGAGCCAGCTCGGCAGCCTGCGCGCCGCCATCGAGGCCGGCGACGGCGCCGCCCTGGAAGCGGCCTTCAACGAGGCCCGCGCCCGCCGGCGCGGCCTGCCGGCCCGCCGCCGCCCGGAGGGGGACCATGACCCGGAGCACGGATGACCGCCTGATCGCCCGGGGCGGTACGGTGCGCGGCCGGGTGCGGATGGCCGGGGACAAGTCCATCTCCCACCGGGCGGTGATGTTGGGCGCCCTGGCCGAGGGCGAGACCCGCATCACCGGCTTCCTGGCCGGCGAGGACTGCCTGGCCACCCTGGCCGCCTTCCGGCGCATGGGGGTCACCATCGAGGGCCCCGACGCCGGCGGCAATGTGCGCGTCGACGGCGTCGGCCTGCGCGGTCTTCGGGCCCCCGACGGGCCCCTGGACATGGGCAACTCCGGCACCTCCATGCGCCTGATGGCGGGGCTGCTGGCCGGCCAGGCCTTCGCCGCCACCCTCACCGGCGACGCCAGCCTGTGCAACCGGCCCATGGGGCGGGTTACCGAACCCCTGGCCCGCATGGGCGCGGCCGTCGAGGCGCAGGGGGAGGGCGGTCGGCCGCCCCTGCGCATCCGTCCCGCCGCCAGCCTGCACGGCATCCACTACCGCCTTCCGGTGGCCTCGGCCCAGGTGAAGTCGGCCCTGCTCCTGGCCGGCCTCTATGCCGAGGGCGAGACCTGCGTGACCGAGCCGGCCCCCACCCGCGACCACACCGAGCGCATGCTGGCCGCCTTCGGCTATCCGGTGCGCCGCGACGGCGCCACCGTCTGCGTCGACGGCGGCGGCCGCCTGGCGGCAACGGAGCTGGCGGTGCCCGGGGACCTCTCGTCGGCGGCCTTCTTCCTGGTGGCGGCGGCCATCACCCCGGGCGCCGAGCTCACCCTCGAGGCGGTGGGCACCAATCCCACCCGGCGTGGCGCGCTCGACATCCTGCAGGCCATGGGCGCGGATATCCGCGAGGCCAATCCGCGGACCCTCGGCGGCGAGCCGGTGGCCGATCTGGAGGTGCGCGGGGGCAGCCTGCGCGGCATCGACATCCCGCCCGAGCTGGTCCCGCTGGCCATCGACGAGTTCCCGGTGCTGTTCGTGGCGGCCGCAGCCGCCGAGGGCCGCACCGTGCTGCGCGAGGCGGCCGAGCTGCGGGTCAAGGAGAGCGACCGCATCCAGGTCATGGCGCAAGGATTGCAGGCGTTGGGGGTGAGCGCTGAACCGCGTGCGGACGGCATCCGCATCGTGGGTGGACGACTCAAGG
>DATFLO010000152.1:0-4594 GCA_035267605.1 Gammaproteobacteria bacterium
AACGCCCGCCTCATGGGGGTGGAACCCACCGGCAACGGCCGCCGCGAGTCCTACGCCCACCGCCCCATGCCGCGCATGACCAACACCTACATGGAAAACGGCGACTACGATCCCGGCGAGATCATCGCCTCGGTGGACAAGGGCATCTACGCCACCCAGTTCTCCGGCGGCCAGGTGGACATCACCTCCGGCAAGTTCGTGTTCTCCGCCTCCGAGGCCTACCTGGTCGAGAAGGGCAGGATCACCACGCCGGTCAAGGGCGCCACCCTCATCGGCAACGGCCCCGACGTGCTCACCCGGGTGGCCATGGTGGGCAACGACAAGGCCCTGGACACCGGCATCGGCACCTGCGGCAAGGAGGGCCAGTCGGTGCCGGTGGGGGTGGGGCAGCCCACCATGCTCATCAACGACCTGACCGTGGGAGGCACCCAATGAGCGCCGAGCGCGGCAACGAGAACATCGCCCGGCAGCTGCTGGAGCGCGCCGAGGCCCACGGCGCCGACCAGGCCGAGGCCGGCATCCAGGCCGCCTCGGGCCTGACCGCGGCGGTCCGCCTGGGCGAGGTGGACACCCTGGAGTACCACCGCGACAAGGGCGCCACCGTTACCGCCTACATCGGCGGCGCCAGGGGCAGCGCCACCACCACGGACTTCTCCGAGGCGGCCCTGGAAGCGGCTGCCGAGAAGGCCTGCGCCCTGGCGCGGCGGACCTCGCCCGATCCGGCCAACGGCTTGGCGGATCCCGACCAACTGGCCACCGACATCCCCGACCTCGACCTTGACCATCCCGCCGAGATCGAGCCGGAGGCCGCCATCGAGCGCGCCCGTGCCTGCGAGGCGGCGGCGCGCGCGGTGGACGGCCGCATCAGCAACTCGGAGGGCGGCGAGTTCGAGTGGGGGCGCGGGACCCTGGTCTACGCCAACAGCCACGGCTTCCTGGGCGGCTACACCGGCACTCGCTTCGGCATCTCCGCCGCGGTGGTGGCCAGCGACGACGCCGGCATGCAGCGCGACTACTGGTTCGCCACCGCGCGCGAGCTGGATGACCTGGAGGACGCCGAGGCGGTGGGCCGGCGCGCCGGCGAGCGCACCGTGCGGCGCCTGGGCGCCCGGCCGGTGAGCACCGCCAAGGTCCCGGTGGCCTTCGAGGCGCCGGTGGCGGCCAGCCTGCTGGGTCACCTGGTGTCGGCGGTGCGCGGCTCCAATCTCTACCGCGGCAGCTCGTTCCTGGTGGACGCCGCCGGCGAGCGGATCTTCACGCCCGGCATCACCGTGCGCGAGGAGCCCCACCGGCCGCGAGGCCTGGGCAGCGCCCCCTTCGACGGCGAGGGCGTGGCCACCCAAGAGCGCAACCTGGTGGATGACGGCGTGCTCACCGGCTACTGCCTGGACAGCTACTCGGCGCGCAAGCTCGGCCTGGCGACCACCGGCCATGCCGGCGGCGTGCACAACCTCTACCTGGAACCGGGCGGGCAGACCCCCGACGAGCTCCTGCGCCAGATGGGCACCGGCCTGCTGGTGACCGAGCTCATCGGCTTCGGCGTCAACGGCGTCACCGGCGACTACTCGCGCGGCGCCGCCGGCTTCTGGGTGGAGGACGGCGCCATCGCCTACCCGGTGGAGGAGATCACCATCGCCGGCAACCTCAAGGCCATGTTCGCCGGCATCGCGGCGGTGGGCAGCGACCTGGAATTGCGCGGCAACATCTCCAGCCCGTCGGTGCTCATCGGCGAGATGACGGTGGCGGGGCAGTAACGGCAGTTTTCAGTTTGCAGTTTTAAGTTTTAAGGGACGGCAAAGGCGGATATTTGAGCTTGTTGCCTGCGCCGCTGCGGCTGTTGCCGTTTGCCTTTACTGAAAACTGAACACTGAAAACTTAAAACTTGTTTTTTAAGGAGTAATTCGTGCACGAACAGCAGCTGCCTGACCTCCTGGCGGAGGTCAAGGAGGCGGTCAAGGCCGCCGGGCGCGAGGTCATGCAGTACCAGGGGGGGGGCAACCAGGCCTGGGAGAAGGGCACCGACGATCCCGTGACCCTGGCCGATCTGGCCGCCGACAAGCTCCTGCGCGAGCGCCTGCTGGGGCTGTGCCCGGAGTGCGGCTGGCAGTCCGAGGAGACGGTGGACGACAAGACGCGCCTGGATAAGGAATGGGTTTGGGTGGTGGATCCCCTCGACGGCACCAAGGAATTCCTGGAGCAGACCCCCGAGTTCTCCATCGCCGTGGGGCTGGTGCACAACGGCGTGCCCAAGCTGGGGGTGGTCTACAACCCGGCCACCATGGAGATGATCGCCGGGGCCGAGGGCGCCCCGGTCACCTACATGGGCACCGAGACGGCGGTGAGCGACCAGCGCTTCCGGGCGGCGGCGACGGTGGCGGTGAGCGCCAGCGAGTACAAGCGCGGTGAGTTCGACGAGGTGGCCGCCACCATGCACCTGCGGCCCATCGGTTCGGTGGCCTACAAGCTGGCCCTGGTGGCCGCCGGCCAGGTGGACGTGTTCTACACCCTGACCCCGCGCTGCGAGTGGGACATCTGCGCCGGGGTCTACCTGGTGCAGGCGGCCGGCGGCCGCGCCACCGAGAAGGACGGCGCACAGGTGGTGTTCAACAAGCCCGAGGGCAAAACCCGCTCGCTGGTGGCGGCCAATCCGGAGCTGCACGCGGATCTTCTGGAGGCGCTCGCCGACGTGCCGTTGGCCCCGGACCTGCGGGCCTGATCGGGCCGCCGTCGGCGGCCCGGAGTTTTAAGTTTAAAGTTTTAAGTTTTAAGCAAGTCAGCCGACGCATGCGGTCCCTTAAAACTTAACCACTTAACACTTAGAACTGCCGCCGAGGTTTTTTCATGGAAGCCCACTGGCCGCCCCTGGTCCGCGCCCTGACCGACCCCGCCCGCTACCCCCACCCCGTCGAGGACGTGACGGTGGTGGAGACCCACATCTCCTACGTCCTGCTCACCGGGGCGTTCGCCTACAAGGTCAAAAAGCCCCTCGACCTCGGCTTCCTGGACTTTTCCACCCTCGACCGTCGCCGCCAGGCCTGCGAGGAGGAGCTGCGCCTCAACCGGCGCACGGCTCCGGATCTGTACCTGGCCGTGTGGCCGGTGACCGGAAGCCCCGAGGATCCGGTTGTGAACGGCGACGGCGAGGCGTTCGAGTATGTGGTGCGCATGGCCCAGTTCGATCCCGCACGGCGGGCCGACCGCTGCCTGCAGCGCGGCGAGCTGACGGCCGGCCACCTGCGGGGCCTCGGCCGGCGGGTGGCGGACCTGCACGAGGGCGCGGCGGAACCGCCGGCGGCGGCGGATTACGGCACCTATGCTGCGGTGCGCGCGAACCAGGAGGCCAACCTGGCGCAGCTGCGCGCCGAGCTGGACGCCCTGGCGGGCGAGGCGGAGCGCTTCGAGGCGGTGGCCGGCTGGGTCACCGGTTTCCTCGACCAGCAGCGCGAGCTGTTCGCCGGGCGACGCGAGGCCGGCCGGGTGCGCGAGGGCCATGGCGACCTGCACCTGGCCAACCTGGTCCTGCGCGAGGACGAGCTGGTGCCCTTCGACGCCATCGAGTTCGATCCCGGCCTGCGCTT
Organism: Gammaproteobacteria bacterium; assembly: GCA_035267605.1. Lineage (GTDB taxonomy): Bacteria > Pseudomonadota > Gammaproteobacteria > Thiohalorhabdales > Thiohalorhabdaceae > Thiohalorhabdus. The sequence continues at coordinate 3,579 of DATFLO010000152.1, forward strand.
CACCGATTGCATGGCCGACATCGCCTTCACGTGGATGGACCTGCAGATTCGCGAGCGGCGCGACCTGGGTACCCATTTCCTGAATGCCTACCTGGAGCGCACCGGGGACTACGCCGGGGTGCGCCTGCTGCCCTTCTACACCGTGTACCGCGCCCTGGTGCGGGCCAAGGTGGCGGCGCTGCAGGCGGCGGAGACGGCCGGCGAGGAGGCCGACACGCTGCGCAGCCGCGCGGCGCGCTACCTGCGCCTGGCCGATGACGCGGCGCGCGGCGACCGCGCCATGCTGGTGATCGCCCGCGGCGTGACCGGGGTGGGCAAGAGCCTGGTGTCGGAGCCGGTGCTGGCCGAGCTGGGCGGGGTGCGCATCCGCTCGGACGTGGAGCGCAAGCGGCTGGCGGGGATGGCGGCGGAGGCGTCGGGGGCGGCCGGCGTGGGCGAGGGCATCTACGGCCCCGAGCTGTCGGACCGCACCTACGACCGCCTGCTGGCGCAGGCGCGGCCAGTGCTGGCGGCGGGCTTCCCGGTGCTGCTGGATGCCACCTTCCTGCGCGCCGACCGCCGGCGCGCCGCCCGCGAGCTGGCCGGGAAGCTCGGCGTGCCCTTCGCCATCCTGGCCCTGGAGGCCCCGGAGGCGGACATCCGCCGCTGGATCCGCGAGCGCTCCGCGGCTGGCGGCAATCCCTCCGACGCCGACGAGGCCGTCCTCGACAGCCAGCTCGCCCACCAGGATCCGTTGGGGGCCGAGGAGGGGCCTTTGGCGGTGCGGGTGGACACCTCCGGGCAGCTGGATTCCGCGGCCATCGCCCGGGATCTGCGCCACACCGCCGGGGTGCCGCCGGAATGACGCCGGTCCGACCCGGTGCGGCCTAGCAGGGCGTTGAAAAACTGCTGCGGAGGCCATCTGCGGCGTTGCGCACTGCTCGCTCCTTCACCTATCCACTTGATATGCCTCAGTCGCTGCGCGGTCGCCGCTAAAGCGCCGCCGCGTTATTTCTTAAATCGGCGGGACTGGGCCG
>DATFLO010000153.1:0-9291 GCA_035267605.1 Gammaproteobacteria bacterium
TGCTGGGTCGCATGCCCTCCGCGGTAGGTTACCAGCCGACCCTGGCGGAAGAGATGGGTGTTCTGCAGGAACGCATCACCTCCACCAAGACCGGTTCGATCACCTCCTTCCAGGCCGTTTACGTGCCCGCGGACGACTTGACCGACCCGTCCCCGGCCACCACCTTCGCCCACCTGGACGCCACCGTGGTGCTGGCCCGCTCCATTGCCGAGCTGGGCATCTACCCCGCGGTGGACCCGCTGGACTCCACCAGCCGCCAGCTGGACCCGCAGATCATCGGGCAGGACCACTACGACACCGCCCGCCGGGTGCAGGAGGTGTTGCAGCGGTACAAGGAGCTCCAGGACATCATCGCCATCCTGGGCATGGACGAGCTGTCCGAGGAAGACAAGCTGACCGTGGCGCGCGCCCGCAAGATCCAGCGCTTCCTGTCGCAGCCGTTCTTCGTGGCCGAGGTGTTCACCGGGGCGCCCGGCAAGTACGTCTCCCTGCAGGAGACCATCCGCGGCTTCAAGGGCATCGTCGACGGCGAGTACGACGAGCTGCCGGAGCAGGCCTTCTACATGGTCGGCACCATCGACGAGGCGGTCGAGAAGGCCAACTCCCTCAAGAAGGCCAGCTAAGCCATACGGTCCCGGAGCCGGCCGGGGATTGCCCCCGGCCGCCGGTTTCGGGCTATGATGCCCAGGGAGAGAGGCACAATGGGAATGACCATCCACGTCGATGTGGTGAGTGCCGACCGGGAGATCTATTCCGGCAAGAGCGAGATGGTGACCGCCCCGGCGGTTGAGGGCGAGGTCGGCATCATGCCCGGCCATTCGCCCCTCGTTACCCGGCTCCAGCCCGGCGAGGTGCGCATCCAGCACGAGGGCAAGGACGAGGAGGTGCTGTTCGTATCCGGCGGCTTCCTCGAGGTCCAGCCGTCGGTGGTGACCATCCTCGCCGACACCGCCGAGCGGGCACCCGACATCGACGCCGCCGAGGCCGAGGCCGCCAAGCGCCGGGCCGAGCAGGCCCTGGAGGAACGCACCTCCGACATGGAGCTGGCACAGGCCAAGGCCGAGCTGCTCGAGGCCACCGCCCGCCTGCGCGTCTATCGCCGTCACCGGGAGCGGGCCCAGGCCTGATGCATCCGGCAGCGGCGCAGGCGCCGGCCGCGGCCGGCACAGGGAATCGGGGGCGGCCGGCAGGCCGCCCCCTTCCTTTTTGCGAGGGGAAGCCCGTATGAAGGTCGAGGTGGTGATCCTGGCCGCCGGCCAGGGGACCCGCATGCGCTCGAGCCTGCCCAAGGTCCTCCACGAGGTCGGTGGGCGGCCGATGCTGGCCCACGTCGTGGAGGCCGCCCGCGCCCTGGCGCCGTCAGCCATCCGGGTGGTGGTCGGCCACGGCGCCGAGGCGGTCAGGGACCGCCTCGGCGCCGAGGACGTGGTCTTCGTGGAGCAGCCCGAGCAGCTCGGAACCGGCGACGCCGTGCGGCGGGCCGGACCCGGGTTCGGCCAGGCCGACTGGGTGGTCGTGCTCAACGCCGATGTCCCCCTGCTGCGCGGCGAAACCCTGAGCGACTGGCTGACCGCGTTGTCCGGCGGCGAGGCGGAGGTCGGCATCCTCACCAGCCACCCCCAGGATCCGGCCGGCTATGGCCGCGTCCTGCGCGACGACCAGGGGCGGGTCGCAGGCATCCGCGAGGAGAAGGACGCCACCGCGGAGGAACGGGCCATCGGCGAGGCCTTCACCGGCATCATCGCCGTCCGGGGACCACGCCTGGGGCCCTGGCTCCAGGGCCTCACCGCCGATAACGCCCAGGGCGAGTACTACGTCACCGACGTGGTGGCCATGGCCGCCGCCGAAGGAGGGGTTCGCGGCCACCGGGTGCCGGATCCGGACGAGGTCCGGGGGGTCAATGACCGGTCCCAGCTGGCCGCGGTGGAGGCCGCCTTCCAGCGGCGTTCGGCCGAGGCCCTGATGGCGGCCGGCGTGACCCTGCGCGATCCGGCACGGACCGCCGTCTACGGCCGGGTGGAGCCGGCCAGGGATGTGGTGATCGACCCCGGCTGCCAGTTCGAGGGCGAGGTGGTGCTCGGCGAGGGCGCCCGCGTCGGCCCTGGCTGCGTGCTGCGGGATTGCCGTGTGGCCGCCGGCGCGGTGATCGAGGCCTACAGCCACATCGACGGCGCGGTGGTGGGGCCCGGGGCCAGCGTGGGGCCCTTCGCCCGCTTGCGCACCGGCACCGTTCTCGATGACGGTGCCCGGGTAGGCAATTTCGTGGAGACCAAAAACGCCCACCTGCACCCGGGGGTCAAGGCCAACCACCTGTCCTACGTGGGCGACGCCGAGGTGGGCGCCGGGGCCAACCTGGGCGCCGGCACCATCACCTGCAACTACGACGGTCACCGCAAGCACCGCACCGTCATCGGTGCGGGGGCCTTCATCGGCTCGGCGGTACAGCTGGTGGCGCCGGTGACCGTGGGCGAGGGTGCCACCATCGGCGCCGGCTCCACCATCACCAGGGACGCCCCGGCGCACGCCCTGACCCTGACGCGGGTCAAGCCGGTCACCCGCCACGACTGGAAGCGGCCCGAGGAGCGCGAGCCGGAACGGGGGGACGGCTGATGTGCGGCATCATCGGCGGCGTCGGCGAGCGCAACATGGTCCCGGTCCTGCTGGAGGGCCTGTCGCGCCTGGAATACCGCGGCTACGACAGCGCCGGGCTGGTGGTGACGGACTCCGGCGGCCTGGTGCGCCGCCGCTGCCAGGGCAAGGTGGCCGCGCTCGAGGCCGAGCTGGCCGGGGCCGGGGTGAGCGGCACCACCGGCATCGCCCACACCCGCTGGGCGACCCACGGCATCCCCTCCCCGGACAACGCCCACCCGCACGTGGCCGAGGACCGGGTGGCGGTGGTGCACAACGGCATCATCGAGAACCACGCCGAGCTGCGCGCCGAGCTGGAGGCGGACGGTTACACCTTCGCCTCGCAGACCGATTCCGAGACCATCCCCTTCCTGCTCCACCGCGAGCTGAGCCGCGGCGCCGGCCTGTTGGACGCCCTGCGCAGGGCGGCCGGCCGCCTGCGCGGGGCCTACGCCCTGGCCGCGGTGGACGCCGCCGATCCCGGCCGGCTGGTGGCCGCCCGCAAGGGCAGTCCGCTGCTGCTGGGGGTGGGTGTCGGCGAGCACTTCCTGGCCTCCGACGCCGCCGCCCTGGTGCCGGTCACCCAGGAGCTGGTGGACCTGACCGACGGCGACTTCGTCGAGCTCACCCGCGACGGATTCACGGTCACCGACATCGAGGGCCACCCCCTGCAGCGCGAGGTGCGCACCAGCCACATCCGGGTGGACCAGGTGGAGCGCGGCAGCTACCGCCACTTCATGCAGAAGGAGATCTTCGAGCAGCCGGCGGCGGTGGCCGAGACCCTCGAGGGGCGCCTGGACCGGCCGGACTGGGGCTTCGAGGACATCGCCCCGGGCCTGTCGGCCACCTGGTCGGGGGTGTCCGAGGTGCTGATCCTGGCCTGCGGCACCAGCTACCACGCCGCCTCGGTGGCCCGCTATTGGCTGGAGGCCCAGGCCGGCATCCCCACCAGCGTGGAGGTGGCCTCCGAGTTCCGCTACCGCCACCCGGTGGTGCGCCCGGGCACCGTGATCATCGCCATCTCCCAGAGCGGCGAGACCGCCGACACTCTGGCCGCGGTGCAGGAGCTGCGCGAGCGCGGCAAGGGCCCGATCCTGGCCATCTGCAACGTGCGCGAGAGCTCGCTGGCGCGGGCCGCCGACACCACCGTCTACACCGAGGCCGGCCCGGAGATCGGCGTGGCCTCCACCAAGGCCTTCACCACCCAGCTGACCGTGCTGGCCCTGCTGACCGCGGCCGCCGCCCGCGAGAGCCGCGGCGATGCCTGGGTGGACCCGGCCACCTGGCGCGACGAGCTGCGGTCCCTGCCGGGGCGCATCAGCCGCGTCCTGGAGCTGGACCGGCCCATGCGCCAGGCGGCGGCCAGGCTCCTGAACCGCGACCATGCCCTGTTCCTGGGCCGGGGACCATTCTACCCCATCGCCCTGGAAGGGGCCTTAAAGCTGAAGGAAATCAGCTATATCCATGCGGAAGCTTATCCGGCGGGTGAGCTCAAGCACGGCCCCCTGGCGCTGGTGGACGAGGACATGCCGGTGTTCGTCCTGGCGCCCAACAACCAGCTCCTGGACAAGGTCCTGGCCAATCTGGAGGAGGTGCGCACCCGCGGCGGCGACGTCATGGTCCTGACCGAGCCCGGCCAGGGGCCGCCGGCGGGGGAAGGCATGGAGGTGGTGGAGCTGCCCGACCCCGGCACCGTGCTGGCGCCTATCCTCTATACCGTGCCCCTCCAGCTGCTGGCCTACCACACCGCCGTGCTCAAGGGCACCGACGTGGACCAGCCGCGCAATCTCGCCAAATCGGTTACGGTGGAGTAGCCGGCCGCCCCACCCCCGATCTCCCCGCAGCCGCGAGGGCGCAATGACCCTGCCCGATCTCCTGCGGAGCTGGACCGAGCACTGGAGCCTGCGGCTCATGCTTCTGGGGGTGATCGTGGGCACCCTGGCCGGCCTGGTGGTCATGCTGTTCCGCATCGGCATCGCCGAGGCGGCCCAGCTGCTCACCGGCGGCGAGGGCTTCGCCGGCCTGCCCTGGCAGATGAGGCTGCTGCTGCCCGCCTTCGGCGGCCTGGCGGTGGGCCTGCTGGCGGCCTTCGCCTTCCCCCGCAACGCCGACGTGGGCGTCAGCCGCGTGCTGGAGCGGGTCGCCTACGGCGCCAGCCAGCTGGGCGCGCGCAGCGCCGCCGCCCAGTTCGTGTTCGGGCTGCTGGCCATCGGCTCCGGCCACTCCGTGGGCCGGGAGGGCCCGTCCATCCACATGGGCGCCGCCATGGGCTCCCTGGTGGGCCAGTACTTCCGCATCGATCCCGACCACCTGCGCATCCTGGTGGCCGCCGGCGCCGCCGGCGCCTTCGCCGCCGCCCTCAACATCCCCCTGGCCGGCGTGGTGTTCGCCCTCGAGGTGATCCTGGGCGAGTACACCCTGATCCTGTTCGCCCCGGTGGTGGTCAGCTCGGTGATCGCCACCGTCATCACCACCCAGGTCCGGATCGGGAGCGAGGCCTTCGTGCAGGTGCCGGAGGTTCCGGTCCATTCGCTGTGGTTCCTGCCCCTGGACTGGGTGATCGGGCTCGGCGCCGCCTTCGTTTCCTTCCTGCTCATGCGCGGGGTGGAAGGGGTCTACCTGCTGGGGCAGCGAGTGGCGGTGCCGCGCTGGCTGCTGCCCGCCGTGGGGGGACTGGGGGTGGGGCTGCTGGCGGTGGGCCTGCCGCAGGTTATGGGGGTGAGCTACGCCACCCTGGACCGGGTGTTCCGGGGCCACGTGGGCCTGCTGGCCATGGTCGCCCTGTTGGTGGCCAAGCTGGCGGCCACGGCCATCAGCCTGGGCACCCAGGCGCGCGGCGGCGCCATCGGTCCCAGCCTGTTCATGGGCGCCCTGGTGGGCGGGGTGGTGGCCGAGGGCACGGCGGAGCTGCTGCCGGTGGACCTCGGCGCCCAGGGCATCTACACCATCATCGGCATGGCCGCCGGCATGGCGGCCATCCTCAATGCCCCGTTCAGCGCCATCGTCGCCGTGTTCGAGCTGACCCAGCACCCGGCGGTGATCCTGCCGGTGATGCTGGCCACGGTGACCGCGGCGGTAACCTCCCGCGACTGGTTCAAGGCCCAGTCCATCTTCGCCTGGACCCTGCACCTGCGCGGACTGTCGGAGCCCACCCTGCCGGAGGCGGGGCAGAAGTGCACGGTGCCGGTGAACGAGGTCATGCTCACCGACTATCGCGCCCTGGCCAGCCGGGTGACCCCGGCGGAGCTCAACGCGGCCCAGTCCGAATCGGGGGTGCAGGTGGTATTCCCGGTCATGGGCGGCACCGCCTTCCTCGGCATCGTCGACCTCACCGGCCTGCTGCAGGCGGGCCTGGCGGCCCCCGGGGAGGACGGCCGCATCGACCTGGAGCCCTACCTCCACCGGGCCGAGGACCTGCGCTACCTGTATCCCGGCGATGGCGCGGTGAAGGCCATGGACCTGATGGCCTCCTACGGCATCGAGGGCTTCCCGGTGCGCTCGCCCCGGGACGCGGAGGTCCTGGTGGGGCTGGTCAATCAGACCGACGTGGTCCAGGCCTGCATGGAGCAGCTGCGCCGCGCCGAGCAGGCCGAGGCGGGCTGAGACCCGCTGCGCCTACTCGTTGGCCAGGATGTGGCGGGTGAGGTTGGAGGAGCGCGCGATGTCCTCCAGCGACAGCACCCCGAGCACGTCGTCGGCGGTGCGCAGCCGGCCGTCCTTGGTGATGAGGGCGATGTCGGCCCGGTTGTGCCGCAGCTGGGCGACCACGTCGAAGATCATGTCCTTCTGGCCGACCACCACGAAGTTGGTGTCGAGGTGCTCCTCCAGCACCTCCTGGGCATCCCCCTCCTCGTCCATGAGCGCGTGCTGCTCGGCCGACAGCACCGCCACCACCTGGCCGTCGTCCTCCAGCAGCACGTGGGGCGGGATGTCATGGGCGGCCAGCTGCTGGCGCAGCGCGGCCAGGGAGGTGTCCCGGCGGGCCCGCAGGACGGGCTTTTCCACCAGGTCCAGGGCGCGGCGCAGCATGTACATGTTGGTGCTCAGCGAGTCGGGGATGTAGTGCCCGCGGCGGGTGAGCTTGAAGGTGTAGATGCTGTCGCGCATGAACATGTGGCGCATGCCGTAGGCGATGGAGGCAGTGATGATCAGCGGGATGATGACGTTGTAGTTGCGGGTCATCTCGAAGATCATCACCACCGCGGTGACCACCGCGCCGGTGGCGCTGCCCACCATGGAGGCCATGCCCACCACCGCCATGTTGCCGGCGTTGAGCTGCAGCCCCGGGGCAAAGTGGTTGAGCAGGACGCCGGAAGCGGCCCCCAGGGTCGCCCCCAGGTACAGCGAGGGCGAGAAGATGCCGCCGGAGGCCCCCGAGCCCAGGGTCAGCGAGGTGGCCAGCAGCTTGGCCACGAACAGCAGGGCCAGCAGGAAGGGATCGGTGAGGGCGCCGGCGAGCACGTCCTGGATGGTGGCGTAGCCCACGCCCTGGATGTAGTAGTGGCCGTAGAGCACGAACAGGATGTACATCAGCCCGCCCACCAGGGCCATGCCCAGGACGTGGCGGGTGTAGTAGTTGCCCGGCAGGGCGTCGAAGGCATCCTCGAAGGCGTAGATGGAGCGGATGTAGAGCAGCGCCACCAGCCCCATGAGGATGCCGAAGATCACATATACCACCAGGCTCTCGGCGGGCATGAGGTGGAAGGCCGGGTGGGCCATCTCGGGGATGTCGAAGGCCGGGCTGATGCCGAAGAACAGGCGCCCGATGAAGGTGGCGGAGGCGGTGGCCAGGGCCACCGGGATCATGGTGCGGGCGCTGGTCTCGGGCAGGGTCAGCTCGATGGCGAACAGCAGGCCGCCCAGCGGGGTGTTGAAGGTGGCCGCGATGCCCCCGGCGACGCCGCAGGCGATCAGGGTGATGCGCTGCCACTCCTGCATGTTGACGATCTGGCCGAGGGTGGAGCCGAAGGCGGCGCCGATCTGGATGATCGGTCCCTCGCGCCCGACCGAGCCGCCGGTGCCGATGGAGATGGAGGAGGCCAGCGACTTCACCAGGGCCACCACCGGCCGGATGATGCCGCGGCCGTAGTAGATGGCGTCGTCCACCTCGGGAACGCCGTGGCCCTTGGCCTCGGGGGCGAAGTTCTTGACCAGGAAGGCCACCACCAGGGCGCCGATCACCGGGACGAGGATGATCCAGGCCCCCCAGGGGCCGGCGCCGGTGTGCTCGTTGGCGTCGTAGATCAGGTTCCATTCGCCCAGGAAGGCGAAATTGTGGATGCCGGCGATCATGGCGCGGAAGACCACCGCGCCCAGGCCGGCCACCACGCCCACCGCCACGGCCAGCAGGCCGAGCCGCAAGCGCGAGTTCTGATCGAGGTTCAGGGCGAAGCCGCTGCCGTTTCCGTTGCTGGTTCCTGCCATAGGGGTCGGTTTTCTGGGGTGGTTGGGCCGGCCCGGCGTCGGGACGCACGAGCCCGTTCCCGGCACGCAGCCGGAGGCAAGGAAACAGCGATGTCCGGGGCGAGCGCCTCGGGGACCCACCGCCATCGGGGCGGACGGGCGAGGCAAAACGGGACAGGCGGGTCGTGCCGGGCCCGGAGCGCCGCTGCGCGGGGCCGGCGAGGGAATGATGGCTGTCGGGGCGATGAGTCTGGGTCGGATTTCATCGGCCTCTTATACTATCATAGCGGCCCTTTCCTCCCGAAGCGGGGGACCCTGGCGCCTCCCGGAGCACCCTTCATGAGCCACATGCCGCCGCCCATCGACGGCCTCAACGAGCAGCAGCAGCAGGCCGTGGGCCTGCCCGCCGGCCCCAGCCTGATCCTGGCCGGCGCCGGCAGCGGCAAGACGCGCGTGCTGACCCACCGCATCGCCTACCTGGTGGGCCACCTGGGCGAGCCGCCCGGCTCCATCCTGGCGGTGACCTTCACCAACAAGGCGGCGCGCGAGATGCGCGAGCGCGTGGAGGATCTGCTCGGCATCAGCGTCGCCAACCTGTGGATCGGCACCTTCCACGGCCTGTGCCACCGCATGCTGCGCGCCCACCACCAGGCCCTCGACCTGCCCGCCGACTTCCAGATCCTCGATGCCGAGGACCAGAAGCGCATGGTGCGCCGGGTCATCCGCGACGCCGGGGTGGACGACAAGGCCTATGACCCCCGGCGGGTGCAGGGCGCCATCAACGCCTTGAAAGAAGACGGCCAGACGCCGTCGGACGCCGAGGCCGGCGACAACGACGCCACCATCGTGGCGCTGTACCGCCGCTACCAGGCCACCCTGCACAGCTCGGGCCTGGTGGACTTCGGCGACCTGCTGCTGCGCACCCTGGAGCTGTTCCGCAAGCAGCCAGAAGTGGCCGCCCACTACCGGGAACGCTTCCGTCACGTGCTGGTGGACGAGTTCCAGGACACCAACCGCGTGCAGCACCTGTGGCTGCAGGCGCTGGTGGGCGAGGGCGACGACTTGTTCGCGGTGGGCGACGATGACCAGTCCATCTACGGCTGGCGCGGCGCCCGGGTGGACCACGTGCTGGACTTCTCCGACCACTACCCCGCCGCCCAGGTGGTGCGCCTGGAGCGCAACTACCGCTCCACCCAGCCCATCCTGGCCGCCGCCAACGACGTCATCGCCCACAACACCGGGCGCCTGGGCAAGGAGCTG
>DATFLO010000154.1:0-5233 GCA_035267605.1 Gammaproteobacteria bacterium
GACGTGCTCGGACATCTCGGCCGGACCGGTGGCGCAGTTCATGCCCATCATGTCCACGTCCATGGCGTCCAGGATGGTGGCCGCGGCCTGGATCTCGGTGCCCACCAGCATGGTGCCCACGGTCTCGATGGTGACCTGGGAGATGATGGGGATGTCCACGCCGGCCTCGCGCTGGGCGACGCGGATGCCGTTGATGGCCGACTTGATCTGCAGCGGGTCCTGCGAGGTCTCGGTCAGGAACACGTCGACGCCGCCGTCGATCAGGCCGCGCGCCTGCTCGGCGTAGGAGTCCTCGAGGGTGTCGTAGTCGGTATGGGCCAGGCTGGGCAGCTTGGTGCCCGGGCCCATGGAGCCCACCACGAAGCGCGGCCAGTCGTCGGTGGCGAACTCGTCGGCCACCTCGCGCGCCTGCTCGGCGGCGATCTTGTTCAGCTCGCGGGTGCGCTCGGTAAGGTCGAACTCGGCGAGCACCACCTTGTTGGAGCCGAAGGTGTTGGTCTCCACGGCATCCGAGCCGGCCTCGAAGAACGAGCGGTGGATGTCCTTGACCACGTCCGGACGGGAGTCGCACAGGATCTCGGAGCAGTTCTCCAGGCCCAGGAAGTCCTTTTCCAGGTCCAGGTCGTATTCCATCAGCGCAGTGCCCATCCCGCCGTCCAGGATCAGCACCTGCTCTTTCAGTCGGTCCATGAAGCGGCTCATCGGTCGCTCCTTCGTCGTGAGGAGTGGGGTAAGCGGTCGCGGGGCGTCAGTCTGCCCGGCTTACAGGCCGAGGTTGTTCCAGATGCGCTTGGTCGCCTCGGCCTTGTTCAGGGTGTAGAAGTGGATGCCGGGGATGCCCTGGGCCAGCAGGTCCTCGGCCTGCCGGGTGGCGATGTCGATGCCCAGCTCCTTCTGCGATTCGGTGTCGTCGCCGTAGTGCTCCATGCGCTTGCGGATCCACGCCGGGATGTCCGCGCCGCACATCTGCGAGAAGCGGTCGATCTGGCCGAAGTTGGTGATCGGCATCAGGCCCACCTTGATGGGGATGTCCACGCCCATCTTCTGCACGTCGTCCACGAACTTGTAGTACGACAGGTTGGTGAAGAAGTACTGGGTGGTGGCCACGTCGGCCCCGGCGCGCACCTTGCGGACGAAGTTCTCCATGTCCGTCCAGGGGTCGGGGGCCTCCGGATGGAACTCGGGGTAGGCGCCCACCACCACCTCGAAGGCCGGGAAGTGCTCCTTGATGTACGCCACCAGCTCGTTGGCGTAGCGGAAGCCGCCCTCCTTGAAGGCCTCCTCGTCCTCCGGGATGTCGCCGCGCAGGGCGATGATCCGCTTGACCCCGGCGTCGTGATAGCGCTGCAGGATCTCGTGGATGTCCTCCTTGCGCGAGCCGATGCAGGACAGGTGCGGCGTGGCGTCGACGCCGGCCTCCCTCTGGATCCAGTCCACGGTGTCGAAGGTGCGCTCGCGGGTGGAGCCGCCGGCGCCGAAGGTAACCGAGCAGTACGCCGGATTCAGCGGCTTGAGCTCGTGCACCGCCTCCTGAAGTCGCTTCTCGCCCGTGTCGTTCTTGGGCGGGAAGAACTCGAAGGAAAATTCGAAATTTTCCCGATTGAAGCCCATGTTTCGATCCTCGTTTGCCGTGTTCGATCCGCGGTCGCCGGGCGGCGCCGCGGCGGTTGTCCCCATTCGTGGCACGTCCGTTTCCGGGGGTGCCACGAATGGGGACGGACCCCATTCGGGGGAGGCCCGCAGGCCTCCCCGCAGCCAAGCATTATCGCTTAGTAGCGGTGCCCGCTAAAGCGGTCCCGCTGCCGATCTGGACCGGCGAAACTTAGTAGCGGTCGCCGCTGAAGCGCCGCCGCTAAGTCTTTTAGACCGGCGCGACTTAGTAGCGGTAATGCTCGGGCTTGTACGGCCCATCGACGGGCACGCCAAGGTAGTCGGCCTGGTCCTTGTTCATGGTGGTCAGGTGACCGCCAAGGCCCTCCACGTGGACGCGGGCGACCTCCTCGTCGAGGTGCTTGGGCAGGATGTAGACCTTGTTCTCGTACTGCTCGCCCTTGGTCCACAGCTCGATCTGGGCCAGGGTCTGGTCCGAGAAGCTGTTGGACATGACGAAGCTGGGATGGCCGGTGGCGTTGCCCAGGTTCATCAGGCGGCCCTTGGACAGCAGGATGATGCGCTTGCCGTCGGGCCAGATGACGTGGTCCACCTGCGGCTTGATCTCGTCCCACTCGAGGTTGGACAGGCCCGCCACGTCGATCTCGTTATCGAAGTGGCCGATGTTGGACACGATGGCGTTGTGCTTCATCTTGTCCATGTGGGCGCGGGTGATGATGTCCTTGTTGCCGGTGGCGGTGACGAAGATGTCGGCCTTGTCGACGATCTCGTCCATGGTCACCACCTCGAAGCCCTCCATCTGGGCCTGCAGGGCGCAGATGGGGTCGATCTCGGTGATCGCCACGCGCGCGCCCATGGCGCGCAGGGACTGGGCGGAGCCCTTGCCCACGTCGCCGTAGCCGGCGACCACGGCCTGCTTGCCGGCCACCATCACGTCGGTGGCGCGCTTGAGCCCGTCGAGCAGGGACTCGCGGCAGCCGTAGAGGTTGTCGAACTTGGACTTGGTCACCGAGTCGTTCACGTTGATGCAGGGGGTCTTCAGCTCACCCTGCTTCTCCATGTGATAGAGACGGTGCACGCCGGTGGTGGTCTCCTCGGTGACGCCCTTGATCTGCTCGAGCAGCTGCGGGTACTTCTCGTAGACCATGGCGGTCAGGTCACCGCCGTCGTCCAGGATCATGTTCGGCGTCCAGCCGTCCGGACCGTTGATGGTCTGCTCGATGCACCACTCGTACTCCTCCTCGGTCTCGCCCTTCCAGGCGAACACCGGGGTGCCCTCGGCGGCGATGGCGGCGGCCGCCTCGTCCTGGGTGGAGAAGATGTTGCAGGAGCTCCAGCGCACATCGGCGCCCAGGTGCTGCAGGGTCTCGATGAGCACGGCGGTCTGCACGGTCATGTGGATGCAGCCGGAGATACGGGCGTCCTTGAGCGGCTTCTGGCTGCCCCACTCCTCGCGCAGCTTCATCAGTCCGGGCATCTCGGTCTCGGCGATCATGATCTGCTTCCGGCCCATGCCGGCCAGACCGATGTCCGCCACTTTGTAGTCTTCAGCCATTTTCTCTTGCTCCTCGGTTTCGCGAAGCCGGAGCATCCCGGAATTCGCGAAGGGAATTGGAAGAATCGGTTAGAAAACCCCGGCCGGGCGCGTCCGGCCGGGGCGTTCGGTGCGGCCGGGGACCCTTACAGGCCGGCGTCGGACTTGAGCGCCTCGGCCTTGTCGGTCTTCTCCCAGGTGAACTCCGGCTCCGGCCGGCCGAAGTGGCCGTTGGAGGCGGTCTTCTTGTAGATCGGCCGCAGCAGGTCGAGCATCTGCACGATGCCCTTGGGCCGCAGATCGAAGTGCTTGCGGATCAGCTCCTCGATCTTCTCCTCGTCGATCTTGGCGGTGCCGAAGGTCTCGACGTGGACGGAGACCGGGTTGGCGATGCCGATGGCGTAGGCCACCTGCACCTCGCACAGGTCGGCCAGGCCGGCCGCCACCACGTTCTTGGCCACGTAGCGGGCGGCGTAGGCGGCGGAGCGGTCCACCTTCGTCGGATCCTTGCCGGAGAAGGCGCCGCCGCCGTGACGGCCCATGCCGCCATAGGTGTCGACGATGATCTTGCGCCCGGTGAGGCCGCAGTCGCCCACGGGGCCGCCGATCACGAACCGGCCGGTGGGGTTGATGAAGTACTTGGTGTCGTCGGAGAGCATGGAGGTGGGGATGATCGGCTTGATCATCTCCTCCATGACGGCCTCCTTGAGGTCGTCGTAGGAGACGCTCTCGTCATGCTGGGTGGAGATCACCACGGCGTCGATGGCCTTGGGGGTGTTGCCCTCGTAGCGCACCGACACCTGCGACTTGACGTCCGGCCGCAGCCAGGGAAGCTTGCCGTTGTTGCGCAGCACCTTCTGCTGCTCGGTCAGCTTGTGGGCGTACTGGATGGGCATGGGCATGAGGTCTTCGGTCTCGTTGGTGGCGAAACCGAACATCAGGCCCTGGTCGCCGGCGCCCTGGTCGAGGTCGAGGCCGGTGCCCTCGTCGACGCCCTGGGCGATGTCCTGGGACTGCTTGTCCAGGCCGATGAGCACGGCGCAGGTGTCGCCGTCGAAGCCCATCTCGCTGCTGTTGTAGCCGATGTCGGTGATGGTCTTGCGGACGACGTCGGTGTAGTCGACGTTGGCGCCGGAGGTGATCTCACCGGAGATGATGGCCATGCCGGTGTTCACCATGGTCTCGCAGGCCACCCGGGACATGGGGTCCTGCTCGAGCAGGGCGTCCAGGATGGCATCGGAGCAGTTGTCGGCCACCTTGTCCGGGTGACCCTCACCCACGGACTCGGACGAAAACAGATATTCGCGTGGCATTCCTGTTGAGCTCCTCTTTCTTGAGGTTTCGGTTTGAATGGAATCGGTTCGCCGGCCCGCGGGCCGACGGCTACGGAAACGAGGCGCCCCGCCCGGGGCCGGGCGCCTGAGAGTCGCGTGTTCGGGGGGCCCTAGGAGCGGGCCCTGCTTTCGATTCTACGCTTGGGGACGCTGCCGCGGATGATCCCGATCAAGCTTCGCGCGGCTTGTAGGCGACCTGCTGGATGAAGTCCACTTCCTCGCGCTCGTAGGGCTTCTCGAAGTCGCCGTAGCGCGCCACGTTGATGAAGCCGGCATCCTCGAGCAGGTGCGACACGTAGTCCTGGCGCAGGGGGTACATCTTGAGCTGGAACTTGGCGCCGTCCGGGAACACGTACTCGAACCGGGCCAGGTAGCGGTTCAGCTCCGCCGGGTAGGCGTCCACGCCCTTGCCGGAATAGTAGTAGTTGTGCTTCGAGGTGTAGCCGTGCTCCAGCATGGAGTCGTAGTTGCGGTGGTCGATGATGACCATGCCGCCGGGCTTGATTACCTTGAAGAACTCCTCCAGGGCATCCCGCCGCGCCTCGTGCTCGAACAGGTGGGTGAAGGAGTTGCCCAGGCAGATGAGGGCGTCGTAACTGTTCTCGCCAAGATCCTTGGAGGCCTTGACCCAGTCCACCACCTTGGTGTCCTTGAGGGCAACGCCCATCTGCTTGGCGTTCTCCTCGGTCTTGCGGACCATGTTGTCGGAGCCGTCGGAGGCGGTCACCGCGAAGCCGTTCTTGGCCAGGGTGAT
>DATFLO010000155.1:0-23527 GCA_035267605.1 Gammaproteobacteria bacterium
GTGGTCGAACCTCACCCCGATCTGGACGACCGCCGGCCCCTCGACGTCATGCTCGAGGACGGCGTGGCCGGCATCCGCCGGGTGCTGGAGCTGGCCCAGTCCGAGCCTTCCTAGCAGGGCTTTGAAAAACGTCACGAGGAGGCCATATGCAAGGCGCACACCGCGGCCCAGTCCCGCCGATTTAAGAAATAACGCGGCGGCGCTTTAGCGGCGACCGCGCAGCGACTGAGGCATATCAAGTAGATAGGTGAAGAAGCGAGCAGTGCGCAACGCCGCAGATGGCCTCCGCAGCAGTTTTTCAACGGCCTGCCAGCGGCCAACAACGAGGACAGCCATGCCCGACCAATTCGACCTGCGCCACCTGGGCGACAGCGAGGCCGCCCTGCCGGCCAGCCCGCAGGAGGCGGAGCTGGAGGCGGTGCCCGACCCGCACGCGGACACCGACTACCTGGTGCGCTTCACGGTGCCCGAGTTCACCTCGCTGTGCCCGGTGACCGGCCAGCCCGATTTCGCCTACCTGATGGTCGACTACGTCCCCGACGGCCTGATCGTGGAGAGCAAGTCGCTCAAGCTGTTCCTGGGCGCCTTCCGCAACCACGGCGCCTTCCACGAGGACTGCACGCTGACCATCGCCAAGCGCCTCACCGCCGCCATCGCGCCCAAGTGGCTGCGCATCGGCGGCTACTGGTACCCGCGCGGCGGTATCCCCATCGACGTCTTCTACCAGACGGGCGAGCCCCCGGCCGGGGTCTGGATCCCCGACCAGGGGGTGCCGGCCTACCGCGGCCGCGGCTAGGCGGGACGGCCTAGGAGTCGCCCTCGGGCGCCCGCGCCTTGGCGAAGCAGAAGATGGGCAGCGCCAGCGCCGCCAGCACCAGCAGCGCACCCAGGGGATGGGGGTGCTCCCCGGCGGGCAGGAGCCCGGCCACCACCAGCAGGATGGCCTCGATCACCAGCTGCGCCGGGAAGCGGCAGAAGGACACGGGCTGCTTGGGAGCGGGAATGGACACGGTCGCCTCCTTGGGGGTGGGTGGTCGGCTCTCCGGCAAGGCCCTCCCACCGTAGCGGGATCCGCCCCGGTCGGTCGAGCCCGGCCCCCGTCTGGACGAGCGCGCCCATACCGTTATCCTCTCCCTTTCGGGGAGCCGCGCGCTGAGGCGCCGGCCCCCGCAGCAGCCCCCTTTCTACCGCGGAGAGCCGCCCATGGATCCCCAAGGGGACTATTACGCCCCGCTCGAGCGCACCTTCGAGCGCATCGCCACCCCCTTCGAGGAGTTCATCCACCGCCAGTCCACCAGCGGTCTGCTGCTGGTGGCCACCACCATCCTGGCCCTGGCGCTGGCCAACACCGCCGTCGCGCACGCCTACGAGGGCCTGCTGCATACCCATCTGAGCATCGCCCTGGGGCCCTGGACCCTGGACCACTCCATCCACCACTGGATCAACGACGGCCTCATGGCCCTGTTCTTCTTCCTGGTGGGGCTGGAGATCAAGCGGGAGGTGCTGGTGGGCGAGCTGGCCTCGCTGCGCCGGGCGACGCTGCCCATCCTGGCGGCCATCGGCGGCATGGTAGTGCCGGCCCTGATCTACCTGGGGATCAACCCGGAGGGCGCGGCGGCGCACGGCTGGGCCATCCCCATGGCCACCGACATCGCCTTCGCCGTGGGCATCCTGGTGCTTCTGGGCCACCGCATCCCGCACGGCCTGATCACCTTCCTGGTGGCACTGGCCATCGTCGACGACCTGGGCGCGGTGCTGGTGATCGCCCTGTTCTACACCGAGGACATCGTGCTCGGCGCGCTGGGCTTCGCGGGGCTGTCGCTGGCGGTCCTGGTGGGACTCAATCTGGTGGGGGTGCGGCGGCCGCTGCCGTACTTCATCGTCGGCGGGCTGCTGTGGCTGGCCATGCTGGAGTCGGGGGTGCACGCCACCCTGGCCGGCATCCTCACGGCCTGGACCATCCCCGCGCGCGCCAAGTTCGACCCCACCACCTTCAGCAGTCAGGTGCGCGACCTCATGGACCGCTTCGACGCCCGGGTCCAGCCGGGCCGCGGGCTGATGCGCAACCCGGACCAGCACGCCCTGGTGCAGACGCTGGAGAACGGCGTGCACATGGTGGAGACCCCGCTACAGCGCCTGGAGCACAACCTCCAGCTGCCGGTGGCCCTGGGCATCATCCCCATCTTCGCCCTGGCCAACGCCGGCATCCCGCTGCACCCGGAAAGCCTCGGCGATGTCCTCAGCCAGCCGGTCCCCCTGGGCATCATCCTCGGCCTGGTGGGCGGCAAGACCCTGGGCATCGCGGGCACCACCCTGCTCGCCGACCGCCTCGGCATCGGCCAGCTGCCCACCGGGGTCCGCCCCGGTCACGTGGTGGGGCTGGGGCTGATCGCCGGCATCGGCTTCACCATGTCCATCTTCATCTCCGATCTGGCCTTCTCCGACCCGGAGACGGTGGTGCTGGCCAAGACCGGCATCCTGGCCGCGTCCCTGGTAGCCGGCGTGGGCGGCCTGGTCTGGCTGGGGCTGGTCAGCCGCGGGCAGTCGCCGGCCGGGACGGCGCCGGAGCGGCACTAGCCGCGCTCAGCCCGGGGCGCCAGCGTCGGCCGGTGCACCGCCCTCCTCGGCCTCTTCGGCGCTGTCCGGGCCGGGCACGTAGCACACCAGCCAGTCACCGGCGCGCGGCTCCGGCACCCGCCCGGGCGCGCTCAGCGACAGGGCGCCGCTGCGGCGCACCACCAGGATGGGCGCACCCCCTTCCGGGCAGGCCGGGCGCCGGGCGCTGCGCCCCTCGGCGCCGGCGGGCGCCTTGTCGGCGGTGAAGTGCCAGCCCAGGTAGTAGCGGTGGGCCATGCGATCGGGGGTGGCGTCCTGGCTGAACGCCAGCCGCCCCTCGATCTCCTGGCTCAGCGCCGGGCTGTCGCTGTCCACGCCGGTGGCCGCGGGCAGCTGGTAGACCCGGTCGCGGCCCAGCTCGTGGGCGAAGCGCGAGCAGGCCAGGGCGTTGTAGGAGGGGTTCTCGGTGGCCGCCAGCAGGTAGCCGATGCGGCCGATCTCCAGCCGCTGCCTGCCCCAGTCGGACAGCACCTCGCCCCAGTAGGTGGGCACCCCCACCGCCTGCGCCGGCGCCAGCCGGTACTCGGAGGGGTCCGCCAGCATCACGCGCACCCCCATCTCGTGCAGGCGCTGGGCCAGCTGGATGCTCCACGGGCTGGCGCCGATGATCAGCAGGCCGTGGGGATCGCCGGCGGTCAGCCCCAGGCGCCGGGCCAGCGGGCGGATGGTGAAACCGTGCACCACCACCGTCACCAGGATGATGGCGAAGGTCAGGGGGAACAGCAGGCTGGCCCCCTGGTAGCCGGCCTCGGCCAGATTCTTGCCCAGCAGGCCGGCCATGGCGGCCGCCACCACCCCGCGCGGCGCCACCCAGCCCAGCAGCACCCGCTCGCGCAGGGTGATGCGGCTGCCGATGGTGGACAGCAGCACCGCCGCCGGCCGCACCAGCACCAGCACCACGGCCACGTAGGCGGCGCTGCGCCAGTCCAGGTGGGCCAGGGTGGCGGGGTCGATGTCCGCGGTGAGCACCACGAACAGCACCGTCACCAGGAAGACGACGATGTTCTCCTTGAAGCGGCGCAGGTCGAGGGCGCTGGCCAGCTCGCGGTTGCCCATGACCACGCCCATGGCCGTGGCCGCCAGCAGCCCCGCCTCGCTCTGCACCAGGTTGGCCAGCACGTAGACCAGCACCACCGCCGCCAGCAGGCCCGGGGCCTTGAGGAACTCGGGGACGTGGCCGTGGCCGTAGAGCTGGCTGAGCAGCCAGCCGGCGCCGCCGCCCAGGGCCACCGCGAAGGCCAGGGCCAGCACCAGGCGCGCGCTCAGCACCGGCAGGGTGGCGCCGAGACCGGCGCCGAGGGCGTACTCGAAGGCCAGAATGGCCAGCAGGGCGCCGATGGGATCGTTGATGATCCCTTCCCACTTGAACAGGTTGGCGGGATGGGACTGCAGCCGGGCGTGGCGCAGCAGCGGCCCGACCACGGTGGGCCCGGTGACGGTGAGGATGGCGCCCAGCACCGCCGCCAGCGGCCACGACAGGCCGGCCACGTAGTGCGCGGCCAGCGCCCCGAACAGCCAGGACAGCAGCACCCCCAGCGACACCAGCCGCAGCAGGCCGCCCACCTTGCCGCGGATCTCCTCGGTGCGCAGGCTGAATCCGCCTTCGAACAGCACCACCGCCACCCCCAGGCCCACCAGGGTGTGGTAGAGCGCCCCGAAGTCCTGCGACGGATGCAGCACCCCGGCCACCGGGCCCAGGGCGATGCCGGTGAGGGCGAGCAGCACGATGGCCGGGAAGCCGAAGCGCCAGGCCAGCCACTGGGCGGCGATGCCGAGCACCACGGCCAGGGCGATGGCGATCTCGAGGGTGTGGATCATGGGCGAGCCCGCTGGTGCCGGCAAAAAGGTCCGGCAGGATAACAGGCCCGCCGAGCGAGGGGGATACGCATTCGCGCCGCCGCCCCGGCACCGGCAGCCGCAGGGCGGGCAGGACCAGGGCGATGGCCTGCTGCCGGCCACCCCCCCGATCCCCGCTACAATGGCAGAAAGACGGCCCCGGGGGAGGACCCATGGCGAACGTTCTGGTGCACGGCGGCGCCGGCCGCTGGAGAGGGCAGGACGGCGAGGCCGCGGTTGCGGGCGTGCGCGCCGCCGCCCGCGCCGGGGCCGAGGCCCTCGCCGGCGGGGGCGGCGCCCTGGACGCGGCAGTGGCCGCCGTAGCCGTGATGGAGGACGATCCGGTCTTCAACGCCGGCACCGGCGCCGCCCTGGACCTGGACGGCCGCGCCCGCATGGACGCCGGGGTCATGGACGGCCAGCCCCTGACCACCGGGGCGGTGGCCCTGCTGGAGGGGATTCGCAGCCCGGTGACGGTGGCCCGGGCGGTCATGGAGCGCAGCGGCCACTGCCTGCTGGCCGGCGACGGTGCCGGCCGCTTCGCCCGCGCCCTGGGCTTCGCCGACCACGATCCCGTCACCGCGGCCGCCCGCGAGCGCTGGCGCCGCCGCCGCGAGGCGCTGGCCGCCGACGCCGGCGGCCCTGACGACGGGCTGGCCCGGCTGCTGGCCGAGCATCCCGGGGACACCGTGGGTGCGGTGGTCCGGGACGACGCGGGGCGCATGGCCGTGGCCACCTCCACCGGCGGCACCGGGCTCAAGCTGGCCGGGCGCATCGGCGACTCGCCCCTGGCCGGGGCCGGCTTCTACGCCGACCGCCGCTGCGCGGTGGCGGCCACGGGAAGCGGCGAGCAGATGATCCGGTTCGGCGCCGCCCGCGCCGTGGCCGAGCGCATCCGCGCCGGACAGGCGCCGCAGCAGGCGGTGGACGGCGTGCTCGCCGACATGGCCGCCCAGGTGGGCGAGGAGACCGGCCTGATCGCCGTCGACGCCGTCGGCCGCGCCGGCGCCGGCCACCGCACCGCGGCCATGCCCCACGCCCTCGCCGAGGGCGAGTCGCTGACCGCCCGTTCGGCCTGCTAGGGCGCTGCGGTCCCGACCGTTTCCCTTGGGAAATCCGCCCTCTCGGGCCGGGAGGGTCCGGCCATTGGTCTCTGCGCAGCTTGGCGGGGATCGCCCCGGACACCTCCCAGCCGCTCCCTCCACAATCTTCCGGGGGGCATTCCGGGCCCGTCAGAAATCTTTCCAATTCACCTGACTAGAACGATTCCCTTGTTTTTAAACGGGAAATACGGTGGCCACCGGATAGGCCAGAGCCGCCAAATCCTTCCCTCACGGGGGTAGCGAGCCCGATTCCCAACTTCCTCCACAGGGTTTTCCACAGCATCTGTGGGAAACTTCCGGACAGCCGGGGCGCCTCTCGGTCCCGTCCCGCCCCGGAAAGGGAGCATCCCTGTCCCGGCCCGCAACGCCGGGATTGGACAGGCATGGCCCATATTTAAGAATTTCGCTATCTATGAATATTTTGTTTCTTTAATCGATTTCCCTGGCGGTTGACCGGAAACCGCCCAAAACGTAAAGTTTTTCCCGCCAAAAGGGGCCCCGGCCGGCGCAACAATCTGCTCATTGGCCGGCGTTCGGCCCCTTGTCTATGCCCACACAGGAGGATCCCATGACCGCGACCAAGAGGCTGTCGGCCGCCACCCTGGCCGCCCTCGCCGCGCTGGTGCTCGGCGCCGGCCCCGCCCTGGCCGCCAGCGCCGACCAGGCCCGGGCCAAGGTGGAGAAGGCCCGCAACCTGGTTTCCGAGGTCCGGGCCAAGAGCGACGGCCAGGCCCTGTGGAAGAGCACCCGCAAGATCCTCGGCAACGCCGAGCAGAGCCTGGCCCAGGGCGACTACGACGCCGCTGCCAGCGCCGCCGACAAGGCGATCTTCCAGGCCCGCAAGGGGCTCGCCCAGTACCGCGAGCAGCAGGAGGATTACGGCCAGGCGGCGGACGCCGCCAGCCACAGCGGCCAGCTGGACGAGAAGGGCTGGACCGAAGGCGACGGCTGAAGCCCGCCGCCCTTCCGGAACGGGCCGGCCCCGCTGCTGAATCCGCCCCCGGGCGAAGCAGGCCCGGAGGGGCGGGCTCGGGCAGCGGGGCCGGTCCTTGTGGCTTGCCATCCGGACACATTCCGAGACCCAGCGGGGGAGTCATGCGGGGACAGGCGGTGGGGGTGGGCGCCGTGGCGGACTGGTACGGACGCGGCTGGCGCAATTTCCGGGAGCAGCCCGGGCCGTGGATCGCCCTGATCCTGCTGTACGTGGTGATCGGCCTGGGCGCCAACGTGGTGCCGGTGCTCGGACCGCTGGCCCTGACCCTGCTCGGGCCCGCCCTGGGCGCCGGGCTGCTGCACGCCGCCCGCGAGGGGGAAACGGGCCGGCCGGTGGCCCTGGCCGACCTGTTCGCCGGGCTCACCGATCGCGGCTCGCGGGGGCCCCTGCTGGCCCTGGGGGTCGGGGTGCTGGTCGCCATGTTCCTGCTGGTGGGCCTCTACCTGGCCGCGGCGGCGGCCCTGGGCATGGACCCGCGGCAGGCCGGGGCCGCCCGGCCCTCCCCGGCGGCGGCCGCGGCGGGGCTGGGCCTGCTGGCGGCCGGGGTGGCGGTTTCCATGGCGCTGTTCTTCGCGGTGCCGCTGGTCCATTTCGCCCGCCGGCCGGCGCTCGAGGCCCTGGGCGCGAGCCTCGCCGCCTGCCTGCGCAACCTCCTCCCGCTGCTCGCGTACGGGCTCAGCTACGCCGTCCTGGCGGTGGTGGCCAGCATCCCCTTCGGCCTCGGCATGCTGATTCTGGGGCCGGTGGGGGCCGGCGCCAGCTACGCCTGCTACAGCGACATCTTTCCGCAGGGGGCGGACAGCCCCTAGCCGGCGGGGCGTTGCGGCGGGCCGGCCGCCCCCATACAGTTGCCCGTTGGGGAGTCCGGAGGGAGGGACCATGGACCGGGTTGCCTGCAACTACCATCCGCGTCTGCCGGCGCGATGGCAGTGCCCGCGCTGCGAGGTCAGCC
The DNA here is from genome assembly GCA_035267605.1 of Gammaproteobacteria bacterium. GTDB lineage: Bacteria > Pseudomonadota > Gammaproteobacteria > Thiohalorhabdales > Thiohalorhabdaceae > Thiohalorhabdus. The sequence continues at coordinate 7,502 of DATFLO010000155.1, forward strand.
TGTGTCCGGGCTGTGCCAACCAGCCCCGGGGGCCGCTGGAGGAGACGCCCGACTGCCCGCTGTGCGAGGGGCCGCTGGAGTCCCTCGGCCTGGGCAATGTCATCGTCCCGTTCTGGCGCCGCCTGCCGCGCATCTTCGCCTACCCCCTGCAGCCGGCCGCGCTGCTCTACCTGCTGGGGCTCTCGCTCATCAGTCTGGCCGTGACCTTCCCCCTGGTGGGCTGGCTGGTGCTGCTGCTGGTGACCCTCGCGATCCTGCAGTACAGCTTCCGGGTGATGGCCCACACCGCCTCGGGCCACATGCGCCCGCCCGAGGTGACCATGCGCGGCGAGGAGGACGTCACCCCGCGCGTGATCGCCCTGGGGCTGGTCTATGCGGCGGTGACCTACCTGAGCGCGCTGGCCGGGGCCCGCCTGGGCCTGCCCGGCTACCTGGCGGCCAGCCTGTTCTTCAGCCTCATGCTGCCCGCGAGCATCCTCATCGTGGGGCTGGAGCAGGGCTTTCTCCGCATCCTGTTCAAGGCCATCAACCCGGTCTCCCTCACCGCCCTGGCGCTGCGCATCGGCCCCGCCTACCTGCTGCTGTTCCTGTTCACCCAGCTGCTGTCCGGGGCCGGCGGCGAGCTGGCCGAGCTGCTGGCGGGTCTGGTGCCGGCCTGGGCCGCCGCCGGGGCCATCGGCTTCGGCCTGATGTACATGCACCTGGTCACCTTCCACCTGCTGGGCTACGTGATCTACCAGTACCACGAGGAGCTCGGCTACGAGGTGGATGTGCGCCGGGACGAGAGCGGCGGCGAGGACGCCGCCGCAGCCGCGAGCGTCCGCCCGGAGCTGACGCGGGTGGACGTGCTGCTCAAGGAGGGCCGCCTGGAGCAGGCGGAGGAGCTGCTGCGCCGCCGCATCGACGCCGACCCCCTGGACCTGGAGGTGTGGCGGCGCTATTACCGGGTCCTCGAGGCTGGCGGCGACGCCGCCCGTCTGGTGCACGAGAGCAAGGACTACATCTCCGCGCTGCTGCTGGCCGGCCGCCGCGGACGGGCGGTGGAGGTGGCGGCGCGGGCCCTGGAGCGCGACCCGGCGTTCCGGCCGGCCAAGCCCGAGCAGGTGCTGGAGCTGGCGCGCACGGCGCGCGACGGCGGCCGGCCGCGGCTGGCCCTGGGCCTGATGAACGGCTTCGGCCGGGCGCATCCGGATCACCCCGACCTGCCGCAGGTATCGGTGCTGTCGGCCCGCATCCTGTCCGAGGACCTGCGCCTCGACGACCGGGCACGGCCCATCCTGGAGGGCCTGCTGCGCCGCTTCCCCGAGCACGAGACGGCGGCGGAGGCGCACCGCCTGCTGAACGCCATCGGTCCCGCCTGAGCCCTCCCCGAACGCCGGGCTGTCGCAGGCCGGCGACGCCGATCACACGCGCCGGCAGGCGGCCGCCCACGTCCGCCGGCGGGGGTCGGGGTTTCCCCGATTGCCTCGGCGGCCCTGCCGGCATAAGCTGCCGGGTCCGGATTCCAAAACAAGGGGGGAATCCTGATGGAAGCCGCCGCACCCACCCAACCTGCCTCCGGCAGCCCGGGGACCGAGATCCGGCGCAGTCTGCTCTGGCCGCTGCGCCCCCGTCCGCTGGCCGTGATCGCGGCCATCTCCGCCCTGGGACTGACCACGGTGATCCCGGTGCTGGGCCTGGTGATCGCCATGGGCCTGGCCGCCGCCGCCATCCACACCGGTTTCCGCGCCCTCGACCACACCGGCCTGCGCGGCCGACCCGACAGTGAGCCGCTCGCTCTTCGCCCCGACGGCGATACGGTGGTGCGCTCGGTGGTGCTGCTGCTGGCCGGCATGGCCTGGGGCGCGCTGGCCCTGCTGATCTGGACCTTCGGCGGAATCCTGGGCGGCCTGGCCGGCGGCCTGCTGCTGGCGGCCATGCTGCCGGCGGTGATCCTGTGCGTCGGCCGCGAGCACGTCCTGGTGACCGGGCTGCTGGAGGCGGTCAATCCGGCCCGCCTGGTCGCGGTCATGCGCGACACCGGCCGGCCCTACGCGGTGACGGCGGCGATCCCGGCCGGCCTGGCCGCCATCACCGCCACCGCCTTCCTGCTCCTGGCCGGCTACCTCTCCCTGCCGGTGCGCCTGGCCGGGCTGTACTTCCTGGGGACCTACACGGTGCTGGCGGCCTTCCGCCTGGCGGCCTGCCTGGCCGCCCACCACCGCCAGGAGCTGGGCTACGTGGAGGCGCGCCCGCGTCCCGCCCCGCCGCCGCCCCGGGAGGCCCCCGAGCCCACCACCGAGGAGCGGGTGAACGCCCTGATCAAGGCGGACCGCCTGCAGGAAGCGGCCGAGCTCCTGCGCGATCAGGTGATGGCTCATCCCACCGAGCTGCAGTGGTGGGAGCGCTACTACCGGCTGCTCCACCACCTGGGCGAGGACGCCCCCCTCCTGGCCGCCAGCAAGGGCTTCCTGAGCGCCCTGCTGCGCGCCGGGGAGGAGCAGCGGGCCATGCAGGTGACCCACACCGCCCTCAACCGCGACCGCGCCTTCCGCCCCGCCAAGCCCGAGCAGGTCTTCCAGCTGGCGCGCATCGCCCGCCGCGAGGGGCGGCCCGGCCTCGCCCTGCGCATCATGGACGGCTTCGCCCGGCGCTGCCCGGACCACGCGGACGCCCCCATGGTGCTCCTGTTCTCAGCGCGCATCGTGGGCGAGGACTTCCGCCAGCCCGAGCGGGCCGGCGAGCTGCTCGACTCCCTGATCCGGGCCTATCCCGAGCATCCCCTGGCCGGCGAGGCCAAGCGCCTCAAGCAGGGGTTCCCGGAGGCCTCCTGAGCCGCCCCGGCGCCGTCAGGCGCCGCCCAGGGCGTCCGGATTCACCAGCAGCTCGCGGGCGTCCCAGGCCTCGTCCGAGTCCGGGAACTGTTCCACCAGGGTCTGCATGAAGCGCCGGGCGCGCTCGGCCTCGCCCTTGCGCGCCAACCCCCGGGCCACCAGCATCAAGGTCCGGGGCAGGCGCTCGGTGGCCTGTCCCTGCTTCAGCAGCGAGGTGGCCATGGTGGCGGCATCCTCGGGATAGCCGCCGGTGGCGAAGCGGTTGGTCAGGTCCAGGAACTGGTCGGGATCGAACCGGGTGCGCGGCTTGGCGGTGGTGACGTAGTCGCGGAAGGTCTCGCGCTTGAAGCGCAGCACCGCCGGGTCGTTGCCGGGCAGCGCGAAGATGCGCCGCGCCAGGCGGTGGTACTCCTCGCTGTCCGGCTGATAGCGGGCCACGGTGTAGAGCTTGGCCAGCGCCTCGCGGTGGTCGGGATGGCGGCGCAGCAGGGCGCGGAAGCGCTCGCGGGCGGCATCCAGCTCCAGGTTGGCCAGGTGCTCCAGGCCCTTGTCCATATCCGCGGTGTCCTGCTCCTGCTGCTCGTCCCGGTCCAGGAAGGCCATGTCCACCTGACCGGTCAGGCGCAGCCCCACGCCCAGCAGGGCGCCCCCCGCCAGGCCGCCGATGTGGGCCATGTAGGCCACCCCGGAGGTCCCGCCGAACAGCAGCTGGTAGGCCTCCCAGCCGATCCAGGCCGGCAGCAGCAGGATGGCCGGGGCGCGCGCGAAGTCGAAGTAGAACCCCAGGGAGTAGAAGAAGGGGATGCGGCGCAGCCCGAACAGCACCACGTAGGCGCCCATCAGCCCGGAGATGGCCCCGGAGGCCCCCACCAGCGGCACGGCGCTGTTGCTGTAGACCGCGGCGAAGGCCGCCGCGGCGATGAGCCCGCCCAGCAGGTAGACCCCCAGGAACAGCAGGCGCCCCACCACCGCCTCCACCACATAGCCCACCAGCACCAGGAAGATCATGTTGCCCACCAGATGGCCGATGCCGGCGTGCAGGAACATGTGGGCGACGGCGGCGAGCGCGGTGGGATGGGCGGGGACGAAGCCCAGGCGCTGGATGGTGACGCGCTCCAGGCGCTGCTCGAACTCCGCGCGCGCCCGGCGCCACTGGGCAAAGGCGGGGTGGTCCGGGGTCACCACCTCGCCGCTCCGCAGCCGCTCCATGAAACGGCCGTCGGCCTGCATGCGGGCCAGCACCTGGGCGCCCGCGCCCTCGCCCTGGGCCAGCGCGCGGCGCAGGGCGCGCGCCCGGCCCGCGCGGTCGTGGGCCTCCAGATACGCGATGTAGCGGGGGAACTCGATGTCCGGCAGCGGCGAGTCCAGGTAGAACGCCACCGCCTGCCGGTAGTGACGGGCGTCGCCCTGCTGCAGGCCGAAGAACACGGCCGCGCAGGCAGCAACGAGCAGCAGAGTGATGATGGGTGGCCGCCGCCAGTCGGGCTTGCGGGCCAAGGGCAGGATCAGCATCCGCTCCCCCCTTTGGTGCGGGAATCCGGGCCCCTCCGGTTCGGACTAATCTTGGCAAAAAACCCGGAAGCCCGCCACCTGGGGGAAAGCCCTAACAGGGCGTTGAAAAACTGCTGCGGAGGGCTTCTGCGGCGTTGCGCACTGCTCGCTCCTTCACCTATCTACTAGATATGCCTCAGTCGCTGCGCGGTCGCCGCTAAAGCGCCGCCGCGTTATTTCTTAAATCGGCGGGACTGGGCCGCGGTGGGCGCCTTGCATAAGCCCTCCTCGCGACCTTTTTCAACGCCCTGCTAACGGCGGTCGAACAGCTCGACCCAGTGGCGCACCGGGACCGCGCTGGCCGCGGCGAGGTGGTGCAGGCAGCCGATGTTGGCGGTGGCGATGACCTCGGGGCCATCCGCCTGCAGGTTGCCCAGCTTGCGCTCGCGCAGGCGCTCGGCGAGCTGCGGCTGGAGGATGGAGTAGGTGCCGGCCGAGCCGCAGCACAGGTGGGCCTCGGCCACCGGCGCGAGCTCGAATCCGGCGCGCTCCAGCAGCCCGGTGATGGCGCCGGGCAGGCCCTGGGCGTGCTGCAGGGTGCAGGGGGTCTGCACCGCCACCCGCGGCGGTGCGGCCGGGGCCACGGCGGCCACGTCCTCGGCCGCCACCACCTCGGTCAGGTCGCGGGCGAGGGCGGCGATGCGCTCGGCCTTTTCCGCATAGTCGGGGTCGCCGGCCAGGTGGTGGGCGTACTCGCGCACCAGGGCGCCGCAGCCGCTGGCGGTCAGGACCACCGCCTCGGCGCCGGCCTCGATGTGCGGCCACCAGGCGTCGATGTTGGCGCGCATGCGCTCGCGGGCGTTCTCCGGGGCGCCCAGGTGCTGATCGATGGCGCCGCAGCAGCCGGCGCCCTCCGCGGCCACCAGCGAGATGCCCAGGCGGTCGAGGACGCGCGCGGCGGCGGCGTTGATACGCGGCGCCATGGCCGGCTGCACGCAGCCCTGGAGCACCAGCATGCGGCGGTCGTGGCGCGCCGCCGGCCACTCGCCCGGGTCCTGGCGCGGCGGCACCTGGGCCTTCAGCGCGCCCGGCAGCAGCGGCCGCACCGCCTGGCCCAGGCGCAGCAGCGGCCCGAAGCGGCCGGGCTCCGGCAGCACCCGGCGCAGCAGGCCCCGGTACAGGCGCTCGCCCAGCGGCCGGCGCACGCGCTGCTCCACCATCTCGCGGCCGATGTCGACCAGCTTGCCGTACTCCACCCCCGAGGGGCAGGTGGTCTCGCAGTTGCGGCAGGTCAGGCAGCGGTCCAGGTGGAGCTGGGTGCGGCGGGAGACCTCGCCGCCCTCGAGCATGTCCTTGATCTGGTAGATGCGCCCGCGCGGGCCGTCGAGCTCGTCGCCGAGAAGCTGATAGGTGGGGCAGGTGGCGTTGCAGAAGCCGCAGTGCACGCAGTTGCGCAGGATGCGGTCGGCCTCCGCGCCCTCGGCGGTCCGCTGGAGCTGTTCGACGATGTTGGTCTGCATCGGCTAGGGCCTATCTGGATGGAACGCCAAGACGCCAAGGCGCCAAGGAAACACCCGGCAGCAGGATTCTTTCTGGGCTCGGTTTAACTCGGTGCATTAAAAGAACCGTTCAGCGGTTTGTCTTGCTTGGTGTCTTGGCGCCTTGGCGTTTCCCGGCCGTTCAGAGCTCGCTGTACATGCGGCCGGGATTGAACAGGCCGTGCGGGTCCAGGGCGCGCTTGAGGCTGCGGTGGAGGCTCGACAGCGCCGGCGACAGCGGCGCGAACACCTCGCCCGTGCGGTCGCCGCCGCGGAACCGGGCGGCGTGGCCGCCGGCCTCGCGTGCCGCGGCCTGCACCGTCTCCGCCGGGGCGTCGGTGCGCAGCCAGCGCTGGGCGCCGCCCCAGTCGATCAGGCGCTCGCCGGCCACCGCCGTGAGGGGCGCCGCCGGCGGCAGGCTCAGGCGCCACAGCGGCACTTCGCCGGCGAAGAAAGCCAGGCGCTGCTCGCGCAGGTCCGTCCAGAACGCCTCGCCCCCGCTGTGCTCCTCGCCGCCGACGCGCTCGGCGGCCTCGGCCACCGCCGAGGCGTTGCCGGCCAGGCGCAGGTGCAGGCGACCGTCGACGTGGGCGGCGCCGGTCAGCGGCAGGGGCTGGCGGCCCCACTCGGCCAGGCGCGCCAGGGCCGCGCCGGCGTCGGCCTCCAGTACCCGGGTGGTGGTCACCGCGGGCACCGGCAGCACCTTGAGCGAGACCTCCAGGATCACCCCGAGCACGCCCAGCGAGCCGGCCATGAGCCGGGACAGGTCGTAGCCGGCCACATTCTTCATGACCTCGCCGCCGAAGTGCAGAACCTCGCCGTCGCCGCCGAGCACCCGCACGCCCAGCACCGCGTCGCGCACGGCGCCGCCCCAGGGCCGGCGCGGCCCGGCCAGCCCGGCGGCGACCATGCCGCCGACGGTGGCGCCGTCACCGAAATGCGGCGGCTCGCAGGCCAGCTGCTGGCCGTGCTCGGCCAGCAGGGCCTCCAGCGCCGCCAGCGGGGTGCCGGCGCGGGCGGTGACCACCAGCTCCGTGGGCTCGTAGTGGACGATCCCGGAGTGGCCGCTCACCTCCAGCGGCCGGCCGGCGATCTCGCGCCCGTAGAAGGCCTTGGTGCCGCCGCCGCGGATGGCCAGCGGGGCGCCGTCGGCCAGGGCCTCGCGCAGCCCGGCCTGGAGCTCGGCGGTGCGGTCATTGTCGGGGATACGGGTCATCTCCTACCCACAGAAGCCGGAACGCCAAGGCGCCAAGACGCCAAGGAAACCGGGAACCCATGCCGGGGGCCCCTTGCGGCGGGTGACCACAGCTCTGGATGGGGGAGCGTGTTCCAATACTTTTCCAGCCGTCCTTGGCGTCTTGGCACCTTGGCGTTTTCTGCCGCCGTTTCAGAACCGCGGTAGGTCCGGGAACGGCAGCTTGCCGTGGTGGACGTGCATGCCGCCGAATTCGGCGCAGCGCTTGAGGGTGGGCACGGCCTTGCCCGGATTGAGCAGGCCCTCCGGATCGAAGGCGGCCTTGACGGCGTGGAAGCGGGCCAGCTCCGGGCCGGCGAACTGGCCGCACATGGCGTCGAGCTTCTCGACGCCGACGCCGTGCTCGCCGGTGATGGTGCCGCCCTTGTCCACGCACAGCTGCAGGATCTCCAGGCCGGCGGCCTCGGCGCGCTCGAGGTCGCCGGACCGGTTGGCGTCGTAGAGCACCAGCGGGTGCAGGTTGCCGTCGCCGGCATGGAACACGTTGGCGGAGGCCAGGCCGTGCTCGGCGCAGATCTCGCCGATGCGCGCGAGTACCTCGCCCAGGTGCTTGCGCGGGATGGTGCCGTCGATGCAGTAGTAGTCCGGCGCCAGCCGCCCGGTGGCGGGGAAGGCGGCCTTGCGCCCGGACCAGAAGGTGGCGGCCTGCTCGGCGCTCTCGGCGGTGCGCACCTCGGTGGCGCCGGCGGCCTGGAGGATCTCCCGCACCCGGGCGATCTCCTCGGACACCTCGCGGTTGGTGCCGTCGAGCTCGCACAGCAGGATGGCGGCGGCGTCGGTGGGGTAGCCGGCGTGCACGTAGTCCTCGGCGGCGCGGATGGCCGGGTTGTCCATCATCTCCAGGCCGGCCGGGATCACGCCCTGGCCGATGACCTCGGCCACCGCCGTCCCGGCCGCGCCCAGGTCGTCGAAGGCGGCGAGCATGACCTGGGTGCGCTCGGGCAGCGGCGTCAGGCGCACGGTGGCCTCCATCACCAGCCCCAGCATGCCCTCGGAGCCGTTCATCAGCGCCAGCAGATCGAGGCCGGGGCCATCCAGGCCCTTGCCGCCCAGCTCCAGCCACTGGCCGTCGACGGTGAGCACCTTGAGGCCGAGCACGTTGTGCACGGTCAGGCCGTACTTGAGGCAGTGCACGCCGCCGCTGTTCTCGGCCACGTTGCCGCCGATGGTGCAGGCGATCTGCGACGAGGGGTCGGGGGCGTAGAACAGCCCGAACGGCTCGGCCGCCTGCGACACCGCCAGGTTGCGCACGCCGGGCTCCACCCGGGCGCAGCGGTTGTCGGGGTCGATCTCCAGGATGCGGTTGAAGCGCGCCAGCGACAGCAGCACGCCGCGGTCGAGCGGCATGGCCCCGCCGGACAGGCTGGTGCCGGCGCCGCGCGCCACCACCGGCACGCCGCGCTCGCTGCACACGGCGAGCACCTCGGCCACCTGCTCGTAGGTCTCCGGGATCACCACCACCATGGGCAGCTGGCGGTAGGCGGAGAGGCCGTCGCACTCGTAGGGGCGCAGCTGCTCCTCGTCGGTGATCACCGACTCGGCGGGCAGGAAGCGCCGCAAGCGCGCCGCCAGCAGCCCCACCTCGGCCGCATCGGGGCCGCCTTCGGCAGCGGCGGCATGGATGGCATCATTCATGATAGGCTCGCGCTTCCCTGAGCGGGGCGGTCAAGTTTACGGCCCTCCCCCCGGCTTTTCCAGTGCGGGAGGCCGCCTTGCCCGGCCCGTGGGGCGACTCTACAATCATTCGTTTCCCCCGTGATCTACGACTCCGACCGAACAAGGGCATTCCCCATGACCGCGCAATCCTTCCATCCCCCGGAGCGGACCCTGATGGGCCCGGGCCCCTCGGACGTCCATCCGCGCATCCTGGAGGCCCTGTCGCGGCCCACCATCGGCCACCTCGACCCCGTGTTCGTGGACATGATGGAGGAGGTCAAGGGCCTGCTGCAGTACGCCTTCCAGACCGAGAACAAGCTGACCTTCCCGGTCTCCGCCCCCGGTTCGGCGGGCATGGAGATGTGCTTCGTCAACCTGGTGGAGCCCGGCGACAAGGTGATCGTCTGCCAGAACGGCGTGTTCGGCGGCCGCATGCAGGAGAACGTCGAGCGCTGCGGCGGCACCGCCGTCATGGTCCAGGACGAGTGGGGCGACCCGGTGGATCCCGCCAAGGTGGAGGAGGCCCTCAAGGCCAACCCCGACGCCAAGGCGCTCGCCTTCGTCCATGCCGAGACCTCCACCGGCGCGCAGAGCGACGCCGCCGGGCTGTGCCGGCTGGCGCGCGACCACGGCTGCCTGAGCATCGTCGACAGCGTCACCTCCCTGGGCGGGACCCCGGTGAAGATCGACGAATGGGGCGCCGACGCCGTCTACAGCGGCACCCAGAAGTGCCTGTCCTGCATCCCCGGCATCTCGCCGGTGACCTTCAGCGAGCGCGCCACCAAGGCCATCGAGGCGCGCGAGACCCGAGTGCAGAGCTGGTTCCTCGACCTCAACCTGGTCATGGGCTACTGGGGCGGCGACGGCGGCAAGAAGCGCGCCTACCACCACACCGCCCCCATCAACCCGCTCTACGCCCTGCACGAGGCCCTGGTCATCCTCCAGGAGGAGGGCCTGGAGGCCGCCTGGAAGCGCCACGAGCACATGCACGGCGCGCTCAAGGCGGGCATCGAGGCCATGGGCCTGAGCTTCTTCGTGGACGAGGTCTACCGCCTGCCGCAGCTCAACTCGGTGACCATCCCCGACGGCGTCGACGAGGCGGCGGTGCGCGCCCGCCTGCTCGAGCAGTACAACCTCGAGATCGGCGCCGGCCTCGGCCCCATGGCCGGCAAGATCTGGCGCATCGGCCTCATGGGCCACTCGGCCAGCGCCACCAACGTGCTCAACTGCCTGGGCGCGCTGGACGCGGTGCTCACCGACATGGGCGCCGACATCCACTCGGGCAAGGCAGTGCCGGCGGCCATGGCCGAACTCGGCTAGACCCGGCCGGCCCCGCTAAGAGGCGGCCCCGCCACTAAACCGGCCCCCAAGGCCTGGGGGCGGCTCCGACCTGTCGGAGTTTAGTGGCGGGGCCGCCTTTTTTCGTCCCGGTACGGCCGGCCTCAGTGCCGGGAGTCGGAGCCGTCGCCGGGGGCCGCGGCGGCGAACAGCCCCTCGGCATCCACCGCGTCATAGACGTAGGCCTTGCCGCAGAACTCGCAGTGGACCCGCACCTCGCCCTCCTGGGCGATGATGTCGCGCACCTCGTCGCGGCCCAGCCCGCGCAGCATGCCCGCCACCCGGTCGGCCGAGCAGGAGCAGCGGAAGCTCACGTACTCGGGGTCGAACACCCGCACCGTCTCCTCGTGGAACAGGCGGTAGAGCAGGTCGTTGGCCGGCAGGCCGAGCAGCTCCGGGTCGGTCAGGGTGTCGGCCAGGTACACGGTACGGTCCCAGGCATCGGGGTCGTCCCCTTCCTCGTTGGGCAGGCGCTGCAGCAGGAGGCCGCCGGCGTGGCCGCCGTCCGCCGCCAGCCAGATGCGCGTGGGCAGCTGCTCGGACTGCTCGAAGTACGCCTCCAGGGCGCGCGCCACCGAGCCGCCGGCCAGGTCGACGATGCCCTGGTACTCGCGGCCCTCGCCGGCGGGCTCGATGGTCAGCACCAGGTGGCCGCCTTCGCCCATGAGCGCCTGCAGGTCGCCGCCCTCGGGCACGGGCCCCTGCCAGTGGGCCAGGCCGCGCACCGTCCGCTCGCTGGTGGCCTGCACCACCATCAGCGACAGCGGCCCGTCGCCGCGCGCCTCCACCTTGAGCGAGCCCTGCAGCTTGAGGGTGCCGATGAGCAGCAGCGACGCCGCCATCAGCTCGCCCAGGGCGTCGCGCACCGGCGGCGGGTAGTCGGTGTTCTCCAGCGCCGCCTTCCAGGTGGCGTCGAGGTCCACGTGGCGTCCGCGGACATTGGTGTCCTCGAACAGGAAGCGGTTGAGGGTATCGTGCATGGCTCTGCCTGGCGTTGGGGTTCCCGCGTCTCCCCCATTCTCGCGCACCGGGGCCGCAACACCAACGCGGCCGCCCTCATCCGCCCCCGGCCGACCACGGCGCCCCCGGCGGCAGCCCGAGCTCCTCGCGCACCCCGGCCGAGTCCTCGGCGGCGCACACCCGCCCGGCCAGGGCGCGGGCGGCCTCCTCTCCGGTGGCGGCGGCCGCCGCCCGCAGGTGCGGGATCATCAGGGGCTCCACCGAGAAGGTGCGGAAGCCCAGCCCCAGCAGCACCGGCAGCAGGCCGGGCAGCTGGGGCAGCAGGCCGCACACGGTCACCCGCGCCAGGGCGTCGCCGGCGGCCTCGGCCATGGCCGCCAGAAAGCGCAGCATGACCGGGGCGTAGGGGTCCAGCAGGGCGGCCACCTCGGGGACATCGCGGTCGGCGGCGAACAGGGTCTGCATCAGGTCGTTGCAGCCGATGACGGCGAAATCGGATGCCCGCAGGAAAGCCGCGATATCGAGGCCGGCGGCGGGGGTCTCGATCATGGCGCCGACCGCCACCGAGGGGGGCAGGCTGCCGGCCAGCGCCTGCCGGCGGCGGGCGAGCTCCTCCACCCCGGTCAGGAAGGGCACGATCAGGCCCATCCGCCGGCTGCCGGCCAGCTCGCCGACCACCCGTGCCTCCGCAGCCACCGCCGAGGCCACCGGCTCCACATCGAACAGGCGGGAGCCGTGGCGGCCCAGGGGGCTGTCGAACCCCGCCACCGGCCCCAGCCAGGGCGCCGGCTTGTCCACCGACAGGTCCGGCAGGCGCACCGTGACCGGCAGCGCCCCGGCGGCCTCCGTGATGGCCCCGAGGGCCTGCCGGTAGTAGGGGCCGTCCGGGACGCGGCCGTCCTCCGGGAACAGGTACTCCGAGCGCACCAGACCGATGGCGTCCGCCCCCTGCTCGCGCGCCCGCCGCGCGCCGGCGGCGTCGCCCACGCTGGCCCCGAGGGAGGCCGCCACGCCCGGACCCGGGGCGCCGCACCCGCCGGGCTCCGATGCGGCCTCCGCCGCGCCCGCGGCCTCCTCCCCCAGCAGGCCGGAGCCGCCGTCGACGGTCACCGTGCGGCCGTAGGGCAGGCCCTGCGCCCGGGCGGGGTCGAGGATGACCACCGGGCAGCCCAGGGCGAACAGGCGCAGCATGGGGTGGGAGAGGGGCGCGCCGGCGACCACCGCGATGCCGGCGGGCGGATCCCCGCTGGCCACGCCGGCCAGCTCGTCGGCGGCCAGCACCAGGATGCGGCCGTCGGCATCGGCGACCGGCCCCCGCTCCAGCCGGCCATGCGCCCGACCCGGCACGTAGGGGGTGGCTCGGACCATGGGCGCCTCCCTGACGCGAAGGCCCGGCAACCGCTTTCGGCTGCCGGGCCGCAAGCCCGTTCGGGATGGGGGAGCCGCTCACTCCACCTTGATCTGCCGGCGCTTGGCCTGCTCCCGCTTGGGCAGGGTCAGCTCCAGGACGCCGTCCTCGAAGCGGGCCCTGGCCTTGTCGGCGTCCACGTCGGCCGGCAGGGCCACGGTGCGGGCGAAGGAGCCGGTGGCGATCTCGCGGCGATAGTAATCGCCCTCCTTCTCGCCTTCCTCCTTCTCCTCGCGGGTGGAGGCCTTGATGGTCACCGCGCCCTCCGACACGGAGATGTCCAGGTCTTCCTTCTTCACCCCGGGCAGCTCGGCGCGCACCTGGACCTCGTTCTCGCGGTCGGCCACGTCCACCCGCGGCCGGCGGCCCTGGAAGGGGGCCAGCTCGCCCACCGGCGGCATCTCCCAGCGCGACGGGAACAGCCCGCGCCGGCCCAGGAAGTCCTCGAACATGCGCTCCCAGTCGTCGAACGGACTCATCCAGCCGGAGGACCGGCCCTGAACCTGCTGCTGGCCTTTCTTCTCGGGTTCCTTCGCCATGACTGCGGCCTCCCTCGGTGTTCGGTTGGTGCCTGCTTCCGGGTCAGAAAATTGGGGCTGTCCTTCCAACCTACAACCCCCGCCGGCGGCCCGGCTTGAGCGCGATCAATCGGGAGGCGTTCCGCCGCGGCGGGAAAAGGGCCGGCGGGCGCCGGGCCGGCCCCGGCCGAACAGCCGGGGATTGGCCGAGACCATCCGGCGGAACAGCCGGTCGGCGAGCAGCGAGTCACCGCCGCTGACGTAGTGGTAACCGGCCCACGCGGCGAGGGCGGCCCCGGCCACGTCCACCAGCAGGTCGGTCATGGTGTCCACCAGGCCGGACTTCTGCATGTTGAAGCCGAAGCCCCAGTCCATGCCGAACTCGAACAGCTCCCACAGGGTGCCGAGGGTGACCGCGAAGCCGAAGGCGGTGAGGGCGAAGTACAGGGGCGGCAGGACCACGCGGCGGGTCTGGTGGAAGGTGTAGACCAGCAGGAAGCCGATCAGCCCCAGGACCAGGGCGGAAACGCTATGCAGCAGGAGGTCCCACCACCAGAAGCGCTGGTAGAAGCGCTCCACCTCGCCCAGGCCGAAGGCGGCGTACAGGAACAGGCAGGTGAACAGGGTGAGCTCAACCGGCAGCTGCAGCTGGAGCTCGCGCTCGATGAGGGCGGGCAGGAAGGTCAGGGCCAGCACCACCGCCGCGGTGAAGGCCACCAGCCACTGGCCCTCGGCCAGGGCGCTGACCAGCACGCCGGCGATGGCCAGCTGCAGGATGACCGCCACCCCGAACTGGAGGCGTTCGGGCCAGGCCCAGCGGCGCCAGCGCTCTCGGAGGCGGACGAACATGCTTCCTGGGTACGGCGGCGGGAGGCGGCTGTCAAGCCGGCCCGGTACGGCGGGGGGTCAGCCGGTCAGCAGGGCGACCAGGGCGGCGCCGGGATCGTCCGCGCGCATGAGCGACTCGCCCACCAGGAACGCGGTGAAGCCGGCGGCGGTCAATCGGTCGATGTCGGCGCGGCTGTGGATGCCGCTCTCGGCCACCAGGGTGACGCCGTCCGGGACACGGCCGGCCAGCTCGATACCGGTTTCCAGGCGGGTCTCGAAGGTGTGCAGGTCGCGGTTGTTGATCCCCACCAGCTCGGCGCCGGCGGCCAGGGCGCGGTCGAGCTCGGCGGCGTCGTGCACCTCCACCAGGGCGGCCAGGCCCTCCTCGCGGGCGCGCCGCAGGCAGGCGGCGAGGGCGGCGTCGTCCAGCGCCGCCACGATCAGCAGCACGCAGTCGGCGCCGAGCAGGCGGGCCTCGCTCACCTGGTAGGGGTCGATGGTGAAGTCCTTGCGCAGGGCCGGCAGCCCGGAGGCGTCGCGGGCCTGGCGCAGGTAGGCGTCCTCGCCGCCGAAGAAGTCGCGGTCGGTGAGCACGGACAGGGCCGCCGCCCCGCCCACGGCGTAGCGCCCGGCCAGCCAGGCGGGGTCGAAATCGGCGCGGATCTCGCCGGCGGAGGGGCTGGCGCGCTTGATCTCGGCGATCACCGCGGGCACCCCGGCGGCGGCGCGCTCGGCCAGGGCGCCGGCGAAGTCGCGCAGCGGCGGCGCCTCCTCGGCGGCGATGCGCGCGCGCAGCTCGTCCTCGGGCAGGGCCGCGCGGCGCTCGGCCAGCTCCTCGGCCTTGCGCGCCAGGATGGTCTCGAGGATGGTGGCGCGGCCGCTCATCGGGCCTTTTCCGCCCCCTGGGTGAAGGCGGCCAGCTGCTCGAGCTTGGCGCGGGCGGCGCCCGAGTCGATGGCCTCGGCGGCGCGCTCGACGCCGTCGCGCAGCTCGGCGGCCACGCCCGCCACGTACAGCGCCGCCCCGGCATTGAGCAGGACGATGTCGCGCTTGGGTCCGGGCTCGCCATCGAGGATGGCGCGCAGGATGGCGGCGTTCTCCTCGGCGTCCCCCGCCTCCAGGTCCTCCGGACGGGCCTCGGCCAGGCCGAACTGCTCGGGGTCAATGTCGTGGTGCAGCAGGTCGCCCTCGAACAGCTCCACCATGCGCGTGGGACCGAGGGTGGAAAGCTCGTCCATGCCGTCGTCGGCGTGCACCACCAGCACGTGCTCGCTGCCCAGCTCGCGCAGCACCCGGGCCAGCGGCTCCAGCCAGCGGGCATCAAAGACGCCGAGCACCTGGTTGGGGGCCAGCGCCGGGTTGGACAGCGGCCCGAGCAGGTTGAACAGGGTGCGGATGCCGAGCGCCTGGCGCGGGCCCACGGCGTGGCGCATGGCGCCGTGGTGGCGGGGGGCGAACAGGAAGCCGATGCCCACCTCCTCGACGGCGGCGGCCACCGCCTCGCGCGTGATGTCCAGATCCACGCCCAGGGCCATGAGCACGTCGGCGCTGCCGGACTTGGACGACACCGAGCGGTTGCCGTGCTTGGCCACGGTGGCGCCGGCGCCGGCGGCGACGAAGGCGCTCGCGGTGGAGATGTTGAAGGTGCCCTTGCGGTCGCCGCCGGTGCCGCAGGTGTCCACCAGGTGGTCGCTGGCCACCTCGATGCGGTCGGCGAGCTCGCGCATGACCGCCACCGCGCCGGTGATCTCGTCCACCGTCTCGCCCTTCATGGCCAGCGCGGTGAGGAAGCCGGCGATCTCCTCGGGCGCCGCCTGGCCGCCCATGATCTCGCGCATGACCGCTTCCATCTCGGCGCGCGAGAGGTCCTCGCGCTCCACCAGGCGGGCGATGGCGGTCTTGGTGCGGGCGGTGACGTCCATCTCGCGGGTCATCTAGGCCTCCGCGGGCTCGCGCCGGCCGGTGCGGGCCAGGAAGTTGGCCAGCAGGTCCTTGCCGGAGCCGGTGAGGATGGATTCGGGGTGGAACTGCACGCCCTCCACGTCCAGCTCGCGGTGGCGCAGGCCCATGATGGTGCCGTCCTCAGTCCAGGCGGTGACCGCGAGCTCGCCCGGCAGGCTGGCCCGCTCCACGATCAGGCTGTGGTAGCGGGTGGCCTCGAACGGATTGGGCAGGCCGCTGAACACCCCGGAGCCGTCGTGCAGGATCTCGGAGGTCTTGC
>DATFLO010000156.1:0-5897 GCA_035267605.1 Gammaproteobacteria bacterium
CCGGGAGCAGGCCCAGGAGACAAGCAAGGGGCCGCGTTTTGTGCGATCCTGAGGGGCTTACGCAGGAGGGCATGCATGCAGAACTACCTGGACCTCGTGCGCCATGTGCGCGAGCACGGCACGGCCAAGGAAGACCGCACCGGCGTGGGGACTTACTCCACCTTCGGGGCGCAGATGCGCTTCGACCTGCAGGCGGGGTTCCCGGCGGTAACCACCAAACGGCTGTTCTTCCGAGGGGTGAAGGAGGAGCTGCTGTGGTTCCTGCGCGGCTCCACCGACGCCCGCGAGCTGCAGGACGTCGGCGTCCACATCTGGGACGAGTGGGCCGGGGCCGACGGCGACCTGGGCCCCATCTACGGCTTCCAGTGGCGCTCCTGGCCCACGCCCGACGGCGGCCATATCGACCAGATAGGCCAGGTGCTGCAGGCCCTCCGGGACAATCCGGACAGCCGCCGCCACCTGGTGTCCGCCTGGAACGTGGCCGAGCTCGACCGCATGGCCCTGGCGCCCTGCCACGTGCTGTTCCAGTTCTACGTGGCCCCGGCCGGCGACGGCGGCGCGCCGCGGCTGTCCTGCCAGCTCTACCAGCGCTCGGCGGACCTGTTCCTGGGCGTGCCGTTCAACATCGCCTCGTACGCCCTGCTCACCCACATGGTGGCGCAGGTGCTGGGCTACCGCGTCGGCGACTTCATCCACACCCTGGGCGACGCCCACATCTACACCAACCATGTCGAGGCGGTGGACACCCAGCTCGAGCGCGAGCCGCTGCCGGCGCCCACCCTGTGGCTCAACCCCGACATCACCGACCTGTTCGCCTTCGCCGCCGACGACATCGCCCTCGAGGGCTACCACAGCCACGGCCGGATCCCGGCACCGGTGGCCGTCTGATGCGCGTGACCTTCCTGGTGGCCGCCGCCGACAACGGCGTCATCGGCAGCGACAACCGCCTGCCCTGGCACCTGCCGGCGGACATGCGCTACTTCGCCCGCACCACCAAGGGCGGCACCCTGCTCATGGGGCGCAAGACCTACGAGTCCCTGGGCCCCACCGCCGAGCGCCCCAACCCCCTGCCCGGGCGGCGCCTGATCGTGGTCAGCCGCCATCCGGAGGGGCTTCCGGCGGACGACGAGGTGGTCGCGGCGGGCTCGGTGCGCGAGGGCATCGGCTGGGCCGAGGAGCACGGCTGCGACGAGCTGTTCGTGGTGGGCGGGGCCCAGGTGTTCGAGGCCGCCTGGCCGCTGGCCGACCGCCTGCGCCTGACCCGGGTGCACGCCGAGCCCGCGGGCGACACCCACTTCCCCGACCCCGATCCCGACCAGTGGCAGGTGGTGGAGGCCGACCGCCACCCCGCCGACGACGACAACCCCCACGCCTGCACCTTCTGGGTGCTGGACCGGCGCTAGGCTGCCGGCTCAGGTGTGCAGGGCGGGGGAGGCGCGCACCCCCAGCAGGCGCTTGAGCAGCATGGGCGTGACCAGGGTGGTGACCACCACCATGAGCACCACCGCCGAGAACAGGGCGTCGGTGATCACCCCCAGGCTCTTGCCGATGGAGGCGAAGATCAGCCCCACCTCGCCGCGCGGCATCATGGCCACGCCGATGGCGGTGCGGTTGAAGCCGCGGCGGGCGGCCCAGCCCGCCACCAGCTTGCCGATCATGGCCGCCGCCGTCAGGCCCAGCGCCAGCAGCCCCACCTGCCAGTCCAGGAAGGTCTCCAGCTTGACCTGGACCCCCATGAGCACGAAGAAGATCGGCGCCAGCACGATCTGCAGCGGGCTGATCAGGTCGCGGATGGTGAGCTCCTCGTCATCGCGGTCGCCCCAGTAGACGAAATAGCCCTCGTGCAGGATGAGGCCGGCGGCGAAGGCGCCGACGATGGTGGCCAGGCCCATGAGGTTGGCGAACCAGGCCAGGGCCATGACGAAGATGAAGGACACGAACAGCTTGGCCTCGGCCAGGTCGAGGTGGCGCACCAGGCGCACGATCAGGCGCAGGAACAGCGGGCTGGCGACGAACACCCCCAGGAAGAACAGGGCCGAAAGCCCCACCACGCCGCCGATGGCCAGGGGATCCACGCGGCCGGTGACGATGATCCCGGTGACGATGGCCAGCATCACCAGCCCCAGGACATCGTCGATCACCGCCGCCCCGAGGATGACCCGCGCCTCGCGCGAGCGGCTCTGCTGCAGGTCGGCCAGCACCCGCGCCGTGATGCCGATGGAGGTGGCCGCCAGGGTGGCGGCCACGAACAAATCCGCGGCCAGGGAGATGTCCGGCAGCAGCAGCCGGGCCGTCACCAGGCCCAGCAAAAACGGCGCCACCACCCCCGCAAGCGCCACCCGGATGGCATCCGCCCCGCTCCGCCGCAGCTCGGGCAGCGAGGTCTCCAGGCCCACCAGGAACAGCAGGAAGATCACGCCGTAGCGGGAGAAGATGTCCACCGTCTGGGCGATCTGCAGGTAGGCACCCCCGGCCGGGCCGCGCAGCACCGCCAGCACCGGCTCGGCGGCGGCCGCCCCCAGGTCCTGGCGCGCCGCATGCCGCCAGGACTCGCCGCCCATGGCGTCGGCCACCATGGTCAGCACCGCCTGGCCCTCGCGCAGGATCAGGGCCAGGTCGACCCCCGCCCAGTACAGGCCGTTGCCCATGGCGATGCCGATGAGCAGCTCGCCGAGCACCGACGGCTGGCCGAGCATGCGGGCCAGGTAGCGGCCCACCAGGGCGAAGAACAGGATGCCGGTGACGCCCAGGATTACCGGGGCGATGGGGTCGTGGTGGCCGCCGACGGCGGCGCACGCCGGGGCGCCGGCGAGCAGGAGCGGCAACGCGGCGGCGGGGAGGGCAATTTTCAATGGGGCGACCGGGACCGTGGCGGGGGCCTCCTCCGAGCCTACCGCGCACGCCGGGGCCGGCCAATGCACCCCTGCCCCCGACCATTTGTCTGGCGACGGCGGTTGGCCTACCCTGACCGGGCCGTTCATCCAGCCCACGGAGACCCATGAGCGACCACCTGCAGCGCCTGTACGAGCGCTTCCGCTACCGGGGCCGGAAATTCGACTTCGAGGCGGTGGGCCTGCGCCTGCCCAACGGTGCCGAGGGCGAGCTCGAGACCATCCGCCACCCCGGCGGCGCCATGGCGGTGCCGGTGCTGGCCGACGGCCGCCTGGTGCTGGTGCGCCAGTACCGCTTCCCGCTGGACCGCTGGCTGCTGGAGCTCCCCGCCGGCACCCTGGAGCCCGGGGAGTCGGCGGAGGCCACCATCCGCCGGGAGCTGGCGGAGGAGACCGGCCACCGCGCCGACGGCTGGGCGGAGCTGGGGCAATTCCCGCTGGCCCCGGGCTACTCCGACGAGCTCATCCATGCCTTCCTGGCCTGGGACCTGCAGCCCCTGCCCGATCCGCCGGCCCAGGACGCCGACGAGGACATCGAGACCGTCCTGATGACTCCGGCCGAGGTGGAGGAGGCCTTCGCGCGCGGCGAGGTGGACGCCAAGACCATGGCCGGTCTGGCCCTGGCGCGGGGCCGCGGCCGCCTCTGAACCGCCGGGAGCTTGCCTCGCCGCCCCCGGGCCGCTAGGGTGCGGCGGAGGCCCCGCGCCGGCAGCGGGTGAGCCAACTCGGGGCCGGGGCCCCGACCCACTTTCCGGAGTCGCCTTGGAAACGCTTGGCATCACCTCCTTCGAGGATCTCGTGGCCCACCTGGACGGCCTGATCAACGCCGCCCGCCGCACCTACGTGGAGCGCGAGGCGGTGGACTTCGTGGCCAGCCTCCGGCGGCGGCTGGTGCGCATCCACAACCACCTGAGCGACCAGCCCTTCGATGCCCAGCCCGATGTCCGGCCGACGGACAAGACCGTCCAGGACACCGACGATTTCATCCAGCAGTTCGGCAAGCTCACCGAAGCCTGCCGCGGCGCCGGCCTCCCCACCCCCCTGGCCCACTACCTGCACACCGCCCGCCTGCGCCTGCGCTTCACCCTGCGCGGCGACAGCGGCCACCGCATCGTCAGCCGCGACGAGCACAACGGCCCCGCCCAGCTGAGCTGGGCCCAGGGCAAGGGCCAGGTGGAGGTGGTCAACAGCTCCGCCTACGGCTTCGGGGTCAAGGCCAAAAGCCCCGTGCCCGAGGACACGGTGGTGGAGGTGATCACGGAAGAGGAGGGCCGCCGCCGGCGCTACGAGTGTCTGGTGGTCTACTGCACCCAGGAGGGCATGCAGTACCACCTCGGCCTGGAGATCTTCGCGGTCAAGCAGTAGCCCCGGGCAGACGGATGCCCTGCTCCGCCAGGGCGGCCTCCATCAGCGGCGCCCAGCCCTGGTTGGCCTTGGGGCTGGCCGGGCTGGGATGGGGCACCGACCCCACCGTGATTCCCCGCTCGCCCACCACCGCCCGGATCCGCCCCTCCGCGAACCGCCCGATGCCGAGCACCCAGCGCGGCTGCAGGTGATCGATGGTGGCGGCCAGGGCGCGGTCACAGACCGCGTAGAGGGCGTCCCGCTCCGCCTTCGGCAGCTTGTCCGGGGTGCGGTTGCGGCCGGATTCCTCCATGAACACCAGCGGGCAGTAGTTGGCCACGAAGAAGCGGGCGAAGAACGCCTCCGGCGGCCCGAAGCGGTCCCGGGCCCAGCCCCACAGCCGCTGTCCGCTGACCTCGCCGCGCGCGCAGGCGAACCCCTGCACCGGCCGCTTGGGGTGCTCCGCCCCCGGCCGCGCCACCGCCTCCTCGATGCCCATCCAGTCGCGCACCATGCCCCGATCGCCGAAGGGCACGCCGGTCTGGGCCATGCCGAAGGGCCCGGGGTTCATGCCCACCAGCAGCACCTCCCGCGGCGCGCCGCCGAAGCGCTCCAGGTAGCGGCGGTGGGGGGCCCAGGCATAGTCCAGGGGGTTGTAGACATGGGTGACCGGCGCCCCGAAGCTCAGGGCGTCGGCCTCCCCGCGCAGGCGCTCGGCGATGGCGATGAGATCGCTGATGGTCGTCCCTCCCGTGTGTCCCCGATAAGGTTGTCCCTGACCCCGCTACGGGGGAACCCCACTGTCCTTGCCAAGCGGCCGGACAAGGGCTAGCTTGAACGGCCTGGGACCGCCGCCGGGGGGACGGCGGTCGCGCGCACGGCTGTCAGCGGCCAGGAGATCCCCCGTGAGCGGCATCCCGATCACCACCTTCCCCGACCTGCTCGCCCACCTGGACGGCCTCCAGGAGGCGGCCTGGGGCGCCGGGGTGGATCCGCGGCTGGCCCGCCAGCTGGCGGCGGCGCGCCCGCGTCTGGTCCGCCTCCACGCCCACCTGACCGGCGCAGACCCCGTCTCCGGGCCGGCCCCCCGGCCGGTGCCCAAGACCCTCCGGGGCGACCAGGACCTGATCGCCGGTCTCGACGAGGTGATGACCGCCGCCCGCGCCGGGCGCGCCCTGCCCATGGCCCTGACCCACTACCTGCACAATGTCCGCCACCGCCTGAACTTCTTCCTGCGGGGCGGCGAGAGCCGCCTGTCCAGCCGCCAGGAGCCGGAGGGGGACAGCGCCGCCACCCTGGAGGCCGGCGACCGCCGGCAGCAGGTCTCCCTGGTGGACCGCTCGCCCTTCGGCATGGGCGTGCGCGCGGCGGAGCCGGTGGACACCGACCGCATTGTCCGGCTCCACTGCCGGGACCAAAACGGCGGCGACCGCACCTACGAATGCCTGACTGTCCGCTGCAGGCCCGACGGCCAGGGCTATCACGTGGGCCTGGAGATCTTCACCTCGCGCCTGACCCCCTCCTAGCAGGGCGTTGAAAAACGTCGCGAGGAGGCCATATGCAAGGCGCACACCGCGCAGCGACTGAGGCATATCAAGTGGATAGGTGAAGGAGCGAGCAGTGCGCAACGCCGCAGATGGCCTCCGCAGCAGTTTTTCAACG
>DATFLO010000157.1:0-3925 GCA_035267605.1 Gammaproteobacteria bacterium
GATCGCGGACCTCGACGGTGGTCCCTTCCGGGTGGGCGGCCGGTGCCGCCTCCGCGCCGCGCTCCCCGTCCGCGGTAACGCACACAGCCTCGTCGGCGCCGGCGGCGCGGGTGGTGAGCTGGAGGCGGCTGACCGAGGCGATGCTGGGCAGGGCCTCGCCGCGGAAGCCCAGGGTGGCGATGCGGGCCAGGTCCTCGGCCGCGGTGATCTTGCTGGTGGCGTGGGGGGCCAGCGCCCGCGGGGCGTCGTCCGCGGCCATGCCGGCGCCGTTGTCACGCACCCGGATCAGGCGCGTGCCGCCCCGCTCCACCTCGATGCGGATGCGGTCGGCGCCGGCGTCGAGGGCGTTCTCCACCAGCTCCTTGACCACCGAGGCGGGACGCTCCACCACCTCACCGGCGGCGATCTGGTTGGCCAGGTGCTCGGGGAGCTGGCGGATGGGCATGGGCGGGTCCGGAAGCGTGGCGGGATCGGGCCCCATTGTCGGCCAAGGCGGGGCCGGGGCCAAGGGGCGGCGGCCGGCTCAGGGGATGCGCAGCTCCCGACCCACGGCCAGGCTGGTGCCGTCGATGTCGTTGACCCGCTTGAGGCGGGCCACGCTGACCCGGTGGTCCTGGGCGATGGACCACAGGGTATCGCCCTTCTTCACCGTGTATTCCCGGGCGTGGCCCGAGGTGCGGGCCATCGCCGGGACCGGCTGGCGCTGGTCGATGAAGCTCTCGGCGCCCCCCGCCAGGGCGCCGGCGATCTTCTCCTGGTAGCGCTCGCTGCGCAGGCGACGCGCCTCGTGGTTATTGGAGATGAACCCGGTCTCCACCAGGATCGAGGGGATGTCCGGCGACTTGAGCACCACGAACGGGGCCTGGTGGACCTTTTGCCGGTGCAGCGGCGCGAAGCGGTCGAGACGCTTGAGCACCTGCCCGCCGAGATGGAGGCTGTCGCTGATGGTGGCGGTCTGCGACAGGTCGAGCAGCACCGAGGCCACGGTCTTGTCGACGTCGCCGAGGTCGACGCCGCCGGCCAGGTCGGCGCGGTTCTCGCTCTTCGCCAGCCAGGCGGCGGCCTCGTCGGTGGCCCCCTTGCGCGACAGGGCATAGACCGAGGCGCCACGGGCGCGCGGGTTGCGGAAGGCGTCGGCGTGGATGGAGATGAACAGGTCGGCGTGGGCCTCGCGCGCCATCTTCACCCGCTTGCGCAGCTTCACGAAGTAGTCGCCCTTGCGCGTCAGGAAGGCGCGCATGTGGGGCTGGGCGTTGATCTTGCGCGCCAGCCGCCGGGCGATATTCAGCACCACGTCCTTCTCCTTGATGCCGCCGGGGCCGATGGCCCCGGGATCCTCGCCGCCGTGCCCGGCGTCCACCGCGATCAGGTGCTCGGAGGCCTCGGTCTTCTTCAGGGCCCGCGCCACCCGGCGCCCGCCGCCCTGCTTGCGGTGCAGGTCAATCACCAGGCGGTGACCGTGGGTACCGTGGGGCTTGAGCTGGAAGGTCTTGGGATTGACGTCGCGCTTGAGGTCCATGACCACCCGGAAGGTGCCCTTCTCGGGGTAGCCGGTGCGCACGTCCTTGAGCACGGGGTCGGGCAGGGAGAGGTCGTCGCGGTCGGCCCGGCTGCCGGTGTCCTCCAGGTCCACCACCACCCGGGCCGGATCCTTCAGGCGGAACAGCCGGTACTCCACCCGGCCGTCCAGGTCGAGCACCAGCCGGGTGTGGTCGGGGGCCGTCCACATGCGGATGTCGCGCACGGTGTGGCTGGCCGCGGAGGCGGCCGGAAGGGCGCCCAGGAACAGCAGAAAGGCGAGGACCGCCCTGCCCCCCCGCATCAGGGCGCTGCGCTCAATCGGCATGGTTTTCCCCGTCATCACCCGCGAGGGCCTCCAGAACCGCCCCACCCTCAGGAGTCCGGGCCTCGATCCGCACCGTCCGGCTGCCGGCATCGCGGTAGTCCGCTTGCAGGACGAGATCGGGAAACGGCAGAAGATCGCCGGCCCTTTCGGCCCATTCGAGGATACAGATGCTTTCCGGGGAAAAATACTCCTCGGCCCCGAAAAAATGCAACTCTTCCGGATCGGCCAGGCGGTACAGGTCGAAATGGTAGACCGGGCCGCCGGCGCCGGCATAGGGCTCCACCAGGGTGTAGGTGGGGCTCTTGACCGGGGCGTCGATGCCCAGCCCGCGCATCAGGCCGCGCGTCAGCGTGGTCTTGCCGGCGCCGATCTCGCCGCGCAGGTGCACCACCATGCCCGGCCGCAGGAGCCGGCCGAGGGCGGCCCCCAGGGCCTCCTGGGCGGCCTCGCCGCGCAGCTCGCGCCGGACCTTGCCCATGGCCTTAAGTGCGCTGGCTCAGGACCCGGATGATGTCGGTGTTGGTGATCACCCCGAGCAGCCTCTCGTCGGCATCCAGCACCGGCACCAGGTGGATATGGTGCTCGGAGAGCAGGGTGGCCACATCATCCACGTCGGCATCCGGCAGGACGTAGTCCACGCCCCGGGTGCACAGGTCGCCGGCGGTGGTGGCGGTGGCCTTGCGCAGGTCCTCGGCGTACTGCTTGAAGCCGCCGATGGGGATCAGGGTGTCGAGGATGGTGATCATGGTCGGCAGGTGGATGCGCTTGGTGCTGTCCACCAGGTCCGAGTCGCTGACCAGCCCCACCAGGCGGTTGTCGGCATCCACCACCGGCACGCCGTGGTGGTGGCTCTCCAGCAGGATCTGGGCCACCTCCTGGACGCCGGTCTGCTCGGTAACCGACACCGGGTCGGCGGTCATGATGTCGCGGGCTGTTGGCATGTCGGCTCCGGGTTGCGGTTCAGTCGATGGTTGGCGGATCGGCGGTGAGCCCGGCCCAAACCGCAGGCAGGGCCTCGGCGCATTCGCTCGGCGTGTAGCCGAAGGGGCCCAGCCGGGCGGCGACGCGATCGGCGGCCGCGCCGTGGGCGTAGACCGCCCGGCGGGCGGCGAGCCCCGGCCCGTCCCCCTGGGCCAGGCGGGCGGCGACGATGCCGGTGAGGAGATCGCCCTGCCCGCCGGCGGCCTGGCCGGGGTTGCCGGCGGGGCTGACCGCATAGCCGCCGCCGGGATCGGCGATCACGGTGCCGGCGCCCTTGAGGCAGCAGACGGCGTTGAACCGCTCGGCAATGCGCGCCGCGGCGGCGAAGCGGTCGGCCTGGACCGTCGGTGCATCGGTGGCCAGCAGACGGCCGGCCTCCCCGGGGTGGGGGGTAAGCACCAGCGGCCCCGAGCGCCCGGACGCCATCCGGGCCAGATCCGGATCGGCGGCGAGCAGGTTGAGGCCGTCGGCATCCACCACCAGCGGGGCGGACGTCTCCAGGGCCTGCTCCAGCACCCGGCGTGCCGCGGCCGACTGGCCCAGGCCGGGGCCCACGGCCACGGCGTCGGCGCCTGCCAGCTCCTCCCCGGGCAGACCATCCGGCTCGTCCCACATGGCGGTGAGCAGCTCGGGACGGAAACCGGCCACCGTGTCCCGCGCGCCGGCCTCGGCGCAGGCCACCACCCAGCCGGCGCCGGCGCGCAGGGCGGCACTCCCGGCCAGGGCCAGGGCCCCGGCCATGCCGGCAGCGCCGCCGGCCAGCAGGACGCGCCCGAAATCGCCCTTGTGGCTGTTGGTCGCGCGCGCGGGGACCGCAGCCGCGGCCGGATCCAGGAGCCAGCCGGATGCGCCCGGCTCCTTCCGCAGCGCCGCCGGGATCCCCAGGTCGTCGAACACCACCGCGCCCGCCCGTCCGGGCCCGTCGGCGGTGAACAGGCCGCGCTTGCGGCCCACGAAGGTCACGGTCACCGCCGCCTGCGCGGCGACGCCCAGCACGCGGCCGGTGTCGGCGTTCAGCCCGGAAGGGATGTCCACCGCCAGCACCGGGCGGCCGGATCCGGCGATGCGCTCGATCAGGCCGCGATAGGGGGCGCGCAC
>DATFLO010000158.1:0-4381 GCA_035267605.1 Gammaproteobacteria bacterium
CACTGAACACTGAACACTGAACACTGAACACTGAACACTGAACACTGAACACTGAACACTGAACACTGAACACTGAACACTGAACACTGAACACTGAACACTGAACACTGAACACTGAACACTCACCCCGTAATCCGAACCCCCACCTCCTCCGCTCCCTCGTCCAGCCGAAACCCCCGCACCCGCCACTCCCCGCCCTCCCGCCCGATGATCAGATGCACTGCCTCGGGGTACTGGTTCTCCGCGATGTCCGTTTCGCTGGGCCAGGGGGCGGAATGGGGGTGGGAGTGGTAGATGGCCACCAGCTCCTGACCGGTCTCGCGCAGGTGGCGCATGGCGGCGATCAGCTCGGCCGGGTCCATGTCGAAGGCATCGGCGCGGCGGAGGGCGTTGGCGACGGGGATCCGCTCGTCGGCCCGGCCGTCGCGGCCGGCGAGCAGGCCGCAGACCTCCTCGTCCGGGGTGGCCTGGGCGGCGGCGATCAGTCGCCGGTGGAGGCGGGCCGGAAGGCGGAGCACGCCGGGCACTCCGGGTCGCGGGCGAGGGTAATGGCGCGGAAATCCATGGTCAGGGCATCCACCAGCAGCAGACGGCCGGCCAGACCCTCGTCGATGCCGGCCAGGCGCTTGACGGCCTCGGCGGCCAGGGTGGTGCCGATCATCCCGGCCACCGGCCCGAGCACCCCGGTGATGGAGCAGCGCTCGGTCTCCCCGGCATCGGGCGGCTCGCGATAGGTGCAGCGGTAGCAGGGGCCGGGGTCGGGCCGGTCGAAGGGCAGCACCATGACCTGGCCCTCCATGCGGATCACGGCGCCGGAGACCAGCGGCGTCCCAGCCCGCAGGCAGGCGGCGTTGGCGCCGTAGCGGGTGGCGAAATTGTCGCTGGCGTCCACCACCAGGTCGGCGCGCGCGGCCTGGTCTTCCAGCTCCTCGCCGTCCAGCCGCGCCGCCACCGGGGTCACCCGCACCTCGGAGTTGAGCTGGTAGAGGGCGGCCGCCGCCGATTCGGCCTTGTTCCAGCCCAACCGCGCCTCGCTGTGTAGCACCTGGCGGTGGAGATTGGTCGCCTCCACGCTGTCCGCATCGGCGACCACCAGCTCGCCGACACCGGCCCCGGCCAGGTACAGCGCCGCCGGCGCCCCCAGCCCGCCGGCGCCGATCAGCAGCACCCTGCTTTCCAGCAGCCGCTGCTGGCCGGCGACCCCGATCCGCGGCAGCAGGATCTGGCGACCGTAGCGCTCGAGCTGATCGTCGGTTAATTCGGCCATGGGGGCCTCGTTTTGCCGGGGATCGAACCGCCGAGACGCCGAGATGGCACAGGGAGTCTGGAACGGAGCCAATTGTAGGAGCGGCGGTCCCTCGCCGCGACGGGTTTTCGGTTAGCGAAGGCAGTCGCGGCGAGGGGCCGCCGCTCCTACAGGAAGCCCTAAGGGTCTCCCGGGCCGTCCCCTGCGTCTGGGCGGCTTCTATCGCCGTTGCAAATTTGGCTCACCCGCCGGTTCCGGGCCACCGCCCCTCGACGATGCGGTCGCGGCCGCCGTAGTCGGGATGCACGGCCACGTCGGCGAACCCCGCCTCGCTCAGCAGGGCACTCACCGCCTCCCCCTGCTCCCAGCCGATCTCCAGCACCAGCCAGCCGTCCGCTTCGAGATGGGTCGGCGCCTGCGGCACGATGGCGCGGTAGGCGTCCAGGCCATCGGGGCCGGCGGCCAGGGCTTCCCGCGGCTCGGCGGCCACGTCGCCGGCGGTCAGATGGGGATCGGCATCGGCGATGTAGGGGGGGTTGGCGGCGATCAGGCGGTAGGTCCGGTCGCCCAGGGGGGCGAACCACTCGCCTGCCAGGACGGTCACCCGCCCGTCCAGGCCCAGGGTCTCCATGTTGGTCCGGGCCAGGGCGGCCGCCTCCGGGCTGGCCTCCACCGCCTCCACCACCGCCTCGGGCCGCTCGCTGGCCAGGGCGGCGGCGATGCAGCCGGTGCCGGTGCCCAGGTCCAGGATCCGCACCCCGTCACCGGCAGGCAGGTGGGTGAGCGCCCGTTCCACCAGCGCTTCGGTGTCCGGGCGCGGGATGAGGGCCTCGGGGCCGGTCCTGAACGGGAGGGACCAGAACTCGCGCGCGCCCAGCAGGTGGGCCACCGGGGTGCCGGCCGCGCGGGCGCGCACCAGCTCGCGGTAGGCGTCGCGCTCGGCCTCGGAAAGTGGGCGGTCCGGATCCATGTACAGGCGGATGCGCTCGAGCCCGCCGAGGGCGTGGCACAGCAGCAGCTCGGCATCGAGACGGCCGGAGTCGCTGCCGGCCTGGGCCAGGTGCCCGGCGGTCCAATCCAGGACTTCGCGCACCGTCCAGCTGCCTTGTCCCGACGCCATCTCAGGCTTCCAGCTGCGCCAGCTGCTCGGCCTGGTGCTCGGTCATCAGCGGGTCGATCAGCAGGTCCAGGTGGCCCTCCAGGACCTGGTCGAGCTGGTAGAGGGTGAGGTTGATGCGGTGGTCGGTGACCCGGCCCTGGGGGAAGTTGTAGGTGCGCACGCGCTCCGAGCGGTCGCCGCTGCCCACCAGCGAGCGCCGCTCGTCGGCCCGCTCCTGGGCGGCGCGGCTGCGCTCCGCCTCGTACAGGCGCGCCTGCAGCACCTTCATGGCCTTGTCGCGGTTCTTGTGCTGGGACTTCTCGTCCTGGCAGGTGACCACGGTGCCGGTGGGCAGGTGGGTGATGCGGATGGCCGAGTCGGTGGTGTTGACGCTCTGGCCGCCGGGGCCGGATGAGCGGAAGATGTCCACGCGCAGGTCGTTGGGATCGATGTTGACCTCCACCTCCTCGGCCTCGGGCATGACCGCGACGGTGCAGGCGGAGGTGTGGATGCGGCCCTGGGTCTCGGTCTCCGGGACGCGCTGCACGCGATGGCCGCCGGACTCGAACTTGAGCCGGGAGTAGGCCTGGTCGCCGCGCACCTGCAGCACCACCTCCTTGAAGCCGCCGCGGTCGCTCTCGCTGGCCGACATCATCTCGGTCTTCCAGCCGCGTGACTCGGCGTAGCGGGTGTACATCTTGAGCAGGTCGCCAGCGAACAGGGCCGCCTCCTCGCCGCCGGCGCCGGCGCGGATCTCGATGAAGACGTTCTTTTCGTCGTTGGGATCCTTGGGCAGCAGCAGGCGCTGCAGGGTGTCCTCGAGCTCGGCCATCTTGGCCTCGGCCTCGTCGAGCTCGGCCCGGGCCATGTCGCCGAGCTCCGGATCCTCCAGCAGGTCCCGGCTCTGGCCGGCGATCTCCTGCCAGTGCTCGTACTCGCCGAAGGTCTTCACCACCGGCTCGAGGTCCGAGTACTCCTTGGACAGGGACTGGTAGCGCGCGATGTCCTCCATGATGGAGGGATCGGCGAGCATCTGCGACAGCTCCTCGAGCCGGTTGCGCGCGCCCTCCAGCTTTTCCCGGATGCCGTCCTTCATGGGTCCTCTTCCAGCCGGAACAGCTGATGGGTGGCCTCGATCAGCTCCTCGCCGTCGCCGTTCTCGCTCATGTGGCGCAGCTGCAGGGTGGGATCGTGCAGCAGCTTGCTCACCAGCGCCTGGGAGAACTTGTCCAGGGCGGTCTCGATCTCCTCGGGCACGTGGCCCAGGCGCTTGCGGGTCTTCTCCAGCTCCTGGGCGCGGATGGCCTCGGC
This sequence comes from Gammaproteobacteria bacterium, assembly GCA_035267605.1. Lineage (GTDB taxonomy): Bacteria > Pseudomonadota > Gammaproteobacteria > Thiohalorhabdales > Thiohalorhabdaceae > Thiohalorhabdus. Next base: position 3,657 of record DATFLO010000158.1, read on the forward strand.
CTTGGCGCGCATGGCCTTGATGGTGGGCACCACCTCCTGGTTGCGCAGCCACTGCAGGAATTCGGCCACGGTGGCCTCGACGATCTCCTCGGCGTGCTCGGCCTCCTTGTGGCGGGCCTTGAGGTTCTCCTCCACCACCGCTTCGAGGTCGTCCACGGAATAGAGGTAGATGCCCGGCAGGCGCTCGGCGTCCTCGGGGATGTCGCGCGGCACCGCCAGGTCCACCAGGAACAGGGGCTGGCGCTTGCGCCGCTTCTGCGCCGCCTCCAGCCACGCGCGCTCCACCACGGTGCCGGGGGCGCCGGTGGAGGAGACGACCACGTCCACCTCGCCCAGGGTCTCGGCCACCGCGTCCAGGCCCAGGGCGTGGCCGCCGAGCTCTTCTGCCAGCTCCTCGGCGCGCTCGAGGGTGCGGTTGGCGACGAAGATGGCGGGGGCGCCGGCATCGCGCAGGTGGCGGCCGGCCAGCTGGATGGTCTCGCCGGCGCCGATGAGCAGCACGCGAGAGCTCGAGAGGTCGCCGAAGATGCGCCGCGCCAGCTCCACCGCGGCGTAGCTCACCGACACCGCCTGGCCGCCGATGTCGGTCTCGCTGCGGATGCGCTTGCCCACCTTGAAGGCGTGGTGGAAGGCGCGGTTCAGCAGCGGGCCGAGGCTGCCCACGTTGTAGGCGCGGCGGTAGGCCTCCTTGAGCTGGCCCAGGATCTGGGGCTCGCCCACCACCA
>DATFLO010000159.1:0-6810 GCA_035267605.1 Gammaproteobacteria bacterium
GTACAAGCTCCAGCACATCCTGGTAACAGTCCCGGAGGAGGCCTCGCCCGAGCAGACGGCGCGCCTCAAGCAGAAGGTCGAGGGCCTGCTGCAGCGCGTCCGCGGCGGGGAGCAGTTCGGCAAGGTGGCCGCCGCGGAGTCCGACGGCCAGAACGCCCTGGAGGGCGGGGAGCTGGGCTGGTTCAAGCCCGGCGAGCTGCCGGCCCCGGTGCTGGCGGAGGTGGAGGCGGTGCAGCCCGGCCACCTGTCGCGGGTGGTGCGGACACCGAGCGGCTTCCACATCTTCAAGGTCACCGACCGCCGGCAGTTGGAGGCGGCCAAGGAGACCCAGGTCAAGGCCCGCCACATCCTGCTGCGCACCGATTCCGGACGCTCCCCGCAGCAGGCCATGGCGCTGGCCGCGGAGCTCAAGCGCCGGATCCGCAACGGCGCCGACTTCGCCAAGCTCGCCCGCCAGTTCTCCGAAGGGCCCTCGGCCAAGAAGGGCGGCGACCTGGGCTGGGTCAGCCGCGGCCAGATGGTGCCCGCCTTCGACGAGCTGATCTTCTCGTTGGAGCCGGGCCAGGTGGGCGGCCCCGTCCGGACCCAGTTCGGCGTCCACATCGCCGAGGTCACCGACAAGCGCACCAAGGCCATCGACCCCGCCGACGAGCGCAAGCAGGCCCGCCAGGCCCTGCGCACCCGCAAAACCCGCGAGCGCATGGACCAGTGGCAGCGCGAGCTGCGGGCGCAGGCGTATGTGCAGATACGGCTGGACAAGAAAAAATAGTGTTCAGTTTTAAGTGTTAAGTTTTAAGTAACCCCACAAGAAAACGTTCCGTCTAAAAGGCGACCAGCCCTGCTGTTTTCCCTTAAAACTTAATCACTTAAGACTTAAAACTGCCTTTATGCGCCTTGACCTCTTCCTGAAAACCACCCGCCTCATCAAGCGCCGCCCCCTGGCCAAGGAGGCGGCGGAGGCCGGGTGCATCACGCGCAACGGGAAGCCGGCCAAGGCCGGGGACGATGTCCGGGCCGGCGACCGGCTGGTGATCGACCTGGCCAACCGGCACGTGGAGGTGGAGGTGCTGGCGGAGCCGCCCAAGCAGCTGCGCAAGGACGACGTGGACAGCTACATCCGCATCGTCGCCGCCCGCAACCCCAACAGCGAAGACGCCCGATGAGCCTGCCCCTGGCCGTCACCCCCGGCGAGCCGGCCGGCATCGGCCTCGACCTGGTGCTGATCGCCGGCGATGACCTGCCCTCCGGGCGGCTGGCGGTGTTCGCCGACCCCGACCAGCTGGCGCGCCGGGCGCACGAGCTGGGGCGCGAGGTGGCCCTGCGCGAGTGGCACCCCGGCGAGCCCCTGCCCGGCGACGGCCTGGCGGTCTGCCCGGTGCCCCTGGCCGCGCCGGTGGCCCCCGGCGAGCCCGATCCGGCCAACGCCCGCTCGCTGCTCGCCGCCCTGGACCGCGGCGCCCGGGCGGTGCGCGACGGCCACTGCGGCGCCCTGGTCACCGGGCCGCTGAACAAGGAGATCATCGGACGCGGCCTGGACCGCCCCTTCTCCGGACATACCGAGTATCTGGCCGAGGGCGCCGGCACGGCCCACCCGGTGATGATGCTGGTGGGCGGCGACCTGCGGGTGGCGCTGGTGACCACCCACCTGCCCCTGCGCGAGGTCGCCGACGCCGTCACCGGCGAGCGCGTGACGCGTACGGTGACCACGGCGGCCCAGGCCCTGCGCCGCGACTTCGCCATCGACCGGCCCTGCGTGCTGGTCACCGGCCTCAACCCGCACGCCGGCGAGGGCGGCCACCTGGGCAGCGAGGAGATCGAGGTGATCACCCCCGCCCTGGAGCGGGTGCGGGCCGAGCTGGGCGAGACCGCCAACATCGCCGGTCCGGTGCCCGCCGACACCGCCTTCACCCCGGCCCAGACCGCCCGTTGCCACGCCATCGTCGCCATGTACCACGACCAGGGCCTGGCGCCGCTCAAGCAGCGCGCCTTCGGCACCGCCGTCAACGTCACCCTGGGCCTCCCCTTCGTGCGCACCTCGGTGGACCACGGCACCGCCTTCGACCTGGCCGGCACCGGCTACGCCGACCCCGGCAGCTTCCGCCAGGCCCTGGCCCTGGCCCGGGAGCTGGCCGCCAACCGCGAGCGGGCGACGGCCGCGAGCGACTGAGAAAGCGGCATTGGGGGTACGGCCGGCAAGTACGCTCCGTCATTGCGAGCGCGGCGAAGCAACCTCCCGGACCGGCTTTCGGGCCGAAGCGCCCTCCCGGCAGACCGCTGCGGGCCTCGGGGCCCCTCGCGTTGACCCTCGGGAGGGGTAGCCCGACCTCCCTTGCCTTTTCCGCTCCTCGCCCCCATCTGGTAAGTAATGGCAGCCCACCGTCCCCGCAAGCGCTTCGGCCAGAACTTCCTCGTCGACGCCAACATCGTCGGCAAGATCGTCGAGGCCATGGCGCCGGCGGCGGCCGACCGCATGGTGGAGATCGGGCCGGGGCAGGGGGCGCTGACGGGGGCGCTGCTGGAGCGGGTGGACCACCTCGACGCCATCGAGGTGGACCGCGACCTGGCGCCGGAGGTGGCGGGGCTTGCCGGGCCGGAGCGGCTGACGGTGCACGCCGCCGACGCCCTGCGCTTCGACTTCGCCGACCTGTCGGCGGCGCGCGGCGGGCCGCTGCGGGTGGTGGGCAACCTGCCCTACAACATCTCCAGCCCGCTGCTGTTCCACCTGCTCGGCCAGCTGCCGGCGGTGGCCGACATGCACTTCATGCTGCAGCAGGAGGTGGTGGATCGGCTGGCGGCGGCGCCCGGCTCGAAGACCTACGGCCGGCTGTCGGTGATGGTCCAGGCGCAGTGCCGGGTTACCCCTTTATTTCGGGTGCCACCGGGTGCATTCTATCCAGTACCGAAGGTGAGCTCGGCCGTGGTCCGGCTCCAACCGAACCCCGCCGACGCGCCCCGCCCCCGCGACCCCGAGGTCTTCCGCTCGGTCGTGGCGCAGGCCTTCCAGGCCCGCCGCAAGACCCTGCGCAACGCCCTCAAGGGCCTGTGCCCCCCCGAATGCCTGAGGGCGGCGGGGATCGACCCCGGGGCGCGGGCCGAGACGCTGACCGTCGCCGACTTCATCCGCCTGGCCGACGAGGCCGGTGCCGCCCCGGGCGGCGAACGGGAATCTTGAAACCCACCCATGGTCCAAACCGAGGATTGCCGGGGACGGACTCGCAGGTAGGATCGGACGAAGGAGCGATCGATGAGCACGGAGGAGCCATCGACCGTCACGCATAACCCGGTGGAGCCTGAAGAGGAGGTGGAGGTCCAGCCTCCATCCCTTTACAAGGTCATCCTCCTCAATGACGATTTCACACCGATGGAGTTTGTCGTCGAGGTCCTGCAGCGGTTCTTCGGGAAGGACCGCGAGACGGCCACCCGCATCATGCTGCAGGTCCACCATCACGGGAAGGGCGTTTGCGGCGTTTACCCTCACGACATCGCCGAGACCAAGGTGAACCAGGTCGTGGACTACGCGCGCACCAACGAGCATCCCCTCCAGTGCACGATGGAAAAGGAATAGGCTGCGATGATCAGCGACGAGCTCGAATTCACGCTCAATCGAGCGTTTCAGGAAGCCCATAAACGCGGCCACGAGCTGATGACCGTGGAGCACCTCCTGTACGCGCTACTGGAGAACCCCTCCGCGGCCGAGCTGCTGCGCGCCTGCGCGGTGGAGATCCCCGCGCTGGAGCGCAAGCTGGACCAGTTCCTGGACGAGTCGGTGCCCTCGGGCAGCGGCAACCCCGCCGAGACCCGGCCCACAAACGGCTTCCAGCGGGTGATCCAGCGCGCCGTGCACCACGCCCAGAGCGCGGGCCTGCGCGAGGTCACCGGCAACCGCGTGCTGGTGGCCATCTTCTCGGAGAAGGACAGCTTCGCGGCCTATTTCCTGCAGCAGGCCGGGCTGACCCGCATGGATGCGGTCAACTACATCAGCCACGGCATCACCAAGACCAAGTCCAGCGAGGGCGAGCAGCAGGAGGAGGCCCAGACCGAGGAGGGCGAGGAGAAATCGCGCGGCGGCAGCCCGCTCGAGCGCTTCGCCACCAACCTCAACGAGAAGGCCACCGCGGGCAAGATCGACCCGGTCATCGGGCGCGAGTCGGAGATCGCCCGCACCAGCCAGATCCTGTGCCGCCGGCGCAAGAACAACCCGCTGTTCGTGGGCGAGCCCGGCGTGGGCAAGACCGCCATCGCCGAGGGCCTGGCGCTCAAGATCACCGAGGGCGAGGTGCCCGCGCTGCTCGAGGACGCCGTCATCTACGCCCTCGACATCGGCGCCCTGCTGGCCGGCACCAAGTACCGCGGCGACTTCGAGGAGCGCCTCAAGGCCGTGCTCAAGGCCTTGAAGAAGCAGCCCCACGCCATCCTGTTCATCGACGAGATCCACACCGTGATCGGCGCCGGGGCGGCGAGCGGCGGCACCATGGACGCCTCCAACCTGCTCAAGCCGGCGCTGGCCTCCGGCGAGCTCAAGTGCATCGGCTCCACCACCTACGAGGAGTACCGCAACTACTTCGAGAAGGACCGGGCGCTGTCCCGGCGCTTCCAGAAGATCGACGTGGAGGAGCCCTCCGTCGACGAGACCATCTCCATCCTGGAGGGGCTCAAGGCGCGCTACGAGAAGCACCATCAGGTGCGCTACACCAAGCCGGCGCTGCACGAGGCGGCGGAGCTGTCGCACCGCTACCTGCACGGCCGCTACCTGCCGGACAAGGCCATCGACCTCATCGACGAGGTGGGCGCGGCCATGCGCCTGCGGCCCAAGACCAAGCAGCGCAAGACGGTGGGCCCCAAGGACGTGGAGGAGGTGCTCGCCAAGATGGCGCGCATCCCGCCCAAGACCGTGTCGCGCGACGACCGCGAGGCGCTCAAGAACCTCGACCGCGACCTCAAGCTGGCGGTGTTCGGCCAGGACGAGGCCATCGACCAGGTGGCCACCGCCATCAAGCTGTCGCGCTCGGGCCTGCGCGAGCCGGAGAAGCCCATCGGCTCCTTCCTGTTCGCCGGCCCCACCGGCGTCGGCAAGACCGAGGTGAGCCGCCAGCTGGCCACCACCATGGGCCTGGAGCTGATCCGCTTCGACATGAGCGAGTACATGGAGGCGCACACCGTCTCCCGGCTGATCGGCGCGCCTCCGGGCTACGTCGGCTTCGACCAGGGCGGGCTGCTGACCGAGGCGGTCAACCGCAACCCGCATTCGGTGGTCCTGCTCGACGAGATCGAGAAGGCCCATCCGGACCTGTTCAACGTCCTGCTGCAGATCATGGACTACGGCAAGCTCACCGATAACAACGGCCGCCAGGCGGACTTCCGCAACGTGGTCCTGATCATGACCACCAACGCCGGTGCCGAGGTCATGAGCCGGGGCTCCATCGGCTTCATCGAGGAGTCCACCGCCAGCGCCGGCTCCGAGGCCATCCAGCGCACCTTCACGCCGGAATTCCGCAACCGCCTGGACGCCTCGGTGTTCTTCCAGCCGCTGTCGCGCGAGGTGGTCGCCCAGGTGGTGGACAAGTTCGTCAGCCAGCTGGAGCAGCAGCTCTCCGAGCAGGGCGTGGAGATCGAGGTGGACGCCGCCGCCCGCAACTGGCTGGCCGAGCGCGGCTACGATCCGGCCATGGGCGCCCGCCCCATGGGCCGCGTCATCCAGGAGCGCATCAAGAAGCCCCTGGCCGACGAGCTGCTGTTCGGCAAGCTGGCCGACGGCGGCCGGGTGGTGGTCAGCCTGGAAGGGGACGAGCTCACCTTCTCCTTCCCCGAGTCCACCGCCTCCACCGACGAGCCGGTGGGGGCCTAGGACCCGACCGCCGCTGGAAAGTCCGGAAGCGCCACACGAGGGCCCGGGGCAACCCGGGCCCTCGTTTTCTGCGAGGGGATGCCGGCCGTGTACCTGCTGGACGCCAACGACCCCTTTCCCGTGTTCCCCGACCCCGAGCGGGCGGCGAGCCCCGAGGGCATCGTGGCCATCGGCGGCGACCTGGACGTGGGGCGCCTGGTCCAGGCCTACCGCCAGGGCATCTTCCCCTGGTACAACGAGCTCGAGCCCATCCTGTGGTGGAGCCCGGACCCGCGCCTGGTGCTCTATCCGGAGCGGCTCCACGTCAGCCGCAGCCTGCGCAAGACCCTCAACCGCACCGATCTGCGCATCACCTTCGACGCCGATTTCGCCGGGGTCATCCAGGGCTGCGCCGAGCCCCGGGGCGACCGCCCCGAGGATGCCGGCACCTGGCTCGACCCCCAGATGATCGCCGCCTACGAGCAGCTCCACCGCCACGGCCTGGCCCACTCGGTGGAGGCCTGGGATGCCGCCGGCCAGCTGGCGGGCGGTCTATACGGCGTGGCGCTGGGCCGGGCCTTCTTCGGCGAATCCATGTTCACGCGGGCCACCGACGCCTCCAAGGTGGCCTTCGTCCATGCCGTCTCCGTCCTGCGCGAGCACGGCTTTCAGCTCATCGACTGCCAGGTGTACTCCGACCACCTGGCCCGCTTCGGCGCCGTGGAGATCCCTCGATCGCGCTTCCTGACGGAGCTGGACCGGGCCCTGGCCGGACCCGACCCGGCCGGGCCGTGGCGGCCGTCAGGACAGGGCGAGCGGCCCTTCCGCGGTTAGGGGGCTAGTGTCCTGTCGCAGAAATTCGTTACATTTCTGAGCTTCCTGCGCCGGTTCGGAGCAAGGCGTCCCGCCCCTGGCCTGGCCGCCCCATGGGCAACTGGCTGGGCGCCGGAGCCGGCCAGGGGCGGGATGGTGGCCCCACGTCGAGG
>DATFLO010000160.1:0-15085 GCA_035267605.1 Gammaproteobacteria bacterium
TTCCGCCTTGGAATGGTCCTTAAAGAGACCAGCTTCCAAATTACTCTCAATCTCTCTTGCCCACCGTTCAGCGTTCGCCTTGGTCTTAAAGGTCTTGCTCTGGAGAGGGCGGCCTTTCTTCCGTACTTGAACGTTCCACCCATTTCCCCGCTTCCGGATAGTCGCCACGTGCCGATCCTCCATCAGGTGTGACGTGGTTGTGACATCCGGGCCAAAGGCACAAAAAAGGGGTCTAGGCGAATGCCTAGACCCCTGAAGTACAGCGCTATATTTGGTGCGCGATGCAGGATTCGAACCTGCGACCTTCGGCTCCGGAGGCCGACGCTCTATCCAGCTGAGCTAATCGCGCGAAGTCAAGTCGGTTAGCCTACCGTGGGGCGGGCCCTCTTGTCCAGGGGGCTCGGGCCCTGAGGCCCTCTCCCCTGGGGGTCTATTCTTCCTCGCAGACGCGGATGCGGCGGATGCTGGTGCAGGCGCCGGTCTCAGGATCCACCTGGACGAGCACAGAGTTCAGCTCCGCGGGCCCGTTGGCCGCCTCGAAGCGCTCGGGGAGCTTGTGGATCATGCGCTTCAATACGTTCTCTTTCTTGATGCCGATCACCGAGTCGAAGGTGCCGGTCATGCCCACGTCGGAGATGAAGCCGGTATGGCCCTTGAGGATGCGCTCGTCGGCGGTGGGCACGTGGGTGTGGGTGCCCACCACCGTGCTCACCCGCCCGGCCAGGTGCCAGCCCATGGCCCACTTCTCCGAGGTGGTCTCGCAGTGCATGTCCACGAACACCGTCTTGACGTGCTCGGGCTTGTCCGCGAGCACGCGGTCGGCGCACTGGAACGGGCAGTCCACCGGGTCCATGAACACCCGCCCCATGAGGTTGAGCACGCCCACGGCGTGGCCGGTGGCGGACTCGAAGACGTACCAGCCGCGCCCGGGGGTGGTGGCCGGGTAGTTGTGCGGGCGCAGCAGCCGGCGCTGGCGGCCGATGTAGGGCTGGGTCTCTTTCTTGTCCCAGATGTGGTTGCCGGAGGTGATGACGTCGGCCTTGGCCAGGATCTCCTCGCCCATCTCCTCGGTGATGCCGAAGCCGCCGGCGGCGTTCTCGCCGTTGACGATGACCATGTCGGCCTCGAGGCGCTGCTTGAGGCTGTCGATGTTGTCGCGCAGGACGCGCCGGCCCGGCTTGCCGAAGATGTCGCCGACGAAGAGGATGTTCATCAGTTTGGGTCCCTGGTGAGCGGCTTGCGAACGACAACGGGGGACCGGCGGGCCGGCCCCCTCCGAATGAGGTTCGATCGGCCCCGGGCGGGAAAGTTTCCCGCCCGGGGCGCTCGTCTCAGTGCGCCACCTCGGTGGCGCGCGTCTCGCGGATGACGGTGACCTTGATCTCGCCCGGGTAGGTGAGCTCGTCCTCGATCTCGTGGGCGATCTTGCGCGACAGCATGAACGCGCCCTGGTCGTCCATCTCGTCCTGCTTGGCGATCACGCGCAGCTCGCGGCCGGCCTGCATGGCGTAGGCCTGGGCCACGCCCGGGAAGCGCCCGGCGATGGCCTCGAGGTCCTCGAGGCGCTTGATGTAGCTGGTCATCTGCTCGCGGCGGGCGCCCGGGCGGGCGGCCGACAGGGCGTCGGCGGCGTGCACCAGCGGCGTGTAGGGGCTGATGGCCTCGACGTCGAAGTGGTGGCCCTCGATGGCGTTGACCACCTCGTCGGCCTCCTTGAACTTGCGCGCCAGGTCGCCGCCGATGGGGGCGTGGCCGCCCTCGTGGTCGTGGTCCACCGCCTTGCCGATGTCGTGCAGCATGCCGGCGCGGCGCGCGAGCTTGGGGTCGAGGCCGAGCTCGGCGGCCATGATGCCGGCGAAGTGGGCCACCTCGATGGAGTGGTAGAGCACGTTCTGGGTGTAGCTGGTGCGGAACTTGAGCTGACCCACGATCTGGATCAGTTCGTCCGGCACGCCGTGGACGTCGGCGTCCATCAGGGCCGACTCGCCGGCCTCCTTGACCTCCGCCTCCATGGCCTCCTGCTGCTTCTTGACCGCCTTCTCGATGCGCTCCGGGTGGATGCGGCCGTCCTCGATCAGCTCCTCGAGCACGCGCACGGCGATCGTCCGGCGCATGGGGTTGAAGCAGGACACCACCACCGCGCCCGGGGTGTCGTCGACCACGATGTCCACCCCCAATTCCCGTTCAAGCGCGCGGATGTTGCGGCCCTCGCGGCCGATGATGCGGCCCTTCATGTCGTCGCTGGGCAGGTTGACCACCGACACCGTGCGCTCGGCCACGTACTCGCCGGCCCAGCGCTGGATGGCGGTGGCCATGATGTCGGTGGCTTTGGCCTGGGCGTTGGCCTTGGCCTCGGCCTCCACCTCGCGCACGTAGTGGTCGGCCTCCTTGCGCGCGTCCTCCTTGAGCACCGCCACCAGCTCCTGGCGCGCCTCCTCCAGGCTGTAGCCGCTGACCGCCTCCAGCCGGCGCTTGCGCTCCTCCTCAAGACGCTGCAGCTCGGCGCGCTCGTCCTCCAGGGCCTTCTTGGACTCCTCCAGGCGGTTCTCCCGCTCCACCAGGTGGGTCTCCTTCTCGTCCAGGGCCTCGAGCTTGCGCACCACCTTGTCCTCGCGCTCGCGGCTGCGGCGCTCGCGCTCCTCCGCCTCGGCCAGCCGCTTGTGGGCCTCGCTGTCGCGGGATTCCGCCTCCTGGCGGATCTCCTGCTCGCGCCGGTGCAGGCGCTCGTCCATGCCCTGCTCCAGCTCGCGGCGCTGGTCTTCCAGCCGCCGCTCCAGGCCCCGGCGCAGCCGGGACAGCCTTATCTGCATCGCGGCCCCCACCGCCCCGCCGCCGCCGGCGAGGCCGATGAGCGCTCCGATCACCCATTCCACGGTTCAACCTCCGCATCAGTGGCCACCAACCCCGGCGGGGATGCCGCCGGGCAGGCCGTCTCGGTTTGTCAACGGGGCCGGCGCCCGCCGGCCCCCTTCGCACCGGGTCGCCGCCTAGCGCAGCGCCGCCGGGCCGGGATACAGCCCGGCCTCGGTGGCGATGCCGTCGATGGCGACGTCCCAGGGTTCGGTAGGCAGCCACTCGCGCTTCTGCAGCTCCAGCGCCAGGCCGAAGACCCGCGGCCGGTGCCACAGGCGGAAGTGGCGGCGCATCTCCAGGGTGCGGTCGTAGAAGCCGCCGCCCATGCCCAGGCGCTCGCCCGCCGGGGTGAAGGCCACCAGCGGGGCGAAGATCACGTCCAGCATGCGCGGGGTGGCCCAGCGGCTGCGCGGCACCTGCGGCTCCGGGATGCCGAAGCGGTTGGGCCGCAGCGGGGTGCCCGGCTCGTAGGGGGCGAACGCCAGCCGCTCCCCGAGCATGGTGTCGATCACCGGCAGGTAGCACCGCTTGTGGAGCGCCCGGGCCCGCTCCATGAGCGGGGTGGGGTCCAGCTCGCCGTCGTTGGGCAGGTACAGGGCGAGCCTGTCGGCGCGGTGGAAGGCCCCGGTTCGGGCCACGAGCCGGCCGGCGGCGGCGCTGCGCCGGCGGATGTCGCGCTGCGCCAGGGCCCTGCGGGCGCGGCGGACCTCCCGCCGGATACGCTGCTTCGCCGCCGCCGACTCGTCAGACATAAAAAAAACATCCCCCGCTGGTGCCGCTTGGCCGCGTATTTGAACCCCATCTCATCAAGTGGGTGCCCCGTTAGCGCTTCCGGAACCCGGGCTCGCGGGCTCTCTTCCACACCAAGTGGGGGCTCCCTGGGTTCAAAAGTGTTGGTTCAAGTTACGCTTCGGCGTTTGCGAACACCGCAGGGGATGTAAACAAAACCCGGTATGTGCATCCGGCGCGGCTAGCCGTCCCCGTCGCGCTCCTCGTCGAGCAGGCGCTGGACCAGCTCCAGCATGCGCGAGGTACGGGCGCCGGCCTCTTCGGTCTCCTGACTCCGTTGCTCCTGAAGCTCGAACAGTTCGTTGGCGATATTGAGCGCGGTCAGCACGGCGATGCGATCGGTGCCCAGGGCCGCCCCCGAGTCGCGCACCTCGCCCATGCGCTCATCCACGAAGCGGGCCACCCGCTCCAGCCGGGCGCGCTCCTCCGGCGGACAGCGCACCGCGTATTCCTTGCCCAGGATGACCACCGGAACGGTGTCGGTGCCGCTGCTCATTCAATCGCCGCCCGCGATCGCCGCATCGACCCGGCTGATCAGCTCCGCCACCCGCTCGCGCAGGCGCCGGCGCTCGGCCTCCAGGTCGCGGTTGTGCCGCTCCAACCGGTCCACCCGCCGGCGGAGCTCGGTGTCCGCCTCCAGCTGCTGCCGGAGGCGGTCGCGTTCCGCCCGCAGGTCCTCGACCTCTTGAGCCAATCGGCCCAGCTCGGCCTCGAGCCGGGCCAGCCTATCAAGCACGGACTCCCCTTACGGACACGGTGTCCGCCGCCGCCCCCGCCCGGCTTATCCGGGCTGTTGCGCAGGGCGGCGGATGCCGCTTCGCCCCGCCGCCCGGCCCCGATCCCGGGGCCCCGGCGGCGGGGCCGTTCCTGGCGCACTATTGTGGCGCATAAGCGGGCGCCATAAAAGCGTGGGGCGCTGGAGGCCCGGGGCCGGGGGCCCAAGGATGGGACCCGGGCGGCGGCCGATGGTTCGCGCGCTAGCCCAGCAGGTTGCGCATCTGGTCCAGGCTGGCGGCGCCGAGCTCGGCGCTCTTCTCGGGATCCTCGGCGTCGAGGCGGTGCCAGGCGAGCTGGTCGGCGGGCAGCTCGTCCAGGAAGCGCGACGGCTCGCACTCCAGGGTCTCCCCAAAGCGCCGGCGGCTGCGCGCCCACGACAGGGTCAGGCCGTACTGGGCGCGGGTCAGGCCGACATAGGCCAGGCGCCGCTCCTCCTCCACCGTGTCGGCCTCGAGGCTGTTGCGGTGGGGCAGGATCTCCTCCTCCATGCCCACCAGGTAGACGTAGGGGAACTCCAGGCCCTTGGCGGCGTGCAGGGTGAGCAGGTGGACGCCGTCGAACTCCTCCTCCTCGTCCTGGCGGTCCAGCGCGGACAGCAGGGTCAGGCGGCGCACGAAGGCGGCCAGCGGATCGTCGGTGCCGTCCTCCGCCTGCTCGGCGTCGAAGCTGGCCAGCCAGTTGAGCAGGTTGTCGACGTTGGCGGCGCGGCGCTCGGCGCCCTTGTCGGATTCGGCGCGCTCGGTGATGAAGTCGCGGTAGCCGATCTCCTCCACCAGCTCGGCGACCCCACCCGCGGGATCGCCGCCGCCGCAGCGCGCGGCGTAGGTGGCGACGAGCTCGGCAAACTCGCGCAGACCCTCGGCGGCGCGCTTGGGCAGGCCCGCGCGGATGCCTTCGTCCTCCGCGGCGGCGTGCAGGCTGAGCCTGGCCTCCGCCGCCGCCTGCGACAGCCGCTCCAGGCTCTCGGCGCCGATGCCCCGGCGCGGCGTGTTCACCGCGCGCAGGAAGGCGATGTCGTCGTCGGGGTTGGCCAGCAGCCGCAGGTAGGCCACCAGATCGCGGATCTCGGCGCGGTCGAAGAACGACATGCCGCCGTAGAGCTGGTAGGGGATGCCCTGGTCGCGCAGGGCGCGCTCGAGCTCGCGCGACTGGTGGTTGGAGCGGTACAGGAGGGCGTAGTCGCCGTAGCGGGTCGCCGCCTGGAAGCGGTGGCGCAGCAGCGAGGCGATCACGCGCTCGGCCTCGTGCTCGGCGTCCTTGGCCTCGATCACGTGGATCGCCTCGCCGCCGCCGCGGTCCGACCACAGCTGCTTCTCGAACAGGTGGGGGTTGTGGCCGATGAGCTGGTTGGCGGCGCTCAGGATGCGGCCGCTGCAGCGGTAGTTCTGCTCCAGCTTGATCACCTGCAGGGCCGGGTAGTCGTCCTTGAGGTACTCCAGCACGCGCGGGTCGGCGCCGCGCCAGGCGTAGATGGACTGGTCGTCGTCGCCCACCGCGGTCAGGGCGGCGTCGTCCCCGGCCAGGTGGCGCATGAGGGCGTACTGGGCGCCGTTGATGTCCTGGAACTCGTCCACCAGCAGGTGGCGGCAGCGCGCCTGCCAGTGGTCGGCCACCTCCGGATGCTCGCGGAACAGCCGCACCGGCAGGTTGATGAGGTCGTCGAAATCGGCCGCGTTGTGGGCGTGCAGGGCCTCCTGGTAGCGGCCGTAGACGCGCGCCGCGGCCAGGTCGGCCTCGTCGCTCGCCCGCTCCACCGCCTCCTCGGGCGCCACCAGGTCGCCCTTCCAGCCGGAGATGCGACCCCGCACCTCCTCCGGCTGCACCGCGCCGAAGCCGCCGGCCTCCTGCATGAGGCCGCGCACCAGCCCCACCTGGTCCTCGGCGTCGAACAGCGAGAACGGCTCGCGGTAGCCCAGGCGCTCGATGTCGCGGCGCAGGATCTTGAGCCCCAGGCGGTGGAAGGTGGACACGGTCAGGCCGCGCGCCGAGCCCCCGGTGAGCTCGCCCTTGACCCGGTCGGCCATCTCGCGCGCCGCCTTGTTGGTGAAGGTCACCGCGATGATGCCCTGCGGGCGCAGGCCCACGGTCTCGATCAGGTGGGCGATCTTGGTGGTGATCACCCGCGTCTTGCCGGAGCCGGCCCCGGCCAGAACCAAAAGGGGCCCGTCGGTGGTGGTCACGGCGCTGCGCTGCTGGGGGTTGAGCCCTTGCATGGCCCTCGACGCACGGTTGGAGGATCGGTCGGGTGCGGACCGATTGTATCCTACCGCTGCCCGGTTGCGTCGATGCCGGGCAGTGCGCCCGCCCGCGGCCCCCGGTCGAGGGTCATAGCCGGCCAGCCAGGGCGTCCAGGCTCGGGACCGCGACGTCCGGGGCGGCGAACAGGTCCTCGGGGACCTGGCCGGGACGGGCAATGAACGCGGTGCGGCAGCCGGCGGTCATGGCCCCCGCCAGGTCCCAGCCGTGGGCGGCCACCATGGTCATCGCCGCCGGCTCGACCCCGAGCCGCTGGGCGGTCCCCCGGTAGACCGCCGGGGCGGGCTTGAGGGCGCCGAATTCCGCAACCGAGAAGCGCTCCGGGAACAGCTCATCGAGGCCGGCATTGGTGAGCTGCGCCGCCAGGGTGGCCGGCGGCGAATTGGTGAGCACCGCCAGGCGGTGGCCGGCGCTGCGGAGGCCGGCCAGGGCCGCGGGCACCTCGGGGTGGGGCGGCAGCCGGCGCAGGGCCTCAGCCACGCGTGCGACCTCGCCTTCGCCGATGGCGACGCCGTGGATGCGCCCCATTTTTGCCAAAGCCGAGGCGGCGATCTCGGTGAAGGGGCGATAACCGCCGGTCACCCCCAGGGTCAGGGCGGAGCCCACAACCTGCCCGAACCACTCGCCACGCACCCGGGGCTCGCCGAATAGGGCCTCGAATGCCGGGTCCAGACCGGCCAGGTCGAGCAGGGTCTCGTTGAGATCGAAGACCAGCAGCGCCAACGCTAACCTCCTGGGGAATCAACTTGCCCCGGCTTGGCCACCCGCGAGGGTGGGGTGATCGGTGCAGCCACGCTCGTCACCGCACCAGAAGGTGGCTTCGTCCCACCCGTTGAGGGACGGGCTGCGACGCAAGCGCTCGGTCCGGCTTTCCACTCAGGGTCTCAGAAAGAGATCAGCTTGTTCGAGGCTTCCAGATAGGGCAGGGCCTCGGCCACCCCCACCATGGGGATGTCGTAGGCCAGGTCGCCGGGGTCGATCTCATTGAGGTCCAGGGAGGCCTTGCACGCCACGAACTGGGCGCCGTTGGCCACGGCCTGGTCCATGAAGTGCTTCACCGGCTTGCCGCCCTCCTTGGGATAGGCGTTGTCCGCCTCGCCGTTTTTGAGCAGCACCGTGCCCTGGCCGGTGAAGTAGACCACCACGTTCATCTCCTCGGCCGCCGAGGTGGCGGCGAGGAAGAACGGCGAGGCCAGGCGCTTGGGGGTGTCCGGACCGCTGGTCATGACGATGGCGAAGTCGATCTTTTGCTCGTCCATGCTGTTACTCCTTGGCTTGACGGCTTGGGTGATGGCCGGGAGGCCCCCGGCCTCACCGCTCGGGGAGATGGCGCAGGGCCTCCAGGATGGCGGCCGGCTCCATGCGCTTTTTGTAGTCCACCCTGGCGAAGGCGGCCCGGATGATCCCTTCCCGGTCGATGACGAAGGTGGCCGGCACGGGCAGGACATAGCGGCCGTCGCCGTTGTAGTCGGCGAGGTCGAGGCCCAGCCTGTCCCGGTACACCCGCACCATGCCCTCGGGCACCCGGAAGAACAGGTTGTAGGCCCGCATCACCCGGTTATCCAGGTCGCTGAGCACCTCGAAGGGGAGGCCGTCCTCCTTCACCTGCGCCAGCGACTTGCC
Source organism: Gammaproteobacteria bacterium (assembly GCA_035267605.1). Classification (GTDB taxonomy): domain Bacteria; phylum Pseudomonadota; class Gammaproteobacteria; order Thiohalorhabdales; family Thiohalorhabdaceae; genus Thiohalorhabdus. Next base: position 8,299 of record DATFLO010000160.1, read on the forward strand.
GGGCTTCTGGGGACTGACGGCGATAAGCTGGGCCCCTTGCTCGCGGAAGGCCGGCAGGCTTTCCTTGAGGGCGCGCAGCTCCAGGTTGCAGTAGGGGCACCAGGCGCCCCGGTAGAAGGTCAGGACCACCGGCCCTTGCGCCAGCCGGTCAGCCAGGCTGACCGGCTGGCCGAAGGCGTTGGGGAGGGTGAAATCCGGGGCCCGGGCCCCCACCTCCAGGCCCGGGTCCGGCAGCGACCGGCGGATTTGTTCCATGGCCTCCTTGAGCGCCTGGCGGTCGGCGGGGGTCAGGTCGCTGCCGCCCTTATCCGCCCGCTCTTGCTGGAAGGCCTCGATGCGCTCGCTGAGATCGGGGAGCTCAGCCCCTTCGGCCGCCGCCGGTCCAAGCAGGACGGCCATCAACACTCCACCCCAAAGTCCTCGCATTCCCTTTTCCTCTGTGGCCCGATGTGGGGGCCGGCGGGAGGCGATCCCCCGCCGGCGAAGCCGCCTTATCCCTCACGCCGGCGGGTTCCACTCCTTGCCGGCGAAGGCGCTGTCCAGCGGCGTGCCGGCGATGTGGTTGGTGTAGTTGGACAGGGTCTTCATGCCCACCCCCAGGACCACTTCCAGGACGTGCTGCGGCGTGAAGCCGGCCTGGTAGAAGGCCTGCAGGTCGGGCTCCGGCATGTGGCCGCGCTTGTCCACCACCGCCTTGGTGAACCGGCGCAGGGCCTCCAGCCGCTCGTCGGGCAAGGGCTCGCCGGCGCGCAGGGCGTCGATCGAGGGCTGGGGCACCCCGGCCATCTCGGCCAGCGCGGTGTGGGCGCCCATGCAGTAGTCGCAGGCGTTGGTGAAGCTGGCGGCGAGCAGCACCACCTGCCGCTCGGGCGCGGACAGGCTGGTCTGCTCGAACAGCTGATTGAGCTGGAAGTAGCCCTGCATCAGCGCCGGGGCCGTGGCCATGACCCCGGCCAGGTTGGGGATGAAGCCGTAGCCCTTCTCCAGCTCGCGCATGAAGTCACCGGCATCGGCCGAGGCGGATTCGGGGGTGTGCACGGGGAAGTCGGTCATTGCTTCTGTCCTCTGGTTGTAGTTTACCGGTCATCTACTAGCCGACGGAGACCGCCCATCGTTCCGTCCGGTTACTGGGGTTTACGCGTCCAGGGCCGGTGCGGATTCAGCCCGGCCGCAAGCGATGGCCACGGCGACGGGGGCCATGCGCCGGATGGCATCGGGGTCGTTGTGGGTCTTGGCCAGCACCTGGCTGCCCTGAAGACAGGCGAAGATCTGCTCGGCGCGGCGCTCGATCTCGCCCGCATCCGCGTCCAGCTCCCCCGCCTCCCGGGCCTCGTCCAGCACCGTCTGCAGGCGGGCCTTGGCCCGCCCGAAAATGGCGGCGACCCGCTCCCGGATCCCGGGGTGGCTGTTGCCCAGCTCCACCCCCAGGTTGCCGAAGGGACAGCCGGGCACCTGCCCGGTTTCCTGCAGAAACCCGTCGTGCAGATCGGCGATGGCCTCGAACAAGCGGGGCAGCCGCTGCAGCGGGGCCACCGCGGTGTCGCCCAGGGTGGCATCGAACCGCTCACGCAGCCGAGCCCAGGAACGCTCCAGGGCAGCCAGCACCAGATCGTCCTTGGAGTCGAAGAAGTAGTAGAAGCTGCCCCGCTTGACCCCGGCCGCCGCGCACAGGCTCCCCACCCCCACCGAGCCGTAGCTCCCCTGCCACAGCTCGTCGGCGGCGGCGCTGATCAGCCCCTCTCTGGCGTTGCTGGTACGGCCCATGGCTGCCTCTATTTGACCGGTCGGTTACCACCAGACTGAAGGCCCGTCCCGGCGCGGTCAAGCCGGCCGCCGACACTTGCCCCCGCCCGGCCAGCCGCTGCCCAGGCACTCGGGCCGGAGGCCATCCCCCGCACCTCGCCGGGAGCTCGGAGGGCGCTCAGGAGCCGATGCGCAGCACCCGCTTCCACAGGCCCTGCTTCTGGGCCGGGGCCTCGGACGGGGCGAACACCGCCGGCTCGATGGGGACGCGGCTGAGCACGTCCCAGGGCGGGATGGGGTCGCCGCCGACGCGGCAGGCGTCACCCGCCCGCTTGGGATGGAAGGCCTTGATCAGGCCGGGGTCGGCGGGGTCGTCCACGAACACCAGGTTGCAGTAGTCGCCGCGCTTGAGCCGGCGCATCTCGGCCAGCCGCTCGCGCAGGCGCTCGGCCGCAGCCTCCGGGCTCAGCTCGGCCACCGCGGCCTCGCCGCCGGCCTCGGGGGAGGCGGCGTACCACGGCCCCTCGGAGGCGGCCACCCGCTCGGCCACCGCCTCGGCGTCGGCCCAGCGGATGCAGCCGCTGAAACGGCCCCAGTAGCCCTGCTCGAACTCGCTCATCCCGGTTCTGCCTCCTTGCGCCGCATGGTGGGGGGGTTGCCGCTATGGTAGCCGCATGGCCCCCGTTCCGCATAAGGTCAGCCCGCCGAGCGGGCGGCCTGGCCGGACCGTGCGGCGCCGATCCAGCGCGGGATCAGCCAGCCGTTGAGCCCCCCGTAGACCGCATGCAGCACCAGGGTGAGGACCAGGAACTTGACCGGATTGCCCAGGTGGAGGGCCTCATCCGGCGCCAGGGCATGGGCCGGGCCGCCGATGCCGAAGAACCCCCAGCCAATGATCGGCGCGTAGACCAGCATCAGCAGCAGCCACTGCACCCCGGCCACGCCCAGACCGTTGGCCACATTCACCCCCCGGCCGAACAGGGCGAGCAGGATCCAGGCCCAGACGATGCCGTAGGCGAAGTGGCCGATGATGGCCAGCGGGCCGATGTTGAGCCCGAGTGCCTCCAGGAAGGCCGCCGAGGGCGGCAGGTTGAAGGGGGCGAAACCGGTCACCTTAACGCCCAGAATCATGACCAGGAAGATGATCAGACTGCCGAGGAAACCGACCGCTGCCGCTTTTACCCAGTGCATGCTTGCCTCCTCCGTTACCGATTGGTATTGGCTGCCGATTGTCGGGCAGGGAGCCCATCAGGGCCGAATGTAAGTCCAGCCGGCCTCGTGCAGCTCGTTGATGCGCTGTACCCCGCTGGCAACCACATCGACCACGGGGTTCAGATCCTCCCTGGTCACCCCCATAGCCTGCATCGTGTTGGCGCAGGCGGAGAACTGGACCTGTTGCTGCTTGGCCAGGCGCTCGATGCGGTCGGCATGCTTGTTATCGGCGAGCAGAAGCTTGAGCCCCGGGCCATACGCCACCACTTCCACCGCCGCCTTCTGGCTGCCGTAGGCCGCCTTGGTGTTGCTGGCGTTGTTCAGGGCCAGCACTTGGCTGAATTTGTCCGAGCGCGACACCTGGAACACCAGGAAGTGCTCGGCAAAGGGTGTGGCCTCCGGGGCCGACTGCGGCTTGCCGGCGCTCGGCTCGGGGTGATACAGGCCTTGGGTGGGTTGGGGCTTGTGGTCCAGGGGCTCCGCCGGTACCGCCATGGGCAGCGTCAACCCCATCAATGCGGCCCACAAGATGCCAATCTGAAGCGCGTTGGCTCTCATCGCTCGTCTCCTCCGGTTTATTCCCATCAGCCCCCGGCCGCTAGCCGGACAGACGTTTGCCGATGGGGTGGTCCAGGCTGAGCTTGCCGCCCCCGCGCAGTGCCAGCGGCAGCAGCATGATCAGGAACAGAAGCGGCAGCTTCCAGCCGTTGTCGCAGACGTTGTAGCCGTTGCCGGCGTGGACGCTGGCCCATGCCACGACATCCAGGATGATCAGCACCAGGGCGGTGGGTCGGGTGGCGAGCCCGAGCACCAGCAGCACCGCGCCGAGGAGCTCGGCCCACATGGCGATGATCCAGCTGAGGGTGGCGGGGAGGATGTTGATGGGGAACGGGTAGTCGAGCCCGGCGAACCAGTCCGGGGCGGGCCCGAAGGCGCCGCTGGCGCCGAGCTTCATCACCCCCGATTCCCAGAACTCGTAGGCCATCACCAGGCGCAGCGCCAGCGGCGCGAGGTACTCGCCGACGCGGTCCAGCCCCGCGTACAGCCCGATGATGCGGCCCATCACGTTGGCCATGGTGTCATTCCTCTCTGATTCAATTGGTTTTCCTGACTCCCAGCAGCACCCCGCGCTGGCGCAGGTCGGCCAGGATGGCCCGGCCGGCGGGCAGGAGCTCGGCGGGGTCCCGGAGGCCCAAATCCGCGGCGACCTCGCTGACGGCTCCGGCCCCGGTGATCGCCCCCCCATCCAGGCGGCGCAGCAGACAGGCGGTGGCGGCGCTGACCGCCAGAAAGGCCACCTCCCCCTCGCCATCGCCGTGGGCCACCAGGTGGGTGGCCTCCGCCGGCGGTTGGCCGGGCCGGTAGCCGGGCCCGATGCGGTGGACCGGGAAGCGGTAGCTCAGCACCCGGGCCAGTGGCGATGGCACCGGGACGTCCTCCAGGAGGTCCCCCGCGGCAGCAAGGCCATCGGCTTCGGGGGGATCCTGCAGCGACAGCTCCAGCTCCACCCACTCGTAGTGGGCCAGCTCCGCCAGGAACGGCGGGTCCCCCGGGCGCGCTCCGCGCTCCCCTTCCAGGTAGGTGACCAGCTCCCCGGACAGCTCCGGGAACAGCGGCGTCCGGCAGCGGTGCTCGTGCAGGAAGTCCCGCACCAGGGCCTCCCAGCCGTCGCCGCCCAGGGTCGCCTTGAGCACCGGGAAGGTGGCCGCCAGCAGGGACTCCAGGTTGTTGAACACCAGCTCGCGGTAGACGGCCAGGCCGCGGTCATCACCGGGCTCGGCCTCGGGATCGCGCAGGCGGGCGGTGAAGGCCCGCTGGTGGCGGAAGAATCCCGGGGTTTCAGAGGCCGGAGACGGCATGGCGGGGCTCCCGGTTGGCGGCCTGCAGGCCCTGGATGGTCGCCACCTCATCGAGGAGGTCGGCCAGCGGCGGGATGCGGGTGTCGCGCTCGAGCAGTGTGGGCCGCAACCCGAACCGGCCGTAGGCGGCGTCGAGCAGGTCCCACACCGGATCCGCCACCGGCGCGCCGTGGCTGTCGATGAGCAGCTCCTCGGCCTCCCGGCGGTGCCCGGCGACGTGGAGGTAGGCGATGCGCTCCCCGGGCAGGGCGGCCAGGAAGTCGTGCGGGTCGTAGCCGTGGTTGACGGCGTTGACGTGGACATTGTTGACGTCGAGCAGGAGGTCGCAGTCCGCCTCGGCCAGCACGGCGTTGACGAGCTCGATCTCGGCCATGGCCTTTCCGGGGGCGGCGTAGTAGGAGACGTTCTCCACCGCGATGGGCCGCTCCAGGATGTCCTGGGCGCGGCGGATGCGCTCCGCCACGTAGCGGACCGCCTCCTCGGTGAAGGGGATGGGCAGCAGGTCATAGAGCTGGCCGCCGTCGCCGGTGTAGCTCAGGTGCTCGCTGTAGCCGGCGAAGCCGTGCTCGTCCAAAAACGCCTTGATCCGCCGCAGCAGCCCCTCGTCGAGGGGGTGCGGGCCGCCGAGCGACAGCGACAGGCCGTGGGCCACCATGGGATAGCGCTCCGTGAAGAAGCGGAAGTCCCGGCCCAGCCGGCCGCCCACGCCGATCCAGTTCTCCGGCGCCACCTCCAGAAAGTCCACGGACTCCGGACCCGCGTCCGCGAGCGGGCCCATCAGGGCCCGCCGCAGACCCAGGCCGGCGCCGCCGGCGGCGGCGCCGGCCGGGCTCAGGAGCTCGCGCATTTGCCTTCGCCGCACTTGCCCTCGCCGCCCTTCTCGGCCTCCTTCTCCTTGGCCGAGCAGTCGCCCTCCTTGGCCTTGCTGGCGGAGCAATTGCCCTCCCCGGCCTTCTTCTCGGCGGCGTTGCCGCTGCAGTTGCCCTCGGCCGCCGCCACCATGTAGCCGCTGCCAAGGTCGCTGACCACGAAGGGATTGGCCGGCTCGGCCGATGCCGTCCCGGCGGAGGCGGCCAGGGTCACCGCAAAGGCGGTGCCGACGGCGCTGAGGTAGGCGGTGTTCTTCTTGAAATTGCTGGACATGAGACGTTCTCCCCGCGAACATTGAATGGGAATCTTGTCCCGGCCCTGCGGGCCGGCCTTATCTCCCCATACGCACCGGCGGGGATGACGGATTCACCCCGCCCTCTCGCCGGGATCCCCATGGACATCCCGCAGCACGTCATCGGCTTCTTCATCGTCCTGATGCTGGCGGCCCTGCTGGTGGAGCCCCTGGCCCGCCGCCTCCACCTGCCGTTTTCCGCGGTGCTGGTGCTGACCGGACTGGCCGGCGCCCAGGTGCTGGTGGCCGCCGGCATCGACCTGGGCCTGCGCTGGTTCCAGTTCCACGACATGGTGCTCTACGTGCTGCTGCCGGTGATCGTGTTCGAGGCGGCGCTGACCCTGGACCTGCGCCAGGTGCGCGCCGACCTGGTGGTCCTGGCGGTGCTGGCGCTGCCGGTGACGCTGGTGTCGGCGGCGGTCACCGCGGCGCTGTTCCTGGCCGGGACCGGCCACGCCGCCGAGGTGGGCTGGGGCACCGCGCTGCTCGCCGGCACCCTGCTGTCGGCCACCGATCCGGCGGCGGTGCTCGACCTGTTCCACCGCGCCGGCGTGCCCCACCGGCTGTCCCTGCTGGCAGAGGGCGAGAGCCTGTTCAACAGCGGTCTGGTGGTGGTGGCCGCCGGCCTGCTGCTGGAGCGCGTCCTGGACGGCACCGGCGGCGACGGCGGGCTGCTGCTGAGCGGGCGCTTCGTGTGGCTGTGCGCGGGGGGCGCGGCGGTGGGGGCGCTGATCGGGGCGGGCACGGTGGCCCTGCTGGAGCGGCTGACCGACGCCGTGCGCCAGGGGCTGGCCAGCCTCACCGGCTCCTA
>DATFLO010000161.1:0-3085 GCA_035267605.1 Gammaproteobacteria bacterium
TCGGCACTGCCCTGGGCCACCTCGCGCAGGCCCTGTCGGCCGCGCAGGATGGCCGTGTTGATGGGCCGCTCGGGGGAGTGGTCGCGCAGCCCGGCGAGCGCGCCCGGCAGCCAGTGGCTGCCGAGGGTGGGGCTGACGACGATGCGCAGGGGCGGGGCGGCTGCGGCGGACCGCTCCCGGCCGCCGGCCGCGGTCTCCCTCAGCTGCGCGTAGGTGTCGGTGATGCGCACCGCCAGGCCGAGGATGCGGGCACCGTCGTCCGTCAGCTCGCTGCCGGAGCGGTCGCGGCGCAGCAGCCGGGTGCCCAGGGTGTCCTCCAGGGCCATCAGGTGCTTGCTGACGCTGGGCTGGGTCCAGCCGAGGGCCTGCGCGGCCCGGGTGAAGGTGCCGTTTTCGGCCACCGCGCGCAGGGCGATCAGGCCGCGCATCTGGGGGGTAAGGGTTTGCCAGCTCATGGTGCGGGGGCTTTCGGGTCTCCTTCGCGGGGCGTGGCCGCAGGGGGGCAGTCGGAAAAAACCCGATTGCATTACTCAGGTTTGTACATTCCCCGCCCGCTGTAAACCCGCGAAGGGCCGATCGCCGGCTATCCGGCCTGCGTGCGCCAGCCGCGATCCAGCAGCCGGCCCGCCTCCGGCCGCTGCAGGTCGGCGGGGCGGTCCAGGTCCCAGCGCGTCGGCAGCTCGGCCCAGTCCAGGCCGAGCGCGCGGCAGCGCTCGCGGGTCACGGCCATGACTGACCCGCCGCCCCAGGGCACGTCCCGGAACAGCTCCGGCCGGGGCCGGCGCAGCCCCACCAGCCCGTAGCCGCCGTCGGCAACGGGAACGAACACGGCGTCCCGGCCCGAGCGCAGCGCCGCTAGCGCGTCGCGGATGTCGCCGGGGGTGAGGCCGAGGACGTCGGTCCCGATCAGCAGGGCGGCCGGGGCCCCGGCCAGGGTCTCGGCCAGCGCGTGGTGCATGCGCCCGCCCAGGTCGTTGCCGCGCTGGGGGCGCAGGGGCATGCGGTGGCGGCGGGCCAGGGCGCGCAGGAAGGGGCTGCGCGTGTCCGGGGCGGCATACAGGCGGGCCGGGCAGGGGGCGTCGGCGGCCAGGCGCCGGACGCTGTCGGCAGTCAGCCGCATGTGCAGGGCCGCCGCCTGGCGCGGGGTGAGCGGCGGCACCAGACGGCGCAGCACCCTTGCGGGCGCGGGGGCCTTGGCGAGCACGAGCAGACGCGCCTGTTGGTCGGCGAAGCCGGACATGGATGCGCTCCAGCGGCCCGCGGGGGGCCAAAACAAAGACCCCGGGCAGGACCCGGGGCCTCCGCGGGGAACCGAATGAACCGTTCAGACCCCCAGCGGCTCGGTGGCGAAGCGCGCCTCGCCGGTGCGCTTGTCGATGCGGATCTTGAGGAAGCCGTCGGCGGGCTCCACGTGGGCCTGGTCGTTGCAATAGGAGGGCACCGTGGGGTCGAAGGAGACGAAGGCGGTGACCCGCAGCGCCTCGCCGTCGTCCTCGGTGCCGTGCACCGTGATGCGCAGCTCCTCGTCGAAGGAGGGCCAGGCGCCGGTGCGGCAGAAGTCCTCGATGGGGATGTGCCAGTGCTGGGCCTGGATCTCCCGCTTGAGGGTGTCCTCGAAGGCCGGCCCGCCGAAGGCGGCGAGGCTATCGGGAAAGCGGACGGTGTCGCGCATGGCGGCCTCCGCGGTTGGCTCGCCCCGGGGCGAGAAAGTTGAACCGTGTCTGCATTTTATCGCATCCGGTCAGCGATACCAGCGGGCCAGCCGGGCCGGGTCCACGCCCAGGAAGTAGGCCAGGCGCAGCGCCCACATGCGCAGGATGGTGCGGATCACCCCCCCCTGCTCCCAGCGCCGGCTGGAGGTGAGCGCCCGCTCGCGCAGGCAGGCCGGCGGCCCGCAGCGGCGCTTGAGGGCGCGGCTGAGGGCGATGTCCTCCATCAGCGGCTGATCGGGGAAACCGCCCACCGCCCGGAAGGCGGCGCGGGTGACGAACAGGGCCTGGTCGCCGGTGGCGATGCCGGTCAGGCGCGAGCGGGCGTTCATCATTCTCCCCACCAGGCGCAGCAGCGGGTGCCGATCGGCGCCCTCCAGGCGCACGTCGAAGCGGCCCCAGCAGCGGCCGTCCTCGGTCACCGCGCGCAGCACCGCGCCGTCGGCATCCTCCGGCAGGCGGGTGTCGGCGTGCAGGAAGACCAGCACCTGGCCGTCGGCGGCCTCGGCGCCGGCGTTCATCTGGCGGGCCCGGCCGCGCGGGCCGCGCAGCACCCGGTCGGCGAAGGGGGTGGCCAGGGCCGGGGTGCTGTCGCCGCTGCCGCCGTCCACCACCAGCACCTCGGCGCCGCGCCGGCGCCAGGGCTGCAGCGGGGCGAGCGTGGCGACGATGGTCTCGGACTCGTTGAGGGCCGGAACCACCACGCTCAGCACGGGCCCGCCCGCCTCAGTTGAGGGCGCCGCCACAGCTGCTGCCCTGGCCCGCGGTGCAGCCGTAGCAGTGATCCCGCACCACCACCGGGCTGCCGGCGAGGTCGGCACCGATCAGGTCGCGGATGTGCGGCCGCCCGGGCTGGCCGGGGCGCTGCACGGGCAGGTCCAGCATCTGGTTGAAGTCGCAGTCGTAGACGTAGCCGCGCCAGTCCACCGACAGCAGGTCCCGGCACATGACGCCGTCCAGGTTGGCGGGGTTGTGGGCGCCCTTGAGCAGGGCCAGGTAGTCGTCGAGCTCGCCGTGCGAGATCAGGGTGGAGCCGAAGCGCTGGATGGGCATGTTGGCGATGGTGAACAGGCGGTCGAAGGCGACCCCGAAGTCGCGGTCCAGGTGCTCGCGATAGGCGGCCTCCAGCTGCTCCTGGTCGGGCGGCAGGCTCGGCCCCAGGGGGTTGTAGACCAGGGTCAGCAGGCGGTCCGCCCGGCCCTGGCCGTAGCCCAGGGCATTGAGCCGCCGCAGGCCGCGGATGCTGGCCTCGAACACCCCCGAGCCGCGCTGGCTGTCCACGTTGGCCTCCTGGTAGCAGGGCAGGCTGGCCACCACCTCGGCGTCGCTGCCGGCCAGGAATTCGGCCAGGTCCGCCTGTTCCGGCTCCTCCAGGA
>DATFLO010000162.1:0-4166 GCA_035267605.1 Gammaproteobacteria bacterium
ACTTCCCGCGAGCAGCTGGTCCGCTACCTGGAGGCGGGCTCCAAACCGCGAACCGCCTGGCGCATCGGTACCGAGCACGAGAAGTTCGGGTTCTGCACCGACTCCCTGCGGCCGCTCCCCTTCGACGGCGAGCGGGGCATCGAGAGCGTCCTCAGGGGACTGACCGCATACGGCTGGCAGCCGGTGGAGGAAGAGGGCCGGGTCATCGGTCTGAAGATGGGCAAGGGCTCGGTGACCCTGGAGCCCGGCGGCCAGGTGGAGCTCTCCGGCGAGCCGCTGGACTCCATCCACGATACCTGCCGCGAGGTCAACGAGCACCTGAAAGAAGTGAAGGAGGTGGCCGACCCCCTGGGGGTGGCCTTCCTGGGCGTGGGCTTCCAGCCCAAGTGGCGCCTCGAGGACATCCCGCGGATGCCCAAGGAGCGCTACCGCATCATGACCGAGTACATGCCCACCCGGGGCAAGCACGCCCTGGAGATGATGTACCGCACGGCCACGGTGCAGGCCAACCTGGACTTCGGCTCCGAGGCGGACATGGTCAAGAAGTTCCGCGTCGGCCTGGCGCTGCAGCCCATCGCCACCGCCCTGTTCGCCAACTCGCCGTTCACCGAGGGCCAGCCCAACGGCTACCTGAGCTACCGCTCCTACGTGTGGCTGCACACCGACCCCGACCGCTGCGGCGACCTGCCCTTCGTGTTCGAGTCGGGCATGGGCTTCGAGCGCTACGTGGACTACGCCCTGGACGTGCCCATGCTGCTGGTGGTGCGCGACGGCCGCGCCATCGACGCGGCCGGGGCCTCCTTCCGCGACTTCCTCAATGGCCGCCTGCCCGCCCTGCCCGGCGAGCGCCCCACCCTGGGCGACTGGGAGACCCACCTCACCACCCTGTTCCCGGAGGCCCGCCTCAAGCACTTCCTGGAGATGCGCGGCGCCGACGGCGGCCCCTGGAGCCGCCTGTGCGCCCTGCCGGCGCTGTGGAAGGGGCTTTTGTACGACGACACCGCCCTCGACGCCGCCTGGGACCTGGTCCGGGACTGGAGCGCCGAGCAGCGCTGGGACCTGCGCGCCAGCGTCCCCGAGCACGCCCTGCGTGCGGAGATCAGCGGCCGGTCGGTGCACGAGCTGGCGCGCGAGGTGCTGGCCATCGCCGAGGACGGCCTGCGCCGCCTGGATCGCCAGAACGCCGACGGCCAGGACGAGCGCATCTTCCTCGCCGACCTGTTCGAGGTGATCGACGCCGGCCGCACCCCCGCCGAGCTCCTGCTCGACGAGTACGAAAACCGGTGGGATCGCAACATCGATCCCATCTTCCGCGAGCACTGCTACTGAGGCAGGCCAACGCCGTCATTGCGAGCGCAGCGAAGCAATCTCCCGACCGGTCCTCCGATCCCGGAGATTGCCGCAGGCCCTGGCGGGCCTTCGCAATGACGGCGGGGGAAACCACCCCCGACGACCGCCGGCCTTGGCCGTCATTGCGAGCGTAGCGGAGCAATCTCCCGACCGGCCCTCCGATCCCAGAGATTGCCGCAGGCCCTGACGGGCCTTCGCAATGACGGCGGGGAAAGCAACCCCCGACGACCGCCGCCTTGGCCGTCATTGCGAGCGCAGCGAAGCAATCTCCCGGCGGGACCTCCGATCCCGGAGATTGCCGCAGGCCCTGGCGGGCCTTCGCAATGACGGCGGGGAAAGCAACCCCCGACGACCGCCGGCCTTGGCCGTCATTGCGAGCGCAGCGAAGCAATCTCCCCGGCGGGACCTCCGATCCCGGAGATTGCCGCAGGCCCTGGCGGGCCTTCGCAATGAGGGCGGGGGAGCGACCCCGGCGACCGCCGGCCTTGGCCGTCATTGCGAGGGCAGCGAAGCAATCTCCCGACCGATCCTCCGATCCCGGAGATTGCCGCAGGCCCTGGCGGGCCTTCGCAATGACGGCCCAGATGCCGTCCCCCCACAGGCCTGGTGGCGGGACTCGCGATGCCGGCCCGGGAGCCCGGCTACCCGAACAGGCCCAGCTGCTCCCCGGCTTCCCCCGCCGCCTCCAGGTTCTCCACCGTCACCCCCAGCAGCCGCACCGGCTGCTCGCCGGCCTGGGTGCGGCGCAGCAGGCGCCGCGCCCAGGCGGCGAGCTCCTCGGCGTCGGCGGGGGGATGGGCCAGGGTCTGGCTGCGGGTGACGGTGCGGAAGTCCGGGTAGCGCGCCTTGACCGTCACCGTGCGCCCGGCGAGGCCGCGCTCGCACAGCCGCTCGAAGACGTGGGCGGCCATGGCGTCGAGCACCGGGTCCATGTCGGCGAGGGCGGTCAGGTCCTCGGCGAAGGTGTCCTCCACCCCCAGGCTCTTGCGCTCGCGGGGGATACCCACCGGGCGCGGGTCGATGCCGCGGGCGAAATCGAACAGGGTGGCGCCGAAGCCGCCCAGGGCCCCGGCCAGCGCCTCGCGGGAGCGCTCGCGCAGGTCGGCCACGCTGGCGATGCCCATGTCGGCGAGCACCCGCTCGGTGGCGGGGCCGACGCCGTGCAGCTGGCGCACCGGCAGCGGCGCCAGGAAGGCCTCGACCCGGGCGGGCGGCACCACGGTCAGGCCGTCGGGCTTGTCCCAGTCGCTGGCGATCTTGGCCACCAGCCGCGTCTCCGACACCCCAACGCTCACGGTCAGCCCGGTTTCCTCCCGGACCCGGGCGCGGATGGCCTCCGCCACGGCGGTGGCCGACCCGAAGGGGGCGAGGTGATCGGTGACGTCGAGATAGGCCTCGTCCAGCGACGCCGGCTCCACCACCGGCGTGAACGCCCGCAGCAGCGCCATGATCCGGCGCGATTCGCGGCGGTAGCGCTCCAGATCCGGGCGCAGGAACACGGCGTGCGGACACAGGCGCTTGGCCGTGGCGGCAGGCTGGGCGGAGTGGATGCCGAACTCGCGGGCGGCGTAGTTGGCGGTGGAGACCACGCCGCGGCCGTCGGGATCGCCGCCGATGACCAGCGGCACCTCGGCCAGGTGCGGCTCGTCGCGCATGTGCACGGCGGCGAAGAAGCTGTCCATGTCGCAGTGCAGGATGCGGCGGGAAGACATGGCGGCGGTCGGACCCCCTGCCGGCGCAGGCGTTCCCTGGTAGGGTGGCGCCATGGCCGGATTCCGAATGAAGCGCATCTACGACGAACCGTCCCCGGCCGACGGCCGGCGCGTCCTGGTGGAGCGGCTGTGGCCGCGCGGCGTGCGCAAGGCCGACGCCGCCCTCGACGAATGGCTGCGCGACATCGCGCCGTCGACGGAGCTGCGCCGGTGGTACGGCCACGACCCGGAGAAGTGGGCCGAGTTCCGCCGACGCTACCGCGAGGAGCTGGCCGCCGCGCCGGAGCGGATCGCGCAGCTGCGGGAGTGGGCCCGCGAGGGCCCGGTGACGCTCCTGTTCGCCGCCCGTGATTCCGAGCACAGCAGCGCCGCCGTGCTCAAGGAGGTGCTGGAGGAGGGGGCGGCGGAGCCGTGACCACCGATCCCGGCGAGCCGCGCTTCCGCCCCATGACCGAGGCGGACCTGGCCACGGTGCTGGTGCTCGAGGCGGGCTGTCACCCGGACCCGTGGACGGCGGAGATGATACGGGCCAGCCTGGACCACGGCCATCGCTGCCGGGTGCTGGAGCTGGACGGCGCCGTGCGCGGCCACGCGGTGCTGCAGGTGGCGGCCGGCGAGGCCGAGCTGCTCAACCTGTGCATCGCGGCCGGCCACCGCCAGCGCGGCCTGGGGCGGGCCTTCCTCGCCCACCTGTTGGCGGAGGCGCGCGCCGCCGGCGCGGCCAACCTGTTCCTGGAGGTGCGGGCCTCCAATCACGCCGCCATCGCCCTCTACGGGGCCATGGGCCTGCACCAGGTGGGGCGGCGCCCGGGCTACTACGCGCTGCCCGGCGGGCGCGAGGACGCCCTGGTGATGGCCGCCACCCTGCACGAAGAGCCGCCCCGTTAGTGTCCTGTCGCAGAAATTCGTTGCAATTCTGCGAGCCGGGAGGGAGCTCCTGCGCCGGCCCGGCGCGGCGTTGCACCTCCTCGACGTGGGGCCACCATCCCGCCCCTGGCCGGCTCCGGCGCCCAGCCAGTTGCCCATGGGGCGGCCAGGCCAGGGGCGGGACGCCTTGCTCCGAACCGGCGCAGGAAGCTCAGAAATGTAACGAATTTCTGCGAC
>DATFLO010000163.1:0-14187 GCA_035267605.1 Gammaproteobacteria bacterium
TATTGGCGTGTGCCTGTTCCAGGCGGATCTTCTCCAGGCGCCGGTTCTGGGTAGGGTCGATGCCCTTCCTGACCAGGTTGCGGGCCTCCCGGTGGGCGTCACGCGCAGCGGCCAGCCCGTAGTCCCGGTAAGGGCCTATCGAGTAGGTCCTCTCCCGCCCAGCGATCCGGTATTTGTACCTCCACAGCTTGGTGCCACTCGGCTTCACGAGGAGGTATAGCCCCTCGCCATCGGAGAGCTTATAGGCCTTATCGGAAGGCTTGGCGTTCCGGACCCTGGCATCCGTCAGCTTCCCCATGGGCACCTCTCTGGGGGTATCGTTAGGAGAGAACCCCCAACAGTACCCCCAACGACCAGGGATTCCAAGGGAACCCCTGGGAACAGGCGGAACCTTTAATCCTCTAAAATCAGGGTGTATACGGGAGTTACTGGGACGCGGGAGAAAAGACGGGAAAGCTTTAGACGTTCCAGGTGGCGATCTTCATGGCGGGCCTCCGGATGGCGTGGGCGGCGGCCAATTGTAGCCGCCCGGGGCGGGCCTTGCCGAGCCGGGCGGAGGCTGGCTTGCGTGCGCGTTTGCTCCTACACTGGACCCGCCCCTCGGCGGCAACCGCACCAACGACGGAAAGACCATGAAGCTCGAGCTCATCAGTTTCCCCATCTGCCCCTTCGTCCAGCGCTCGGTGATCACCCTGCTGGAGAAGGGCGCCGACTACGAGGTCACCTACATCGACCTCGCCAACAAGCCCGACTGGTTCCTCAAGATCAGTCCGCTGGGCAAGGTGCCGGTGGTGCGCGTCGACGACCGCGACGTGATCTTCGAATCGGCGGTGATCAACGAATTCATCAACGAGGTCACGCCCGGCGACCTGCACCCCGAGGACCCGGTGGCCCGCGCCCACAACCGGGCCTGGATCGCCTTCGCCGAGAGCCTGCTGTTCGACCAATACAAGCTGATGATGGCGGAGGACGAAAAGGCCTACGAGCAGGCCTGGCACGACACCGAGGCGCGCCTGGCCCGCCTGGACGAGGCCGTTACCGGGCCGCTGTTCAACGGCGCGGACCTGAGCCTGGTGGACGCCGCGGTGGCGCCGCTGCTGCAGCGCTACGCGCTGGTCGAGCGCATTGCCGGGCTGCCGGACTATGCCGACCTCGCCAACCTGCAGCGCTGGTGGGCGGCCCTCGCCGAGCGGCCCTCGATCCCCGGGTCGGTGCCCGCGGATTTCGAGGAGCGGGTGCGCGCCTACTTCCGGGAGAAGGACAGCCATTTCGGCCGTCAGTGCTGAACCCTTGAACGTGCCCGGGACGTTCGCCCCGGAGGCGCTGCTCGAGCGGCTGGCGCGCTCCTTCGCCCTGAGCCTGCACCTGCTCCCCCGGCCGCTGCGCGAGCACTTCGCCCGCGCCTACCTGTTCGCGCGCGCCGCCGACACCGTCAGCGACACCGACGCGGTGGCCCCGGCGGCGCGCGAGCGTGTCCTGGGCCAGCTGGAGAGCGCCGCCCGGCGCCTGCAGCGGGGCGACCCGATCACGCTGGAGGCGGCCCCGCCGGGGCCGGGGGGAAGCCCCGAGGAGCGCACGCTGATGGACCAGCTGCCGGCGGTGGCGGACTGGATCAGCGAACTGTCGGTGCCGGCGCGCAAGCGCGCGGGCGAGGTGTGCGTCACCCTGTTCGCCGCCATGCGGCGGGACCTGGCGCGCTTCGGCCGCCACCCCGAGCGGGTCACCGCGCTGCCCGACGAGGCGGCCCTGGACACCTACCTCTACGGCAACGCCGGCTGCGTGGGGGCCTACTGGGCCCAGGAGCTGGCCACCACCTCCTACCGCTTCACCGGCCTCGACATCCAGAGCCTGGAGCGGGCCGGGGTTCACCTGGGCAAGGCCCTGCAGCGGGTCAACGTCCTGCGCGATCTGGCCCGGGACCTGCGCCGCGGCCGCTGCTATCTGCCCGCCGACCGCCTGGCGGCCTGCGGCCTGGAGCCCCGCGACCTGTACTTCCCGGACGCCGCCGGCCGCATGCGACCGCTGCTGGAGGAGCAGCTCACCGCCGCGCGGGCCGACCTGGAGGCGGGCCTGGAGTTCTTCCACCACCTGCCCCACCGCTGGCTGCGGCGGCGGGCGGCCGCCGCCCTGCCGGCGGTGCTGGCGCGGCGCACCCTCGACCGCATCGCGGCGGAGCCCCACCGCATCCTCGACGCCCACGACGCGGTCAAGGTGCCGCGGGCCGAGGTCAAGCGGCTGATCGCCCGCCTGCTGCTCCTGCCCCCCACCGACCGGGGCCTGGAGCGGATGGTCCTGCGCCGGGGCTAACCCTCCCCCAGCTCCCGAGCCAGCGACGGATCGCCGTACACCGACAGCCAGGTGAGGAGGTCCCGGCGCCGGATCAGCCCGCGCAGGCGCCCGCCCTCCACCACCGGCAACTGGTCCACGCCGGCCCGGGTCAGCTTCATCATGGCGTCGAAGGCGTCGTCGCCGGGCGCCACGGTGGCGAGCTGGTCGGCGGGGGTCATGACCCCCGCCACGGTCAGCCCCTCCCAGGCCGAGCGCTCCCGCTCGCGCACGTCGGACATGGTCACCAGCCCGCGCAGGCGCCCGCCGGCCGCCACCACCGGGAAGGCGCGCTGGCCGCCGCGCAGCAGATGGTCCTCCACCAGCGCCGCTACCGCCAGGTCCGGGGCCACGCTCACCAGGTCGGTCCGCATCAGGCGGCTTACCGCAACGCCGTGCAGCGACTCCCGCACCAGCAGCTGCTGATAGCTCGACAGCGCCGCGTTGTTGAGGAACCAGCCGATGAAGGCGAGCCACAAGCCACTGATCGGCCCGCGGCCGAACAGGGGCACCTCGGCACCCAGGATCATGGCCACACCGGTGGCGATCAGCAGCCAGGCGAAGGCCTGGCCGCCGCGCGAGGCCCAGCGGGTGGCGCGGCGCAGGTCGCCGGTCAGACCCCACATGATGGCGCGCAGCACGCGGCCGCCGTCCAGCGGGAAGCCGGGCACCAGGTTGAACAGGCCGAGGATGATGTTGATCGGCCCCAGCCACATGAGCAGGGTGGCCAGCGGCGACAGGGCCGCCAGGCTCTCGCGGGGCTGGTCCGGGTCGAATCCGCCCGGGCCGATGACCAGGCTGGCCAGCAGCAGGAAGGCGGCCCCCAGGAGCAGGCTGGCCGCCGGGCCGGCCAGGGCCATCCACAGCTCGCCGCGCCAGTGGCCGGGCTCGTTCTCCATCTGGGCCAGGCCGCCGAAGACGAACAGGGTGATGCGCGGCACCCGGATGCCATAGCCGCGGCCCACCAGGGCGTGGGACAGCTCGTGGGCAAGCACCGAGGCGAAGAACAGCACCGCCGCCACCAGCGCCGTGGACCAGGTGGTGGTGGCCGCCCAGGCGGGGTGCAGGTAGGGGAAGCTGCCGGCGCCCAGGCTGACCACGATCAGCCCGAACACGATCAGCAGGCTCCAGTCCAGATGGATGGCGATGCCGAACAGCCGGCCCAGACGGATGCCTTGCCCCATGGCGCTCCTCCCCGAAGCGGAACCGCGTCCGCCAGTGTGCTACAGCTCGCCCCGCTCGGCGAAGGACACCACCGCGCCGTCGCCGATGACGAAGTGGTCCAGCAGCCGCACGTCCACCAGCTCCAGCGCGCTGCGCAGGCGGCGGGTGAGGTCGGCGTCGGCGGCGGAGGGCTCGGCCACCCCCGAGGGGTGGTTGTGGGCGACGATGACCGCGGCGGCATTGTGCTGCAGGGCGCGGCGGACCAGCTCGCGGGCGTGCACGGTGGCGCCGTCGATGGTGCCGGCGAACAGCTCCTCGAAGGCCAGCACCCGGTGGCGAGTGTCCAGGAACAGGGCGGCGAACACCTCGCGGCTTCGGTCGCGCAGGCGGGCGGTGAGGTAGTCGCGGGCGGCGGAGGCCGACTCGATGGCGCCCTCGCGCACCAGGGTCTCGGCCAGGAAGCGGCGGGTCATCTCGGTGACCGCCCGCAGCTGGACGAACTTGGCCTCGCCCAGGCCCGGCGCCGCGCAGAACTCGGCCTGATCGGCCGCCAGCAGGGCGCGCAGGCCGCCGAAGCGGTCCAGCAGCTCCGCCGCCAGGTCCACCGCCGAGCGCCCGGGAACCCCGGTGCGCAGGAAGATGGCCAGCAGCTCGGCGTCGGTCAGCGCCTCCGGCCCGCGCTGGGTCAGCTTCTCGCGCGGGCGCTCGGTGGCCGGCCAGTCGGTGATGGCCATGCCGTCCCCCCTTTTTTGCATGCGGTCCCGGCCAGCCTAGCACGAAGCCCATGCGGCTCCGTGTCGAATCCGGCACGATAAGTTGTATAATTCCTGCCCATTTGACTCACGGGAAAGGCCAGCAATGACCGACGGCGGCCAAGCCAGCTGGGCCCCTCCAGCGGAGATGGCGCTCACCGAGGACGACATCCAGGCGGCCATGAGCGCCGTGCCTGCCTACATCGACATCACCTCCGCCGATTTCCGCGAGATCTACCATCTCGCCTTCCAGCACGCGCTCGAACGGCTGGGCGAGGCAATCCGGGCGCGCGACGTCCTCAACCGCAGCGTGGTGACCGTCCGGCCCGACACCTCCCTGTCCGAGGTGTCGGACCTCATGATCCGCCACCGCATCTCCGGCCTGCCGGTGGTCGACGGCGACGGCCGGGTCGCAGGCCTCGTCTCCGAGCACGACTTCGTCACCCACGCCCGCGAGGAGGACGGACGCACGGTCATCGAGATCCGACCGGCCGGGGAGCCGGCTGGGGACGGCCATGCCTTCGCCCACACCGCCGCCGACATCATGACCACCGAGGTGATCACCCTCGAAGAACGCACCCCGCTGCCCGAGATCGCCACCCGCTTCAGCCGGTGGCCGGTCAACCGCCTGCCGGTCACCGACGGCGAGGGCCGGCTGGTGGGCATCGTCTCCCGCTGGGACCTGGTGCAGTCCGTCCTGACCGCCTTCGCCCACGGCGAGCCCGCCTGAGCCCGGCGGCCGCGGGGCGGGCGCCCGCCCCGCCCCCGGCCTCTCTATGGATCAAATTGATGCATTCGATTTGCATCTATAGGAAGGTCTCGGCACCCTCTGCGCCCGGGTTCGAGGCAATCCGTCCCGGGCGGCTGCGTCCGTAACCGCCCCCTCAACCAGAACGGACCACCATGCAAGGCATACTCCGCGGGAGGGCCCGAACCTCCCGGCGACTGCTCGTCTATTTCCTGAAGATGCGCGGGGCCACCCACGGTCCGCCGCGGGCGCCGGCATCCGAGATTGCCTGGTCGTGGCTGGGCGCCTTCCTCGGCATGGCGGCGGTGGCCTCGCTGCACCGGCACCTGGTCGCCGACACCGACCTGATGATGCTCATCGGCTCCTTCGGCGCCTCGGCGGTGCTGGTGTTCGGCGCCATCCGCAGCCCGCTGGCCCAGCCGCGCAATCTGGTGGGCGGCCACGTGCTGTCGGCCTTGGTGGGCGTGGCCTGCTACCACTGGCTCGGCCCGTTCCCGGTGATGGCCATCGCTACCGCGGTGGCCACCGCCATCGCGCTCATGCATGCCACCCGCACCCTCCACCCGCCGGGCGGCGCCACCGCCCTGATCGCCGTCATCGGCAGCGAGCGGGTCCACGACCTGGGCTACCTGTTCGCCCTCATCCCCGCCGGGGCCGGCGCCCTGATCATGCTGGCAGTGGGCCTGGGCGTGAACAACCTGCCGCGCAGCCGGCGCTACCCGCAGTTCTGGTGGTAGGCCCGGCGCCGGACCCGGCCACCGCCCGCGCCGTTTCCGGTACCCTGGGGAGGACATTCGCGGTTCCAGCGGGAGGCAGGGAAGGATGGAGCGGATCTGCGTGTTCGCCGGCTCCGGCACCGGCAAGGGCCCGACCTACGCCGAGGCCGCCGCGGCCCTCGGCGGGCTTTTGGCACGGCGCGGCCTGGGGGTGGTATTCGGGGGCGGCCACACCGGGCTGATGGGGGTGCTGGCCGACGCCGCCCTGGCCGCCGGCGGCGAGGTCATCGGCGTCATCCCCGAGGCCCTGCGCGACCGCGAGCTGGCCCACGAGGGGCTGAGCCGGCTGGAGGTGGTGGATTCCATGCACACCCGCAAGGCCCGCATGAACGACCTCGCCGACGCCTTCATCGCCCTGCCCGGCGGCGTGGGGACGCTGGAGGAGCTGTTCGAGATGTTCACCTGGGCCCAGCTGGGCATCCACCACAAGCCCTGCGGCCTGCTCAACGCCGGCGGCTACTACGACCCGCTGATCCGCTTCCTGGATGACATGGTCGCCGCCGAATTCCTGCGTCCCGACCAGCGCGCCCTGCTGGAGGTGGCCGGCGAGCCCGCCGGCCTGCTGGACGTCCTCGCCGGGAGCCGCCCGCAACCGCCGGAGCGCCCCTGGATCCGCTCCTGGCAGACCTGAGGGACCGGCGGTGGACACCCTGAGCCACACCCTGTGGGGCGGCGGCCTGTTCGGCTTCCGGGGCCGGCCCCGCACGGCGCTGCTGTTCGGCGCCCTGCCGGATCTGGCCGCCTTCGGGCCGTGGCTCGCCTACCGCCTGCTGTCCGGCCGCCTCGAGCCCGGCAAGCCGGACCTGGCCGACATCCCGGCATGGGTCTTCCACGCCTACGACGTCAGCCACAGCCTGCTGGTGGCGGGGCTGGCCACGGGCCTCGCCCTGCGCCTGCGTCCGGCCCTGGGCTTCGCCATGCTGGCCTGGCCCTTCCACGTGCTGGTGGACATCCCCACCCACACCCGGGCCTTCTTCCCCACCCCCTTCCTGTGGCCGGTCTCCGACGTCACCGTCCCCGGCGTCTCCTGGGCCACCGCCTGGGTCTGGCTGCCCAACCTGGCCGGGCTGGTCCTGTTGTGGGCCTGGCGCCTCGGCCGCCGGGCCGAGACCGGCCCGACCTGACCCGGTCGCTGGCCCGCGGCCGGAAGGCGGGGCACAATGGGCTTGCGGCAACGAGGGGATGGCCTTGGCGCCCAGCCTGTACGCATTGTTCGCCCTCGCCCTGGCCCTGCGCCTGGGCACGGTGGCGCTGTCGCGGCGCCACGAGCGCCGCCTGCGCGCGCGGGGTGCCGTGGAGCTCGGGGCCGAGACCTCGCTGCTGCTGGCCCTGCTGCACGCCCTGATCTATCTGGCCTGCCTGCTGGAGGGTCTCGCCCGCGGCGCCCACCCGGACGCCACCAGCTACGCCGGGATGACCCTGTACGCCCTGTCCATGCTGGCCCTGGCGGTGGTGGTGCGGCGGCTGGGCCCGCTGTGGACAGTCAAGCTGCTGGTGCTGCCCGACCACCCCGTGCGCCGGGACTGGCTGTTCCGGTTCGTCCGCCACCCCAATTACGTCCTCAACCTGGTCCCCGAGCTGATCGGCCTGAACCTGGCCTTCCACGCCTGGACCACCCTGGCGGTGCTGGGCCCCCTCTACCTGGCTGTCCTGATCGTCCGCATCCTGCAGGAGGAGCGGGCCCACCGGACCATGGCCGGGGCTTCCGACCAGGGCGCCGGGGGCGCTACCTAGCCGCGCAAGCGGGGGTTCACCCTTCGCCGGCGCCCTCGCCCAGCCAGTGGGCCAGCAGGGCGACGGCGCCCGCCTTGTCCAGCGGCTCGTTGCCGTTGCCGCACTGCGGATCCTGCACGCACACCGGGCAGCCGGCCTCGCAGGGGCAGGCGCGCAGCGCCTCCAGGGTGGCGATGAGCCAGTCGCCGAGCACCTGGAAGCCGCGCCGGGCGAAGCCGATGCCGCCCTCGTGGCCGTCGTAGACGAAGATGGCCGGCGCTGCCAGATCCGGGAAATAGGGGTAACTGATGCCGCCCAGGTCCTGCTTGTCGCACAGGGCGAACAGCGGCAGCAGCTTGATCAGGGCGTGCTCGGCCGCGTGCAGGCCGCCGGCCAGGTCATGGCCGTTATCCGCCAGCGCCGACCGGGCGGCCTCGGTCAGCGGCAGCCACAGCCCCTCGCCGTCGAAGGTGGTGGCCGGCAGGTCCAGGGCCTGCCGGTCGATGCGCCTGCCGTCGCTGTTGCGGCGCCGCTCGTAGCCGGTGACCCGGGTGGTGATGCGCAGCTCGCCGAAGCAGGCGGTGAGCCGCCGCCCGCGGCGGCGGTCGCGCTCGGCCTGGATCACCGTAGTCTCGTCGCTCAGGACCCGGGTGTGGTAGCTCACCCGCGCCGGCTCGGCCACCGCCCGGCGCGCCGCCAGGTCCAGGTGGCGGATGCGGTAGGTGCGCCCGCGGTGGAGGTAGATCGCCCCGGGATGGGCCTCGCGCAGGGCGCGGTCGCCGTCCGCCTCGCCCAGGGCGCGGTCGGCACCGTCGACGATGCGCACGCTGGCGCCCATGCCGCGAATGCCCACATCCCGCTGCGGGGCGGGGCGGGTCGCCACCCAGGTACCGGCCTCGGTGCGCAGGTCTCCCGCCGCCTCCAGCTCGTCGCGCACCCCGACGCAGGCGGCGGCCTCCCATACCGGCTCGTCCGGCCCCAGGGGCACCTCGGCGGCGGCGCAGGGCAGGTGGCGGGCCAGCAGGCGGGGGTTGGCCGGATCGATGACCACGGCCTCGTGGCCGGCACCGAAGAAGGCCTCCGGGTGGCGCATGTAGTACTGATCGAGGGCGTCGTCCTGGGCGATCAGGAACACCGCGGCGTCGGCGCCGCGGCGGCCGACGCGGCCGGCGCGCTGCCAGGTGCTCGCCACCGAGCCGGGGTAGCCCACCAGCACGCAGGCATCGAGCTCGCCGATGTCCACGCCCAGCTCCAGGGCCGAGGTGGACACCACCCCGTCCAGCTCGCCGCGGAACAGCCGGGCCTCGATGTCGCGCCGCTCGCCCGGCAGGAAGCCGGCGCGATAGGGGCTGATGCGGTCCCACAGACCCGGATCCCGCTCGCCCGCCCACTGGTGGATAAGCTCGGTGGCCCGCCGCGAGCGGGTGAAGGCGATGGTCTTCAGGCCGCTGTTGAGGCAGCGCCGGAACAGCCGGGTGCCGGCCGTGGTGGTACTGTCCTCGGGGTTGACCAGGTGGACGTGCTTGCCCCCGGCCGGCGCCCCGGAGTCGGTGACGGCGGTGAAGGTCAGGCCGGTGAGGTCCTCGGCCAGCTCGCGCGGATTGGCGATGGTCGCCGAGCAGGCGATGAACTGCGGCTCGGCGCCATGGTAGCGCGCCACCCGCCGCAGCCGGCGCAGCACCTGGGCGGCGTGGCTGCCGAACACGCCGCGGTAGGTGTGGATCTCGTCGATGACTACATAGCGCAGGTTGGCGAGGAATTCCGCCCAGCGCCCGTGGTGGGGCAGGATCCCCAGGTGCAGCATGTCCGGGTTGGTGAGCACCGCCGTGGGCGGCCGGGCGCGGATCTTGTCGCGGCGGTGGCCGGGGGTGTCGCCGTCGTAGACCTCGGCTCCCGCCAGCGGCCGGCGCTCGCGCGGCCGGGGCGCCGGGGTCAGCTCGAGGGCGTCGAGCAGGTCGTTGAGGCCCTCCGCCTGGTCGCGCTCCAGGCCCTTGAGCGGGAACAGGTAGAGGGCGCGGGCGGCGGGGTCGGCCAGCGCCGCCTCCATCACCGGCAGGTTGTAGATCAGGCTCTTGCCGGAGGCGGTGGGGGTCATGGCGGTGACGTGCCCGCCCCGGCGCACGGCGCGCACCGCCTCCGCCTGGTGGCTGTAGAAGCGCTCGATGCCGCGCGCGGCCAGCATTTCCGATAGCCGCGGGTCCACCTCGAGGTCGCCGTACACGGCCGGCCGGGGCGGCACGTAGCGGTAGGCGGCCTGCTCGCGGGCGAAGTCCTCGTCGGCGCGCAGGCCGCCGAGCAAATCCTGCAGCGGCGGGGCAGCGGTCTCGGGCATATCCGTTCTCGGTTCGTTCCCGGCCACCAGCATGCCCGATCCGGGCCCGCGCGGCCAGGGGCCGGCCGCCTCTGATAGGCTGGCGGCAACCGGAGCCAACGGAAAGGGGCCGGGCCGTGACCAGCGCCGCCGCCAACCCAGCCGCCCGCCGGCTGCTGCTGACCGCCGCCGCCGTCCTCGGCACCGCCGCCATCTGCGCCGCGCCCACGCCCGACGGCCTGAGCCTGGAGGGCCAGTACGCCCTGGCCACCCTGTTCCTGGCCGCCTTCCTGTGGGTCACCGCCGCCCTGCCGCTGGCGGTGACGGCCCTGTGCATCCCGCTGGCGCTCACCGTGCTCGGCGTCTACCCCGACATCGACCCGGCCCTGGCCGGCTTCGCCAACCACCTGATCTTCCTTTTCATCGCCGGCTTCATGCTGGCCAACGCCCTGCAGAAATACCGCATCGACCGGCGCATCGCCCTGCGCCTGATGGCGGTCATGGGGCATTCGCCGCGGCGGCTGGTGCTGGCGGTGATGCTGGCCACCGCCTTCCTGTCCATGTGGGTGTCCAATACCGCCACCACCGCCATGATGGTGCCCATCGCCGTGGGGGTGCTGGCCCAGATCCTGGGCAGCCACCGGGTCCGGGAGAGCGGCGAGTCGGCGCCGGCGTTCACCAACCTGCAGGTGGCCATGCTCCTGGGCACCGCCTACGGCGCCAGCATCGGCGGCGTCGCCACCCTCATCGGCACGCCGCCCAACACGGTGGTGGCGGCGCAGCTGGAGAAGCTCACCGGGGTCGACATCGGCTTCGCCGACTGGCTGGTGATCGGCCTGCCGCTGGTGACGGTGACCCTGCCGCTGGCCTGGTTCGTGCTCACCTTCTGGCTGTACCCGCCGGAGGCGATGGACGTAGCCGGGGCGCGCGCCGCGGCCGGGCGCGAGCTGGCCGCCGAGGGCCGGATGAGCCCAGCGGGCCGGCGGGTGGCGGTGATCTTCGCCGCCACCGCCGGGCTGTGGGTAGCCGGCGGTCTGGACTTCCTCACCGCCGGCGTCCTCCCCGGGGCCGTGCAGACCACCCTGTTCGGCGGCGACGGCGCCACGCTGCTCGGCACCAGCGGCCACCAGGGGGTGCTCTACTACGTGGTGGTGGGCCTGGCGGCCATCCCCGCGCTGGTGCTTGCCGACACCATGGACTGGGACGACCTGGCCGACATCGACTGGGGCACCATCCTGCTGTTCGGCGGCGGCATCTCCCTGGCCGACGCCTTCGCCCGCACCGGGGCCACCCACTGGCTGGCCGACAGCTTCTTCCAGGCGCTGGTGGGGGCGCCCATCGTCCTGATCGTGGGCGCGGTGGTGCTGCTGGTGATCTTCCTCACCGAGGTCACCTCCAACACCGCCACCGCCACCATCCTGGCCCCCCTGCTCATCGGTCTGGGCGGGGTCCTGGCCGGCACCCTGGGCCTGTCCGAGCAGGGCGCGGCGGTTTTCCTGGCCGTGGCCGGCGGGGTGGCGGCGAGCTTCGCCTTCGCCCTGCCGGTGGCCACCCCGCCCAACGCCATCGTCTTCGGCTCCGGCCTCCTGCGCCAGTCCCACATGCTGCGCGCCGGCATCGTCCTCAACCTGGTCATGACCGCCGTGCTCACCGCCCTGATCACGGCGCTGTTCTACTGGGTGTGGCCGGGGGTGTTGTGGTAGGTTCTTGCGGAGTTTTAAGTGTTAAGTTTGAAGTTTTAAGTAACGGCAAAAAGCCGACTGCCCTCGGGCAATTCGACCCGAGGGAATTGTGTTTCCGACGGCCCTGCTCCCTTACATCCCACGCCATTTGCTTCCGATTTTTCACTTAAAACTCAACACTTAAAACTTAAAACCCTTTTTGTGCACTCCGACCGGAACCTCTATGACCGACGACCCCGCCCGCGACCCCCTAACCGGCGCCCGCATCCTGCTGGGCGTGACCGGGTCGGTGGCCGCCTACAAGACCCCCGAGCTGGTGCGTCGGCTGCGCGCCGCGGGGGCCGAGGTGCGCGTGGTGCTGACCGCCGGGGGGGCGCAGTTCGTGGCGCCGCTGGCGCTGCAGTCGGTGAGCGGTCACTCCGTGCGTAGCGCACTGCTGGACCCGGCCGAGGAGTCGGCCATGGATCACATCGCCCTGGCGCGCTGGGCCGACCGGCTTTTGATCGCCCCCGCCTCCGCCGACTGCCTGGCGCGCCTGGCCACGGGCCGCGCCGACGACCTGCTGGGGGCGGTGTACCTGGCCACCGCGGCCCCGGTGCTGGCCGCCCCGGCCATGAACCATTCGATGTGGGCCCATCCCGCCACCCAACGCAACGCGCAGCAGGCGGCCGCCGACGGCGTGACCCTGATCGGTCCGGCGGCGGGTGACCAGGCCTGCGGCGAGGAGGGGCCGGGCCGCATGAGCGAGCCCGATACCATCGTCGAGGCGCTGCGCCGGCACCTGGCGCCCAAGCCGCTGGCCGGGCGGCGAGTGCTGGTGACCGCCGGCCCCACCCGCGAGCCGGTCGACCCGGTGCGCTTCCTGTCCAACCGCTCGTCGGGGAAGATGGGCTACGCCGTGGCCGAGGCCGCCGCCGAGCTCGGCGCCGAGGTGACCCTGGTGGCCGGTCCCACGTCGCTGGCCGCCCCGGACGGGGTGGCGGTGGTCCCGGTGGGGACCGCCGAGGAGATGGCGGCGGCGGTGCGCGAGCGGCTGGGGGAGGCCGACCTGTTCGCCGCCGTGGCCGCGGTGAGCGACCACCGGCCGGCCGAGCGCTTGCGCACCAAGCGCAAGGGCAAGGAGGCCTTCGAGCTGCCCCTCATCCCCAACCCGGACATCCTGGCCGAGGCCGCGGGCCGGAGTGAGCGCCCGCTGATCCTGGGCTTCGCCGCCGAGACCGAATCGGCCCTGGCCTTCGGGCGCGACAAGCGCACCGCCAAGGGCGCCGACTTCCTGGCGGTGAACGATGTCAGCCGCCCCGATGCCGGCTTCGGCACCGACACCAACCGCCTCACCCTGATCGGCCCCGACGGCGAGGAGGCCCTGCCCTTCGGCGCCAAGCGCGAGGTGGCCCGGGCCCTGCTCAAGCGCCTGGCCCCGGCGATCCGGGAGCGGCCGAGCGGCTGATCTCCCGGCGGCGGAGCCCCGCGGCCACCCATCCCCCGGCCACCGGCCGCGCCCGGGGTCACGCAACCCGAAAAAGGACTTGCCCATGCCCGACCAGCCCATCGAGGTCCCCGTCCAGCGCCTGGACCACGCCACCGACCTGCCCCTGCCCGAATACGCCACCGAGCACGCCAGCGGCGTGGACCTGCTGGCCGCCCTGGACGGCTCCCTGACGCTGGCCCCCGGTGAGCGCGCCCTGGTCCCCACCGGCCTGGCCATGGCCCTGCCGGCGGGCTTCGAGGCGCAGGTGCGGCCGCGCTCGGGGCTGGCGGTCAAGCACGGCGTCACCGTGCTCAACACCCCGGGCACCATCGACGCCGATTACCGCGGCGAGGTGAAGGTCATCCTGGTCAACCTGGGGGAGGGGGGCGTCACCTTCGAGCGCGGCGACCGCGTGGCCCAGCTGGTGGTGGCGCCGGTGACCCGGCTGGGCTGGCGGGTGGTGGGCGAGCTGGCGGATTCGACCCGGGGGACCGGGGGCTTCGGCTCCACCGGCACCTGAGACCGGCGCCGTTTCTCCCGGGTCCGGGCGGGTATAGAATGCCTCCCAGGGGGAACCACCCAAATCCGGGATGAGGCGCCCATGACTCGCCGCAACCCCGTGCCCCTGCGACCGTTCCTCCTGCCCGACGCCCGCTCGGTACGGGAAGCCCTGGTCCTGACGGCGGTCGGCCTGGCCGTTCCCGCCCTCCTGCTGGCGCCCCGGCTAGCGGTCCTCGCTCCCTGGACCCCCCAGCCACCGCTGCCGCTGTGGGGGGTGGCCGCGCTCACCGCCCCGGTGTGGGC
The DNA here is from genome assembly GCA_035267605.1 of Gammaproteobacteria bacterium. Taxonomy (GTDB): domain Bacteria; phylum Pseudomonadota; class Gammaproteobacteria; order Thiohalorhabdales; family Thiohalorhabdaceae; genus Thiohalorhabdus. The sequence goes on from DATFLO010000163.1 coordinate 13,744, forward strand.
CGGCCTCCTCTCCCTGTTCCTGTGCCGGCGCTACCGCGGCTTCTGCGCCCGCTCGGCCGAGCTCACCGCCTCCGCCCAGGCACTGGCCCGCAGCCGCAACCTGGCGCCCGGCGGCGACGACCAGCACGCCCTGCAGCTGTTCCGCAGCCTGATCGACGAGTCGGGCGAGTCGTTCTTCATCATCGACGGCACCGACGGCCGCATCCTGGACGTCAACCAGGGGGCCTGCCACAACCTGGGCTACCCCTACCATCAGCTCACCCGTCTGCGCGTCCCGGACATCGTCTCCAATTACGGCGACAACATCCCCCGCTGGGACAACTATATCGAGCGCGTGCGCCGGGCCGGCCACCTGGTGTTCGAGTCCCGCCACTTCCGCAAGGACGGCAGCGCCTTCCCGGTGGAGGTCAGCACCCGCCTGGTCAGCCACCCGGAGCGCGAGTT
>DATFLO010000164.1:0-3541 GCA_035267605.1 Gammaproteobacteria bacterium
CCTGCCGCGGCGAATGCAGCAGCAGATCATCGACAAGGCCGTCACCGTCTATGTGATCGACGCCTACCGGGTGGCGCAGGAAGCGGGCATGGGCAAGCGGATCAACACCATCATGCAGACCTGCTTCTTCGCCATTTCGGGTATCCTCCCCCGGGACCAGGCCATCGCGGCCATCAAACAGGCGGTGGAGAAGACCTACGGGCGAAAGGGCCGGCGCATCGTGGAGTTCAACTTCCGGGCAATCGACAAGGCCCTGGAGCATCTGCATCCGGTCACGGTGCCCGGCTCGGTCACCAGCGCTTTCGAGAAGGCACCGCCGGTGGCCGAGGACGCGCCGGAGTTCGTGCGGCGTTTCACCGGCGAGCTCATCGCCGGTCGCGGCGACAGCGTGCCGGTGAGCCTGATGCCCGCCGACGGCAGCTTCCCCCTGGGCACCGCCGCCTACGAGAAGCGCAATCTCGCGCTGGAAATCCCGGTGTGGGACCCACAGCTTTGCACCCAGTGCGGCAAGTGCCCCTTCGTGTGCCCCCACGGGGTGATCCGCAGCAAGGTTTTTCCAGCCGAGCTGGCCGCCAAGGCACCGCCCACCTTCAAGCATGTGCCGGTGCTGGGCCGGGATTATCCCCAGGGGCTGCATATGGCCTATCAGGTGGCGCCGGAGGACTGCACCGGCTGCGGGCTGTGCGTGGACATCTGCCCCATCCGGGACAAATCCGACACCAGCCACAAGGCCCTGAACATGGCGCCCCAGCCGCCCCTGCGGGACCAGGAGCGGGCGAACTGGGAGTTCTTTCTCAGCCTGCCGGAGTACGACCGCCGTCAGGCCAAGGAAACGACGCTGAAGGGCTCCATGCTGCTGAAGCCACTGTTCGAGTTCTCGGGTGCCTGCGAGGGGTGCGGCGAGACGCCCTACATCAAGCTGGCCAGCCAGCTGTTCGGCAACCGCATGCTGGTGGCCAACGCCACCGGCTGCTCGTCCATCTACGGCGGCAACCTGCCCACCACGCCCTGGACCACCGACGCCGACGGCCGGGGCCCGGCCTGGTCCAATTCCCTGTTCGAGGACAACGCCGAATTCGGCTTCGGCATGCGGGTGGCGGTCGACAAGCAGACCGAATACGCCCGCGAGCTCCTCCGGTCCCTGGCCGACCCGGTGGGCGGGGAGCTGGCCGAGGCCATTCTCCAGGCGGATCAGTCCACGGAGGCCGGCCTGTACGACCAGCGCCAGCGCGTGGCCGAGCTGCGCGAGCGCCTGGCCGGCCTGGCCCGGCCCGAGGCCCGGGCCCTGGCGGATGTGGCTGAGCACCTGTGCCGCAGGAGCGTATGGATCATCGGCGGTGACGGCTGGGCTTACGACATCGGGTACGGCGGCCTTGACCATGTGCTGGCGGCCGGCCGGGACGTGAACGTCCTGGTCCTGGATACGGAGGTCTATTCCAACACCGGCGGGCAGACCTCCAAGGCCACGCCCCGGGGTGCGGTGGCCAAGTTCTCCGCCGCCGGCAAACCCTCGGCCAAGAAGGATCTGGCACGCATGGCCATGGCCTATGAAAACGTCTACGTGGCCCATGTGGCCTACGGTGCGAAGGATGTGCAGACCCTGCGCACCTTCCTGGAGGCGGAGGCCTATCCGGGCCCGTCCCTCATCATCGCCTACGCCCCCTGCATCGCCCATGGCTACGACCTGGCCCACAACCACCAACAGCAGGAGCTGGCGGTACAGAGCGGCCACTGGCCCTTGCTGCGTTATGATCCGCGCAGGGCCCGGGACGGCAAGAACCCCCTGCGCCTGGATTCCAAGGCCCCGTCGGTGGCGTACCGGGATTTCGTCCGCAACGAGACACGGTTCAGCATGCTGTGGCGCAGCCATCCCGAGGCCGCGGAACGGTTCCTGTCCGAATCCCAGGCCGAGGCCCAGGAGCGCTACCACCGATACGAGCAGCTCGCCGCCCTGCCCTGGGAGGAGGAGGCGGCGGCGGACAGCCCGCCGCCGGCGGCACCCGCCGACCAGGAGTAGCCCCTATGGACCTGCGCACCTCTTATCTGGGATTGAATCTGCACAGCCCGCTGGTGCCGTCGGCCTCGCCCCTGTCCCGGGACCTGGACATGGCCCGGCGTCTGGAGGACGCCGGTGCCGGCGCCCTGGTCATGCACTCGCTGTTCGAGGAGGAGCTGCGAAGGGAAGAGGAACAGATGGCCCGGTTCCTGGACCACCAGGCCCTGGGTCACGCGGAAGCCGAAAGCTTCCTGCCCGCGCCGGTGAATTACACCAGCACCCTGGAGGAGTACCTGGAGCACCTGGCGGCGCTCAAGCGCAGCCTGGCCATTCCGGTGATCGCCAGCCTCAACGGCATCTCCCACGCCGGCTGGATCGAGCACGGCCGGGAGCTGCAGGACGCCGGCGCCGACGCCCTGGAACTCAACGTCTACTATGTGGCGGCGGATCTCACCGAGGATGGGGCGGCCGTGGAAGACCGCTACGTGGAGCTGTTGCGCGCCCTGCGTGGCGCCGTGGACATCCCCATCACGGTCAAGCTCTCCTCCCAGTTCAGCGCACCGGGCCACCTGATCCAGCGCCTGGAGGCGGCCGGCGCCGACGGGGTGGCCCTGTTCAACCGTTTCTACCAGCCGGATATCGATCTGGAGACCCTGCAGGTGGTGCCGCACCTGCAGCTGTCCACCTCCGCCGAAAGCCGTCTGCGGGTGCGCTGGATCGCCATCCTCTACGGGCGGGTCAACCTGTCCCTCGCCGCCACCGGCGGCGTGCACACCGCCGAGGACGCCCTCAAGGTACTGCTGGCCGGCGCCGACGTCGCCCACCTGTGCAGCGCCCTGCTCCACCACGGACCGGAGCAGCTGCGCCTCATCGAGGCCGACATGGTGCGCTGGCTGGAGGAGCACGAGTATGACTCTGTCAGCCAGCTCAAAGGCAGTGTCAGCCACCAGCATGCGCCGGACCCCGCCGGGTTCGAGCGGGCCAACTACCTGCAGGTGCTGGACAGCTACAGCCCGGCCCGGGGAGTGCGTCGCTGACCCGCTGGGAACCCGGCATCGACCGAGGCGGCCGAATCACCGGCAGGACACAGCCGATCGCGCGGGATTCCGGTAGCGTGCGCCGCTGCGCTGCACCGGGTATCCGACCGTCCGGCTGCGGGGGCCGCCAGCCCGCAGCGGGTTCCGTATAATGGTCCGCAGCCGCCGCCAGACCGGAAACGAGGTAGAACGAGGTAGGATGAAAAACAAAAAACGCCTGATTCTTCTGCTGTTGGCAGTTCTGGCCGTGGGGGGTGGCCTGTGGTGGTGGCTGCACCGCGCGCCCGCCGCACCCGCCAACCAGCTCACCCTGTACGGGAACGTGGACATTCGCCAGGTGGAGCTGGCCTTCAACGGCAGCGAGCGCATCGCCGCCATCAAGGTCCAGGAAGGCGATCGGGTCCACAAGGGCCAGAGCCTGGCCAGCCTGGACCCGACGCGTCTCGGGGATACGGTAGACCGGGCCGCCGCCCAGCTGCATGCCCAGCAGGCGGTGGTCGCCAAGCTG
>DATFLO010000165.1:0-3686 GCA_035267605.1 Gammaproteobacteria bacterium
AGTGTTCAGTGTTCAGTGTTCAGTGTTCAGTGTTCAGTGTTCAGTGTTCAGAGGAAAGAGGGTGGTGGGGCGAGACAGGCTAGGCAAGCGGGACGAAGGAGCGGGGCGGCCTGCCAGCACCCAAGACCTTGAAGCCCCGCCTTTTGCCGTTAACTGAACACTTAAAACTGAACACTGAACACTTGCCTTACTGAAACAACCCCGCCTGGATGATCGCCCACTGCGCGGCCCATTGGTCGGTGGGATCGTTGCGGAAGTTGGAGCGGGAGTACTGGTTGATGCGGCCGTGGACCACGGCGACCAGCAGGTTGGCGCCGGCCAGGGCGTCGGTCTCGGCCGACAGCCGGGACTGCAGCCGGGCCTGCTTGAGGAGCTGCTTGAGCTGGGTCTCCAGGCGCTCCATGAGCTGGTTGACCCGGGCCTTGAGGGCGTCGGACTCGCCCTGGATGGACTCGCCGAGCATGAGCCGCGCCAGCCCCGGGTTCTTGGCGGCAAAGCCCAGCCACAGGCGCAGGATCTGCTCGCACTGGTCGTCGGGGGCCTCCTCGGACTCCAGGATGCGGTTCACCCGCGAGAACAGGCTCTCCTCGATGAACTCGATGAGGGCCTCGAACATCTGCCCCTTGGAGCCGAAGTGGCGGTACAGCGCCGCCTCGGAGACGCCCACCTCCTCGGCCAGGGCGGCCGTGGTAACCCGGCCGTCGGTATTGCTCTCCAGCATGCGCGCCAGGGCCTGCAGGATCTCCTCGCGCCGTTGCCCTTTCTTCGCCACCGTCTTCCCCCTCTGGCGTCCCGGCTGCCCCACCGGTCGCTCGGCTGTTTTTGCGGACCCGTTTACCGGCCGGAGCCCTGGATCAGGGTGCCCACCCCGGCGTCGGTGAAGATCTCCAGCAGCAGGGCGTGGTCCACCCGGCCGTCGATGATGTGCGCGGTGTGCACGCCGCCGGCCACCGCGTCCAGACAGCACCGCACCTTGGGCAGCATGCCGCCGGCGATGGTGCCATCATTGATGTAGCCATCCACCTGCTCGCGGCTCAGGCCGGTAAGCAGGTTGCCTTGGCCGTCCAGGATGCCGGGCACGTCGGTGAGCAGCACCAGCTTCTCGGCGCCGAGCTCCTCGGCCAGCCGGCCGGCCACCAGGTCGGCGTTGATATTGTAGGTCTCGCCCTCGGGGCCGGCGCCGATGGGGGCGATCACCGGGATGAAGCTGCCGGTGTCCAGGGTCTGCACCACCGCCGGATCGATGGCCTCCACCTCGCCCACCAGGCCCACGTCCAGGATCTCCGGGGCGTCCGCCCCCGGGTCCTCGCGGGTGACCTGCAGCTTGCGCGCGGCGATCAGGCCGCCGTCCTTGCCGGACAGCCCCACCGCCTTGCCGCCGTGGCGGTTGAGCAGGTGGACGATCTCCTTGTTGACGTGGCCGCCGAGCACCATCTCCACCACCTCCATGGTGTCGGCGTCGGTCACGCGCATGCCGGCCACGAACTCGGTCTTGCGGCCCATCTCCTCCAGCGTCCGGCCGATCTGCGGGCCGCCGCCGTGGACGATCACCGGGTTCATGCCCACCAGCTTCATGAGCACCACATCGCGCGCGAAGCTCTCCTTGAGCCGCTCGTCCACCATGGCGTTGCCGCCGTACTTGATGACGATGGTGGAGCCGTGGAAGCGCCGGATGTAGGGCAGGGCCTCGTTGAGGATGTGGGCCGTATCCGCCGGGGTGTAGGGGCTTTGCTCGCTCATGGGCTCACAGGATGTAGCGCGACAGGTCCTCGTCGGCCACCAGGTCGCCGAGGTGCTCGTTGACGTAGGCGGCGTCCACGGTGACGGTCTCGCCGGCGCGCTCGGCGGCGTCGAAGGAGACCTCCTCCAGCAGCCGCTCCATGACCGTGTGCAGGCGCCGGGCGCCGATGTTCTCGGTGCGCTCGTTGACCTCGAAGGCGGCCTCGGCGATGCGGCGCAGGCCGTCGTCGGTGAATGCCAGGCCCACCCCCTCGGCCTCGAGCAGGGCGGTGTGCTGATGGGTGAGCGCCGCCTGGGGCTCGGTGAGGATGCGCACGAACTCCTCGGTGCCCAGGGCGTCCAGCTCCACCCGGATGGGCAGCCGGCCCTGCAGCTCCGGGATGAGGTCGGAGGGCTTGGCGAAGTGGAAGGCCCCGGAGCCGATGAACAGGATGTGGTCGGTGTTCACCATGCCGTGCTTGGTGGACACGGCGGACCCCTCCACCAGCGGCAGCAGGTCGCGCTGCACGCCCTCGCGCGAGACGTCGGGGCTGCCGCCCCCGCCGCTTTGGCCGGAGCCGGCCACCTTGTCGAGCTCGTCGATGAACAGGATGCCGTGGTTCGCCACCCGCTTGAGCGCCCGCTCGCGGATGTCCTCCTCGTCCACCAGCTTGGCGGCCTCCTGGTCGGTGAGGATGCCGAAGGCCTCGCGCACGGTCACCTTGCGGGTCTTGGTGCGGCCGCCGCCCATGCCCTGGAGCATGTCCTGGAGCTGGGAGCCCATCTCCTCCATGCCCTGAGGCACCATCATCTGATACCGGGCTCCGGATTCGGCCACCTCGATCTCCACCTCGCGCTCGTCGAGCTGGCCCTCGCGCAGCATCTTGCGGAATTTCTGGCGGGTGTCCGACTCCTTGTCCTCCTCGCCGTCGCGGGAGGGCAGCAGGATGTCGAGCAGGTGCTCCTCGGCGGCGTCCTCGGCGCGCCGGCGCACGCCTTCCTTGGCCTCCTCGCGCACCATCTGCACCGCCTGCTCGGTGAGGTCGCGCACCATGGACTCGACGTCGCGCCCGGTGTAGCCCACCTCGGTGAACTTGGTCGCCTCCACCTTGAGGAACGGCGCGCCTGCCAGGGTCGCCAGGCGGCGCGCGATCTCGGTCTTGCCGACGCCGGTGGGGCCGATCATGAGGATGTTCTTGGGCGTCACCTCGGCCGCCAGCTCGGCATCGAGGCGGTTGCGCCGCCAGCGATTGCGCAGGGCCACGGCCACCGCGCGCTTGGCCTCGCGCTGGCCGACGATGTATTTGTCCAGCTCGCGGACGATCTCCGGCGGGGTCAGATCAGTCACCCTCGAGGACCTCCACCGTGCGGTTGGCATTGGTGTAGATGCAGATCTCGGCAGCGATGTTGAGGCCGTGGTCGACGACGTCGGTGGGGTCCATGTCGGTATGCTCCGACAGCGCCCGCGCCGCGGCCTGGGCATACGGCCCGCCGCTGCCGATGGCGATCAGCCCGCCCTCGGGCTCGATGACATCGCCGTTGCCGGACAGGATCAGCGACACCTCGTCATCGGCCACCGCCAGCAGCGCCTCCAGCCGGCGCAGGGCGCGGTCGGTGCGCCAGTCCTTGGCCAGCTCCACCGCGGCGCGCTTGAGGTTGCCGCGGTGGGCGTCGAGCTTGCCCTCGAAGCGCTCGAACAGGGTGAAGGCGTCGGCGGTGGAGCCGGCGAAGCCGGCCAGCACGCGCTCGTGGTACATGCGCCGGACCTTGACCGCGTTGGCCTTCATGACGGTGTTGCCAAGGGTCACCTGGCCGTCGCCGCCCATGGCGACGCGGTGGCCCCGGCGCACGGAGAGGATGGTGGTGCCTTCGAAGTCGGCCATGGCTGCGCCTTCCGTCGGGGGGCGGGCTTCGCCCGGGAAAACGCACCATTATAGCGTCTAGCCGGCTAGTCCTCACGCTCCGAG
>DATFLO010000166.1:0-13456 GCA_035267605.1 Gammaproteobacteria bacterium
GCAGGGTGAGGTCGCCGCTGAGCAGCTCGCGGCCGAGGACATGGCCGAGGCGCAACGCACGCAGCAGGCGGGCGCGGCCGGGCGGCAGCTGCGCCAGGCGCTGCTCCCAGAGGTAGCGGCGCAGTCGCTCCACAACCGGTCGCCATCGCAGCATGGAGGCTCGCTCCCCGTTGGCCTTTGGTCCAACCATAAAACGAAGCGGCGGCGGGGGCGATCCCGATCGGGACTGGGCCAATTGCCACCCCGCTGCGGAATGGGGCAGTATTGCTCCCTACCCCCCTCCCCTTTCGATCCTGCCGCAAGGAGCCTGCCGTGGAGACCAAGATCCTGCTCCCGGAGTCGGACATCCCCAAGAGCTGGTACAACGTGGTGGCGGATATGCCCAACCCGCCGGCGCCGCCGCTGGGCCCCGACGGCAATCCGGTGGGCCCGGAGGCGCTGTCGGCGATCTTCCCGCCCGGGATCATCGAGCAGGAGGTGGCCACCGACCGCTGGCTCCCCATCCCGGAGCCGGTGCGCGAGGCCTACAGCATGTGGCGGCCGTCGCCCATGTACCGCGCCCACCGGCTGGAGCAGGCGCTGGGCACCCCGGCGCGCATCTACTACAAGTACGAGGGGGTGAGCCCGGCCGGCTCGCACAAGCCCAACTCCGCGGTGGCCCAGGCCTACTACAACCAGCAGGCGGGCATCCGGCGGCTGGCCACCGAGACCGGCGCCGGCCAGTGGGGCTCGTCGCTGGCCCTGGCGGGGCAGATGATGGGGCTGGAGGTGCGGGTGTACATGGTCAAGGTGAGCTACCAGCAGAAGCCCTTCCGCCGCTCCATGATGCAGACCTGGGGCGCCGAGGTGCTGGCCAGCCCCACCGAGGCGACCGACACCGGACGCAAGGCCCTGGCCGAGGATCCGGACAATCCCGGCTCGCTGGGCCTGGCCATCTCCGAGGCGGTGGAGGAGGCCGCAGGCCGCGACGACACCAACTACGCCCTGGGCTCGGTGCTCAACCACGTGCTGCTGCACCAGACCGTGATCGGCCAGGAGGCCAAGAAGCAGTTCGCCCAGGTGGGGGACTACCCGGACATGGTGTTCGCGCCCTGCGGCGGCGGCTCCAACTTCGGCGGCGCCGCCTTCCCGTTCCTGGCGGACAAGGCGGCGGGCCGGGAAACCCGGCTGGTGGCGGTGGAGCCCACCTCCTGCCCGACCCTCACCCGCGGCCACTACGCCTACGACTTCGGCGACTCGGTAGGCCTGACGCCGCTGTCGCTGATGTACACCCTGGGCCACGACTTCATGCCGCCGTCCATCCACGCCGGCGGCCTGCGCTACCACGGCGACTCGGCGCTGGTTTCCCAGCTGTACAACGAGGGCATCATCGAGGCGGTGGCGGTGCCGCAGGTGGAGACCTTCCAGGCCGGGGTCACCTTCGCCCGCGCCGAGGGCATCATCCCGGCGCCGGAGACCAACCACGCCATCCGCGCCTGCATCGACGAGGCCCTGCGCTGCAAGGAGAGCGGCGAGGAGAAGACGCTGTTCTTCAACCTCTCCGGACACGGCCACTTCGACATGGCGGCCTACGACAAGTACTTCTCCGGCGAGCTGGAGAACTACGAGTACCCCGCCGAGGCCATCGAGGCCGCGCTGCACCGCCTGCCCAAGGTGGCCGGGCAGTCCTGAGGGGCGCCGCCCGGGATGCCGCCGTCTTCGCGGGTTCGGCCCCTGCCCGGTTAATTAGGCAGCGCCTTTCTCTCCCCCTGGGGGAGAGATCCATGGGGGGCAATCAAGATAGGCCCCACGAAAAAGGCCCCGGTCCGCGGACCGGGGCCTTCTCGTCGGCGTCGGCGGGGCCTAGTGGATGTCCCGCCAGTACTCCTTCTTCACCAGGTAGGTGAGGACGCCGAGGACCACCAGGAACAGCAGGACCCAGGGGCCCATGCTCTTGCGGTCCAGGATGGACGGATCGCCCATGTAGGTCATGAAGGAGACCAGGTTCTGGACCTTGGCATCCAGCTCCTGGGGCACCTCCGGGTAGTCCACCTCGCCGTGCTCCTCCCCGTGCGACACGGCCACGCTGTCGTAGTACTCCGGCGCGCCGGGGGTCATGTGGTAGAGCACGTTGGGCATGCTCACCTTGGGGAACACGTGGTTGTTCCAACCGCTGGCCGAGGAGCCGTCACGGTAGAAGGCCAGCAGGTAGGAATACACCCAGTTCGTGCCGCGCACCCGGGTCTCCAGGGAGAGATCGGGCGGCGCCTTGCCGAACCACTTGGAGGCCTGCTCCGCGGGCATGGCCGAGCTCATGTGCTCGTTGATGCTGACCGAGCCGAACATGAGGCCGTCCTCGACCCCGCTCTTGGTCATGCCCAGATCCTTGACCAAGTTCTTGAAGCGGTAGTACTTGGCCGAATGGCAGCCCATGCAGTTGTTGGCGAAGGTCCGCGCACCGTCGCGCAGGGCCTCCTTGGAGTAGTTCACCTGCATGTGCATGGGCACAGCCTCGCCGGACCCGAGGGCGATCCCCGGAAGGGCGACAAGGCTCATTACGATCGCTGCGATCCAATTCCTCATGAGTGCGTCACCCCTATTCCGTCACCCGTTCCGGGACCGGTTTCGGCTTTTCCCACTTGGACACGAACGGCAGCGCGATGAAGAAGGCGAAATAGATCGCCGTGAAGATGCGCGCGAACATGGTGTAGGTGGCCGTCGCCGGTTGCCCGCCGATGTACATCAGCACCACGAAGCTGATGCCGAACAGGATCAGCATCTGCTTGTAGATCGGGCGATACCGCCAGGACTTGACCTTGGCGCGGTCGAGCCAGGGCAGAACGAACAGCAGGAAGATCGCCGCCGCCATCAGGATCACGCCGAACAGCTTGCTCGGGACGGCGCGCAGGATGGCGTAGAAGGTGCCGAAGTACCACACCGGCTTGATGTGGGCCGGGGTCTGCAGCGGGTCCGCCGGCAGGAAGTTGTCATGCTCGAGGAACACGCCGTTGACCGTGGGCATGTAGAAGATGATCACCGCGGCCACGAACAGGAAGACCACCGAACCGAAGATGTCCTTGACGGTGTAGTAGGGATGGAAGGGGATGCCGTCCTTGGGGATCCCCTTGTCGTCCTTGTTCTTCTTGATATCGACGCCGTCGGGGTTGTTGGAGCCCACCTCGTGCAGGGCCAGCAGGTGCACGGCCACCAGGATGATCAGCACGATCGGCAGCGCCACCACGTGGAAGGCGAAGAAGCGGTTCAGCGTCGGGTCGGCGATGGAGAAGCCGCCGCGGATCCACTCGGCCAGGTCCGGGCCCACGTAGGGGATGGCGGTGAACAGGTTCACGATCACCTGGGCACCCCAGTAGGACATCTGCCCCCAGGGCAGCACGTAGCCCATGAAGGCCTCGGCCATCAGCGCCAGGTAGATCACCATGCCCACCAGCCACACCAGCTCCCGCGGCTTCTTGTTGGAGCCGTACATCAGGCCGCGGAACATGTGCAGGTAGATCACGATGAAGAACGCCGAGGCCCCGGTGGAGTGCATGTACCGGATGAGCCAGCCGAAGTTCACATCGCGCATGATGTGCTCGACCGAATCGAAGGCCAGCTTGGCGTCGGGCTTGTAGTGCATGGTCAGCCAGATCCCGGACAGGATCTGCACCACCAGCACCAGCAGCGCGAGGGACCCGAAGAAGTAGAAGAAGTTGAAGTTCTTGGGCGCGTAGTACTCGGTGAGATGCTCCCGGATATTCCGCATCAAGGGATAGCGAGCATCCACCCAATCGATGAATCGGTTCACGGTTGCTCCCCCTTAGCCGGAAGGATGGCCGATGCGGACTGCGCTATCGGAGATGAATTCGTAGAACGGCACCGCCATGTTGCGGGGGGCGGGGCTGCCTTCCAGGACACGGCCGGACAGATCGTAGCCGGAGCCGTGGCAGGGGCAGAAGAAGCCGCCTTCCCAGTTCCCGGACCAGAAGCTGCCGCCGGGCTCGGGGCGGTAGGTGGGGATGCAGCCGAGGTGGGTGCAGATGGCGATCATCACCAGCCACTCTTTGTGGCGGGCGCGATAGGGGTTCTCGGCAAATTCGGGCTGATCGGAGCTCTTGGACTTGGGGTCCTTGAGCTGGCCGACCACCGCGTCATCCGTCAGCGTGTCGGTCATCTCCTTGGTGCGCCGTATCACCCAGACCGGCTTGCCCTGCCACATGACGGTGATGCGCTGGCCGGGCTCGATCTTGCTCAGATCGACGGTCTCCGTAGCTTGCGCCTGCACCGAAGCGCTCGGCGACATGCTGCGGATGAAGGGGACAGCGGCGTAGCCTGCTCCTACCGCCCCCACCACGCCGGCGGTCCAGTTCAGGATCCGCCGCCGATTGGGGTTCACACTGTCCGTACTCATAGCTCCTCCTAGGACGGGAAAGGCCTACGTGTCCTGTCACGGGGGAAGGCGGCAAATCCGCAGGTCCCTGACAGCGGGCGCGTGGTCGCGCCCGCCGCGCAGGCGGATCGCCGGTACGGAGACCGGATAGGCTCCGAACGGTTCAGCGGGCCCGGAATTGCAACGGACCCCTGTGACGGGACACAGCAGCGAGAACCGGAATCCTCGGATTCGGCATCTTGATCGGCAAAGCGCGCCCAGCCGGAGAACGCGCGGACCCCCGACAGGCATCGGGGGATTCGGAATTTGGAGCCGCCCATCTAGCCGCCATAGGTTCCGTGATGCAAGGACCGGGGTCAAGGCCAGCCGATTCTGGCCACCTATAAAAGAATTTAATGATATTCGACAGCGGCGCCACTCAAGCCGGGTTGGGGATGTCCACGAAGCGGTGGGACAGCCCGAAGCGGTCGGCCAGGTGGGCGCCCAGGTCGGCGGCGCCGAGGCGCTCGGTGGCGTGGTGGCCGGCGGCCACGAAGTGGATGCCCAGCTCGCGCGCCATGTGGGTGGCGCGCTCGTTGGACTCCCCGGTCAGGTAGAGATCAAAACCGGCCGCCGCCGCCTCCGCCACCAGGTCGGGGGCACCGCCGCTGCACAGGGCCACCCGCCGGATCTCGTCCTGGGGACCGGCCACGTGCAGGGTGCGTGTATCCAGGGCGCGCTCGGTGCGGGCCAGGAAATCCGCCGGCGCCGCTGGCTCGGCCAGCATACCGCCCAGACCGATGGCGACCCCGCCGAGCTCGCCGAAGGGCTCCGGCTCCCCCACGCCGAGGGCCCGGGCCAGGCCGGCGTTGTTGCCCACCTCGGGGTGGCGGTCCAGGGGCAGGTGGTAGGCCAGCAGCGACATGTCCGCCTGCATCAGGGTGCGCACCCGGCGCCCCTTCATGCCCACCAGGGCCGGATCCTCACCCTTCCAGAAGTAGCCGTGGTGGACCAGCACCAGGTCGGCGCCATCGGCCACCGCCTCGTCGAGCAGGGCCTGGCAGGCGGTCACCCCGGAGACCATGCGCTCCACCCGGGGGCGCCCCTCCACCTGCAGGCCGTTGACGGTGAAATCGCCCACCGCGCCGATATCCAGGTAGTCGTCGCAGTAGGCGACGAGGTCTTTGAGGTCCGCTGCCATGGTTCGGCTCCGTGGTTGACCGCAGGGCACAGCACCCCGGCTCTCCGCGCGAGGCCCCTGTAGGAGCGGGCATTGCCCGCCATGCCTTTGCCGGGACAGGCCGGTGCCGGGATAGGCCGGTGCCGGGATAGGCCGGGGTCGCGGCCATTGGCCGCTCCTGCGGGACGGCTTCCCCTATTCCGTCTCCACCGCCTCTTCCTCCTCGTCCGCGCGCTTCTTGATGCGCAGGGACAGCAGGATGCCCAGCTCGTAGAGGATCCAGATGGGGAAGCCGAGCAGCACCTGGGAGACCACGTCCGGCGGGGTGATCAGGGCGGCCAGGATGAAGGCCCCGGCGAACACGTAGCGGCGCTTGGCGCGCAGGCCGGCCACCGTCACCACGCCCAGGCGCACCAGGGCCATGCACACGATGGGCACCTGGAAGGAGGCGCCGAAGGCCAGCAGCAGGGTGATGGAGAAGCCCAGGTACTCCTTCATGGTGGGCATGGCCATGATCTGGTCATTGGCAAAGCTCACCAGGAACTTGAAGGCCAGCGGGAACACCAGGAAGAAGCTGAAGGCCGCGCCGATGAAGAACAGCGACACCGACAGCAGCAGCACCGGGAAGAACACCCGCCGCTCGCTGCGGTACAGGCCGGGGGCGACGAACGCCCAGAACTGGTAGAGCACCACCGGGATCGCCAGCATGAAGCCGGCGAGCAGGGTGATCTTGAGGTAGGTGAAGAAGGCCTCGGCGGGGTTGGTGAAGATGAACGAGGACTTCTCGGGCAGCACCCGGGTCATGGGCCCGATCAGGAACCCGAAGATGCGCTCCTTGAAGGGATAGGCGATGCCGAAGCCCAGGAGGACCGCGCCCATGGCTCGGGTGATGCGGCTCTTGAGCTCCAGCAGGTGGCCGACGAGGGTATCGGAGCCCTGATCGGGGGATTCGGATCCGTTCTCGGTCTCGGTTTCGGGCTCAGCCACGGCGCTCGCCATCCTGCTCGTCGTCGTCCAGCTCGCGCTCCATGTCGGAGGCAGCCTGGTCCTCGGCGTCGGGGGTCGAGTCGGGCTCGGCCTCGGCGGCGGTCTCGGCCCCGGAATCGGCGAGCGCGCCCTGGTCGGCGTCGGGCGCTGCATGCGGCCGGGATGCGGGGGTGTCCTCCCCGCCGCCCGCATCCGCCTCGCCGGCGGCGTCCTCCTCCCCGGGCTGGCCCGGGCCGCCCCGGGTGTCCTGTGGGCCCGCCTCGGTGTCGGTGGCCTGGCGGGTCTGGCGGTCCAGCTCGCTCAGCTGCAGATCGCGGTCGAGCTCCGACTTCATGGAGTCCAGGTACTGCTTGGCCTGGTGCACCCAGCCGCCCACCGTCCGCGCCACCTCGGGCAGGCGCTCGGGCCCCACCACCAGCAGCAGGATGAGGCCGATCACCAGCATCTCGATGAAGCCGATATCGAACATGGGGCGGGCGCTCCGGACGGGGACGGGGGCGGGGCCGCGTCACGCCGACGCGGCGAGAGGGCCGGACGAAGGAGCTACTTCTTCTCTTCGTCCTTGTGCTCGACGGTGCTGCCCTCGATGGTCTCGCCCTTGTCGTGCTCGAGGCTGCCGGTCGAGCCCTCGGACTGGCCGGATTCCTCGGGATTGCCCTCGTCCATGGACTTCTTGAAGCCGCGGATGCCCTTGCCCAGGGCGCTGCCGATCTCGGGCAGCTTGCCGGCGCCGAAGAACACCAGGACGATCAGGAGCACGATCAACAGCTCGGGAATGCCGAATCCACCAAACATGGCTGCTTCCTTGGGGTTTTGTGTCGTTTCGAGAACCGGCTCACTCGGAGCCGCGTGCGGCCTTCTCGTCGTGGCCGGAGACGCCCATGCGGCGCTCCAGCTCGGCCAGCACGTCATCGGGGCCGAGGCCCTGCTCGGCCAGCATGATGAGGCTGTGGAACCACAGGTCGGCGGTCTCCGCGACCACCGCCCCGCGCTCGCCGTCCTTGGCGGCCAGGAGCGCCTCGGTGGCCTCCTCGCCGACCTTCTCCAGGATCTTGTTGCGGCCCGCGGCAAACAGCGAGGCCACGTAGGAGTCCTCGGCCGGGGCGCCCTTGCGCGCCTCCAGCACCCGCGCCACCTGCCGCAAGACGTCGTCGCTCATTCGCCCATCTCGGTGCAGTCGGGGGCCGGCGCCGCCTCCACCCAGGCCCCGCCCTCCAGGCGCTGGAAGAAGCAGTTGCGCCGGCCGGTATGGCAGGCCGGCCCTTCCTGACGCACGCGCAGGAGGACGGCGTCATTGTCGCAGTCCAGGCGGATCTCCTCCACGGCCTGGAGGTGGCCGGAGGACTCGCCCTTGCGCCACAGCTTGGCGCGCGAGCGCGACCAGTACGTAGCAAAGCCCTCGCGCGCGGTGGCGGCCAGGGCGTCGCGGTTCATGTAGGCCTGCATCAGGATTTCTCCGGAATGGGCCTCCTGGGCCACCGCCACCACCAGGCCGCGATCGTCCCATTGTACCCGGTCCAGCCAGGACTCGTCGGCGGCCGCTCGGGGGGAATCGGCCTCGCTCATTGGCGCACCTCGATGCCCGCGTCCGCCAGCGCCTGCTTGGCCTCGGCCACGGTGTACTCGCCGAAGTGGAAGATGGAGGCGGCCAGCACGGCGTCGGCGCCGCCGTCGCGCACCCCCTCCACCAGGTGCTCCAGGTTGCCGACGCCGCCGGAGGCGATCACCGGCACCGGCACGGCATCGGCCACGGCGCGGGTGAGGGCCAGGTCGAAGCCGTCCTTGGTGCCGTCGCGGTCCATGCTGGTGAGCAGGATCTCGCCGGCGCCGCGCTCCGCCACCTCGCGCGCCCAGGCGACGGCATCGATGCCGGTGTCGGTGCGGCCGCCGTGGGTGAACACGTGCCACTCGTTGTCAGCCACGGCCTTGGCGTCGATGGCCACCACGATGCACTGCGAGCCGAAGCGCCGCGCCGCCTCGGTGACCACCTCGGGATCTTTTACGGCGGCGGTGTTGATGGCCACCTTGTCGGCGCCGGCGCGCAGCAGGCGGCGGACGTCGTCGCTGGTGCGCACGCCGCCGCCCACGGTGAGCGGGATGAAGGTCTGCGCCGCCACCTGCTCCACCACCTCGACGATGGTGTCGCGCTCCTGGTGGCTGGCGGTGATGTCCAAAAACACCAGCTCGTCGGCGCCGGCGGCGTCGTAGCGCCGGGCGATCTCCACCGGGTCGCCGGCGTCGCGGATCTCGGTGAAGCGCACGCCCTTGACCACGCGGCCGGCGTCCACGTCGAGGCAGGGGATGACGCGCTTAGCCAGCATCGGTTTCCGCCAACTGGTTGGCCTCGGCGAAATCCAGGGTGCCCTCGTAGATGGCGCGGCCGGTGATGGCGCCGCTGACGCCGTCGTGCTCGATGGCCTTGAGGGCGCGGATGTCGTCGAGGGTGTGGATGCCGCCGGAGGCGATCACCGGGATGCGCAGGGCGCGCGCCAGGGCGCCGGTGGCCTCGACGTTGGGGCCGGACAGCATGCCGTCGCGGCCGATGTCGGTGTAGACGATGGCCTCCACGCCGTAGTCCTCGAACTTGGCGGCGAGGTCGGTGACGTCGTGGCCGGTCATCTTGGACCAGCCCTCCACCGCCACCTTGCCGTCGCGGGCGTCGAGCCCGACCATCACGTGGCCGGGGAGCTCGGTGGCCGCCTGGCGCACGAAGCCGGGGTTGCGGACGGCCGCGGTGCCCAGGATGACGAAGCTGATGCCGGCGTTGAGGTGGGCCTCGATGGTCTCCACGTCGCGGATGCCGCCGCCCAGCTGCACCGGCACATCGCCGGCCTCATTGGTGATGGCGCGGATGGCGGCGTCGTTCACCGGCTTGCCGGCGAAGGCGCCGTTGAGATCGACGATGTGCAGCCGCCGGGCGCCGGCGTCCAGCCAGCGGCGGGCGGTGGCGGCCGGATCCTCGGAGTAGACGGTGGAATCGTCCATCTCGCCCTGGCGCAGGCGCACGCAGGCGCCGTCCTTGAGGTCGATGGCGGGGATCAGGAGCATTGGCGCCTCCTCGCCTTGAAGCAGCGGCGGTCCCAGCCGCGCACGTCATTGCGAGAGCCCGACAGGGCTCGCGGCAATCTGCCCCACGGGCCCCATTCGGCAGATCGCTTCGCTACGCTCGCGATGACGGGCACGTCGCGGCGGGGACCGCCGCTCCTACAGGGGGCTTGAAGGGGCTCTTGTACGCTCACCGAACAGCCCACTAGATGACTCCCTGGCCCAGGGGGTCCCAGGCGATGAAGTTGGCCAGCAGCTGCAGCCCCCGGGACGAGCTCTTCTCCGGGTGGAACTGCACCGCGAACAGGTTCTCGTGGGCCACCGCGGAGGTGAACTGGATGCCGTAGACGGTGGCCGCGGCGATGATGTCCGGGCCGGCGGGCTCGACGATGTAGGAGTGCACGAAGTAGAAGTGGCTGTCGTCGCCGATGCCGGCCCACATGGGGTGCTCCGACTCCATGAAATGGACCCGGTTCCAGCCCATGTGCGGGATCTTCAGGCGGTGGCCGGCGGCGTCCACCATGGCCTCCTCCGGGAACGGCACCACCCGCCCGGGCAGCAGGCCCAGGGCGGCGTGCTCGCCGTACTCCAGCGAGCTCTCCATGAGCGCCTGCATGCCCAGGCATATGCCCAGAAACGGCTTGGTGCGGGCGGCCTCCACCACCGCCTCGCGCAGGCCCTGCTCGTCCAGGGCCGCCAGGCAGTCGCGGATGGCGCCCACGCCGGGGAACACCACGCGGTCGGCGGCGCGCACCTGGGCCGGCTCGGTGGCGATGATGACGTCGCCGCCGACGTGCTCCAGGGCCTTGGCCACCGAGCGCAGGTTGCCCATGCCGTAGTCGATGACCGCGATGCGGTTGGCCATGGGTCTACAGGCTTCCCTTGGTGGACGGCACCTGGCCGCCGGCCGCGGGATCCTCCGCCACCGCGAAGCGCAGCGCGCGGCCGAAGGCCTTGAACGCCGACTCGCTGATGTGGTGGGCGTTGGCCCCGCGCAGGTTGTCCAGGTGCACGGTCATGGCGGCGTGGTTGACCAGGCCGGCGAAGAATTCCTTGATCAGGTCCACGTCGAAGTCGCCGATCCAGCCGCGCTCGAAGCGCAGGTGGTACTCCAGCCCGGGCCGGCCGGACAGGTCCACCACCGCCCTGGAGAGCGACTCGTCCAGCGGGCAGTAGGCGTGGCCGTAGCGGTAGATGCCGCGCTTGTCGCCCACCGCCTGGGCCAGCGCCTGGCCCAGGGTGATGCCCACGTCCTCGACCGTGTGGTGGGCGTCGATCTCCAGGTCGCCGGAGGCGGCCACGGTCAGATCGAAGGCGCCGTGACGGGCGATCTGGTCGAGCATGTGGTCCAGGAAGGGCACACCCGTGGCATTGTCCGCCTTGCCGGTGCCGTCCAGGTCCAGGTTGACGCGGATGTCGGTCTCGGCGGTGGTGCGGTGGATCTCCGCGCTGCGCCCGCTCATTGGCTCTCTCCCTTGTCGCCCGCCTTGACCCGGTACTCCGCGGAGGAGGCGTGGGCGGTCAGGCCCTCGGCGCGGGCCAGCACCGAGGCCCACTGCCCCAGCTGGCGCGCCGACTCGGCGCTGCAGCCGATGAGGCTGGAGCGCTTCTGGAAATCGTAGACCCCCAGCGGCGAGCTGAAGCGCGCCGTGCCCTCGGTGGGCAGGACGTGGTTGGGCCCGGCCACGTAGTCGCCCATGACCTCGGCGGTGTGGGCGCCGAGGAAGATGGCGCCGGCGTGGCGGATGTCGCCCACCAGGGCGTGGGGATCGGCCACCGACAGCTCCAGGTGCTCGGGGGCGATGCGGTTGGCCACGCTCGCCGCCTCGGCCAGATCGGCCACCTGGATCATGGCGCCGCGGTTGGCCAGCGAGCGGCGCGCGATCTCGGCGCGGTTGAGGGTCTCCAGCAGCGACCGCAGGCTGTCGCCCACCTTGTCCATGTGGGCGGCGTCGGGGCTGATGAGGATGGCCTGGGCGTGCTCGTCGTGCTCGGCCTGGGACAGCAGGTCCATGGCCACCCAGTCGGGATCGGTGGTGCCGTCCGAGATGACCACGATCTCGCTGGGACCGGCGATCATGTCGATGCCGACACGGCCGAACACCAGCCGCTTGGCGGTGGCCACGAAGCGGTTGCCCGGGCCCACGATCTTGTCCACCGCGGGCACGCTCGCGGTGCCGTAGGCCAGCGCGCCCACCGCCTGCGCGCCGCCCACGGTGAAGGCCAGGTCGACGCCGGCCACCGCGGCGGCGGCCAGCACCAGGTCGTGCACCTCGCCGCCCGGCGTGGGCACCATCATGACGATCTCGCCGACCCCGGCCACCTTGGCCGGGATGGTGTTCATCAGCACGGTGGAGGGATAGGCGGCGGTGCCGCCGGGGATGTAGACGCCCACGCGGTCCAGCGGCGTCACCTTCTGGCCCAGCAGGGTCCCGGACTCGTCGGTGTAGGACCAGTCCTTCTCCTTCTGGTGCTGGTGGAACTCGCGGATGCGCGCCGCCGCGGCCTCCAGGGCCTCGCGCTGATCGGCCGGGATGCGCTCCAGGGCCGCCTCCATGCGGTCGCGGGAGATCTCCAGCGCGGCCATGGTGGTGTGCTCGACGCGGTCGAAGCGGTGGGTGTAGTCGAGCACCGCCGCGTCGCCCTCGGTCCGCACGCGGTCGAGGATGGTGCGCACCGTCTCCTCCACCTCGCGGTCCTCGGCCTCCTCCCAGGCCAGCAGGGCGTCGAGCTCCTCGGCGAAGCGCCTGTCCGAGCTGTCCAGTCGGCGCATGGGCATGGCGGCATTCCTCTCCTTAGCCGGCGGCCGCCTGGCCGCCGACGGCGTCGGCCAGGCTGTCGATGAGATCGGACACCAGCGGGTGCTTGAGCTTCAGGGCCGCCTTGTTGACCACCAGGCGGCTGGAGATCTCGAACAGATCCTCCACCTCCACCAGGCCGTTCTCCTTGAGGGTGCGGCCGCTGCTGACCAGGTCGACGATGCGATCGGCCAGCCCCACCAGCGGCGCCAGCTCCATGGAGCCGTAGAGCTTGATGATCTGGGTCTGCACGCCCTGCTCGGCGAAGAAGCGCTCGGTGATGCGGGGGTATTTGGTGGCGATGCGCACCCGGTCCCAGCGGCTGGGGTCGTCGCCGGCGGCCAGCCCCTCGGGCTCGGCCACCACCATGCGGCAGCGGCCGATCCCCAGGTCCACCGGCTCGTACAGGTCGGCGCCGGCCTCGAGCAGCACGTCGCGCCCGGCCACCCCCACATCGGCGGCACCGAATTCCACGTAGGTCGGCACGTCGGTGGCGCGCACGATCACCAGCTCCACCCCGGGCCGGTTGGTGGGCACCACCAGCTTGCGCGAGGCGTCGGGATCCTCGGCCGGCCGGATCCCCACCCGCTCCAGCAGCGGCAGGGTCTCCTCCAGGATGCGGCCCTTGGAAAGGGCGATGGTCAGCTTCGAGTCGAGCATGGGAATCTTTCGAAGGCAGTTTTAAGTTTTAGGTTTTAAGTTTTAAGTGGGTAGGGGCGGAGCCTCCGGGTTGCACCAGTGCCCGGCTGGGTTAATGATCACCCAGTCAGCCTACAGAAAGGACGGCTTTTGCCGTCTCTTAAAACTTAACACTTAAAACTTAAAACTCGCCTTTCCGCCTCCGGCGGAAAGGCGTTACGCCGGAATCCGCCGCACGTCGGCGCCGAGCAGGGCGAGCTTTTCCTCGATGCGCTCGTAGCCGCGGTCGATGTGGTAGATGCGCTCCACCGCCGACTCGCCCTCGGCCACCAGGCCGGCGAGGACCAGGGAGGCGGAGGCGCGCAGGTCGGTGGCCATGACCGGGGCGCTGGTCAGCACCGGGACGCCGCGACTGATGGCGGTATTACCCTCGAGCTTGAGATCGGCCCCCATGCGCTGCAG
>DATFLO010000167.1:0-27982 GCA_035267605.1 Gammaproteobacteria bacterium
CTACGAGGAGCAGGCGGAGCAGGTGGCGCAGGCCCTGGAGGGCACGGTGCGCACCCTGACCAAGGTGACCGAGTACGCCGATCCCTACACCGCCGGCCACCAGGCCCGGGTGGCCCGGCTCGCCCGCGCCATGGCCGAGGAAATGGACTGGGGACCGGAGGCGGCCTGGGGCGTGGAGATGGGCGGCCGCATCCACGACCTCGGCAAGACCGCCATCCCCACGGGCATCCTCAACAAGTCCGGCCGGCTATCACCGCAGGAATTCGAGCTGATCAAGACCCACTGCGACATGGGCCGGGAGATGGTGGCCGACACCGAGTTCCCGTGGCCGGTAACGGCCATGGTCCATCAGCACCACGAGCGCCTAGACGGCTCGGGCTATCCCCAGGGCCTGAGGGGCGACCAGATCACCCCCGAAGCCCGGGTCCTGGCGGTCGCCGACGTGGTCGAGGCAATGTGCGCGCACCGCCCCTACCGACCGGCCCTCGGCCAGGAAAAGGCCCTCGCCGAGATCGAAAACCGCCGGGGCACCGCTTTCGATCCCGAGGCGGTGGATGCCTGCCTGCGCCTGTTCCGGGAAAAGGGCTTCCGGTTCGATTCCGAGTCCACCTGAGCCTTCAGGGCGAACAGCTCGCGGGGCCCATCGGTGCCGGCGGCGCCCCCGATGGGCCTCAACCTTCCCCGGCCAGTTCCATGGCGCGGCGGTAGAGGGCGTTCTTGGACCGCCCGCTGGCCTTGGCCGCCACCCTGGCCGCGCGGCTCGGCGGAAGCTCGGCCAGCAGGGCCGCCAGCAGGGCATCGGCGTCCAGGGTCGCCTCCTCCCCTTCCTGCGGCTCTGGGGCACCGGCCACGCACACGGTGAGCTCGCCGCGCTGCTCGTCGGTTGCCTCCGCGAAATGCGCCGCCAGCTCATCCAGGGGCCCCCGGCGGTTGGTCTCGAAGCGCTTGGTCAGCTCGCGGGTGACCACCGCCTCGCGGCCGCCGCCGCAGGCCTCGGCCAGATCGGCAAGCAGGGCCTGGATGCGCCGGGGCGATTCGAACAGCACCACCGTGCGCGGATCGCGGGCGATGGCGCGCAGGCGGGCCTTGCGCGCCTCGCCCTTGGTGGGCAGGAAGCCCTCGAAGGCGAAGCGGTTGGCCGGCAGCCCGGCCACCGACAGGGCCGCGGTGACCGCGCTCGGGCCCGGCACGGCGCGCACCGGGATGCCGGCGGCGTGGGCGGCGGCCACCAGCCGGCCGCCGGGGTCGGAGATGGCGGGCATGCCGGCGTCGCTGGCCACCGCCAGCGCCTCGCCGGCCCGCAAACGGGCCAGCAGCGCCGGGATGCGCTCGTCCTCGTTGTGCGCGTTGAGGGAGACGCGCTCGACGCGGGCGCCGCTGTCGGCCAGCAGGCGCTGCACATGGCGGGTGTCCTCCGCTACAATCGCGGCCACCGTGGTCAGGATCTCCAGGGCCCGCGGCGTGAGGTCCCCGCGGTTGCCGATGGGCGTGCCGACCACGTATAAAATGCCTGGATCCGTTTCGCTCATGCCTGCCTTCTGGCCAAGGTCATCCCACCGGGAAAGGGGCCCGCTTGCCATTCCGCCGCTGCATCCGCCCGCTCCTGCCGCTGGCCGCGCTCGGCCTGGTGCTAACCGGCTGCGCCCCCGGCCCCGCGCCCACCCCGGAGAAGGGTCCCGAGGGCCCCCAGGCGCTGGAGGCCGCCGGCAAGTACGCCGAGGCCGCCGCGGCCTACGCCGACCAGGCCAAGCGGGCCGGCGGCGCCGAGGCCGCCCGCCTGCGCCTGGCCCAGGGCCGGATGCTGGCCCTCGCCGGGCGCGACACCGATGCCCTCGGGGTCCTGAACAAGCTGACCGGCACCGGCCAGGCCGCGCGCGCCACCTTGCTGCGGGTCCGCATCCACCTGCGCCACCAGCGCCTCGACCGGGCCCACCGCCTGCTGCAGGGGCTGCTCGCGCGCGGCGGCGCCACCGGCCCCCTCCCCGACAACCTGCGCGAGGAGGCGCTCGACTACCGGGCCCAGCTGCAGCTCGCCAAGGGCCGGCCGGGCGAGGCCTTCGATGCGCTGGTGGCGCGCCACGACCTGCTCGGCGACGCGGGCAGGAAAGCCAACATCGCGCGCATCCGCTACCTGCTGGAGGCCATGCCGGAGGAGGTCCTGGAGCAGCGGCTGCAGGCGGTGGGGGATGCCTTCCCGAGCGGCTACCTGCGCTTCGAGAAGCTGATGCGCAGGGCCACCCGTCAGCCCCTGGCGCAGACCCGCGAGGACCTGCGCGGATGGCTGGAGCGCTACCCGGGCCACGCGCTGGCCGCTATTGTGCGCGACCGCCTGGAGCGGGTCCAGGAGGCCCCGCTGAAGCTGGCGGTGGTGCTGCCGCTTGAGTCGGCCTATCACTCGGTGGCCGAGGCCCTGCTGCACGGCATGCTGGCCGCCTACTACGCCAGCGACCGGGGCGCCGGCATCCAGCTGGACGTCCTGGACACCGGCGGCACCGCGGCCGGGCTCCGGCGGGCGGTGCACAAGGTGCGGCGGGGCGACTACGCCGGCATGATCGGCCCGCTCACCCAGGCCGGCGCCAAGGCCCTGACCGACGCCTCGCTCGACGGCCTGCCGCCGATCCTGCTGCTCAACACCACCCGCGACTGGGCGGCTTCCTCCCCCGACCTGTTCCAGCTCGGCCTGGATCCGGAGCAGGAGGCCCAGCAGGTGGCCGAGTACGCCTACCGCACCGGCTACCGCGAGGCGGGGCTGGTCTACCCCGAAAGTGACTGGGGCCGGCGCATGGTGGCAGCGTTCCAGCAGCGC
Source organism: Gammaproteobacteria bacterium (assembly GCA_035267605.1). GTDB lineage: Bacteria > Pseudomonadota > Gammaproteobacteria > Thiohalorhabdales > Thiohalorhabdaceae > Thiohalorhabdus. Next base: position 2,807 of record DATFLO010000167.1, read on the forward strand.
TGGCAGGAGCTGGGCGGCTCCACCCGGGCCATGCGCTCGTTCAACACCGACCGCACCGACCACTCCGACACCCTCAAGGCCCTGCTCGACCTGACCTCGGTGACCGCCCGGCGCAAGCGCCTGGAGAGCACCCTGGGGGTGAACCTGCCGGAGTACAGCACGCCGCCGCGGCGCCGGGACCTGGACTTCCTGTTCCTGGCCTCGGAGACCCTCAACGCCCGGCTGATCAAGCCGCAGCTGGAGTTCTTCGCCGCCGGCGACCTGCCGGTGCTGGCCACCAGCCACGTGCACAACCCCGGGGACAGCCGCTCCGACCGCCGCGACATGGACGGCATCCGCTTCGTGCAGCTGCCCTGGTTCCTGGACCCGCGGCCGGAGCACCGGCGCGCCGCGCAAGCCCTGAGCAGCAGCTATCCCAAGCAGGAGGCCAGCCTGGAGCGGCTCAACGCCCTCGGCTACGACGCCTACACCCTGGTGGTCGGCGCCTGGCGGCGCTCGCTGCTGCTGGACGAGCCGCTGGCCATGGCCCTGGGCCGCATCCGCCTGGAGGGCGGCACCGGCCGCCTGTCGGTGGAGCCCGACGGCCGCGTGCGGCGCCGCCTGCAATGGGCCGAGTACCGCCACGGCCGCATCATCCCCCTGCCCGGCATGCTCACCCCCGGCGGTTCCGGGCGGTGAGCCGCACGCCCGCTCAGCGGACCGGCGACGCCGCCGAGGAGCGGGCCCTCAAGCACCTCCAGCGCAAGGGCCGCCACCGCTGCCTGCACCGCAACTTCCGGGCGCGCGGCGGCGAGGTGGACCTGGTGACCCTGGAGGGCGAGCAGCTGGTGTTCGTGGAGGTGCGGGCGCGCACCGACACCGGCTACGGCCGGCCCGAGGAGACGGTCGGCCCGCGCAAGCAGGGGCGCCTGACCCGGGCAGCCCAGGCCTTCCTGGCCGCCCACCCCGAGCACGCCGAACGCATGTGCCGCTTCGACGTGGTGGCGGTGGACGGCGACGGCCTGCGCTGGATCATCGACGCCTTCCGCCCCTTCGAGACCGGATTCTGGAGCTGACATGGCGCAACCGCCCACCCATGCCGCCCGGCGCGTGGCCGACCTGTTCCGCGAGAGCGCCGAGCTCAAGAACCGCATCGCCGACCAGCTCGGGCCGGAGGTGGCCGAGGCCGCCCGCCGCATCAGCGACACCCTGCTCGGCGGCCACAAGGTGCTGGCCTGCGGCAATGGCGGCTCCGCCGGCGACGCCCAGCACTTCGTCGGCGAGCTGGTGAACCGCTTCGAGATCGAGCGGCCGCCGCTGCCGGCCATCGCCCTCGGCACCAACCCGGTGGCGGTGACCGCCACCGCCAACGACTACTCGTTCGAGGAGATCTACGCCAAGGAGGTGCAGGCCCTCGGCCAGGCCGGCGACCTGCTGCTGGTGATCTCCACCTCGGGCCAGTCGGCCAACATCACCCAGGCGGTCAGCGCCGGCCTGGAGCGCGGCCTCAACCTGCTGGTGCTGACCGGCGCCGACGGCGGCGAGCTGACCGAGATGGTACGGGCCGACCAGGACCAGGTGATCCACGTGGATTCGCGCACCACCGCGCGCATCCAGGAGGTCCACATCCTCATCCTGCACGCCCTGTGCATGCTGGTGGACCAGGAGCTGTTCGGCGGCGGCGAGTAGGCCGGGACGTCAACGGCGAACGCCAAACCGCCAAAGGCGCCAAGGTCCGCCAAGGACGGCCGCCAGGGCCCCGGGCCCGTGCCTGCTGGCGGGAGCGGCGCCCCACCGCAGCCCGGCCGTCGTTGCGAGTCCCGGAGCGGAGCCTCCGCTATGGAGATTGCTTCGCTGCGCTCGCAATGACGGCATCGCCGCCCCCGGCCGTCATTGCGAGTCCCGCCACCAGGCCCGCCCCGGTCCAGGGCCTTGGACTCGATCGCGTAGGGGCCTAGTGGCGGGACGTGGCAACCTCCCGGAGCGGAGCCTCCGCTGCGGCGATTGCTTCGCTGCGCTCGCAATGACGGCATCGCCGCCCCCGGCGGGGCTTTCCCGTAACGTTCCCGGCGATCAGCCCGTGGGCAGCCTCTGCCGCAGCCACGCCAGCCCCCCCTCCCGGTCGCTGAACGCGCCATCCAGCTGCGCCTCGAAGGCGGCCTCCAGCCACTCGCCCATCCCGGGCCCCGGCTCGATGCCCAGCTGCGCCAGGTCCCGTCCCTGCAGGATGGGCTCCGGCGCCTTGCCGAGCAGGTCCTCCCGCTCCCAGATCGTCCGCGCCCGCTCCCCGGCGGGGAACGCGGCCTCGCCGCCGTGCTCGGCCCGGTGCAGGGCCCGGCTCAGGCGCAGCAGCAGGTCGCTGTCCACGCACCGGGCCAGGCGCCGGTAGGCGGGGAGCTCGGCCCCTGCGGCCGCCAGGCCGGCGACGGCCTCCTGCGCGCGCACCAGGGCCGCCACCGTCCGCTTGCGGTCGGCGCTGCGGTCCACCCCGTGCAGGAACAGCGGCACGCGCGCGGCGGCCGCCGCGGCGTGGGCCGGGGCGCGCAGGCCGCCGGCCACGCGCCGGGTGACGTCGGGGCGGCCGGCGGCGGCCAGCAGGGCGGCGAGCATGAGCGGCCAGTCGCGGCCCCGCTCGCCGCAGCGCTCGGCCGCCGCCTCCTCCAGCGCCGCCCGGGTCAGCGCCCAGGCATCGTCGGCCCCCGGCGCCGGGCAGTCCAGCAGGCGCGCCAGGTGGGGGAAGCGGCGCTCGGCGCCGGTGTAGACCAGGGCGTCCAGCCCCTTCCCGGGATGCGGCGCCGCCAGCAGCCAGCGCTCGACCTCGCCGCCCACCCGCTCCCAGGCCGCGGCGGTGGGGTCCAGCCCCCGACAGACCGCCGCGGTGGCGGGGTCGACGGCGAACGCCAGCTCGGCGTGCAGGCGCACCACGCGCAGGACGCGCAGGGGATCCTCGGCGAAGGTAGCGGCGTCCACCAGGCGCAGGCGGCCGGCGGCGAGGTCGGCGCGGCCGCCGTGGAAGTCCAGGATGTCGCCGGTGAGGGGATCGCGCAGCAGGGCGTTGACGGTCAGGTCGCGCCGGCGGCTGGCCGCCTCGGGGCTCAGGCGGGGGTCCTCGACGCCACCGGGGGCCTGCGGCAGGGCGATCTCCATGCCCTTGAGGACGTACACCCCCAGGCGCGCCCCTACCCGCCGCACGGGTCCGAAGCGGCCGACCACCGCCTCCAGTGCCGCGGCGTCCAGGCCGTAGACCTCCAGATCGGTGTCGCGGGCGGGCCGGCCCAGCAGGCGGTCGCGCACGGCGCCGCCGGCCTCCAGGGCGCGACCGCCGGCCGCGGCCACGGCGCGCGCGAAGGCGGCGACAAGCTCGCTGTCCGGGGTGTCCTTGAGGGCCATGGCCCCATGCTACCCTGCCCGCATGGAGCGCCAACCCCATATCGCCCGGCGCATGGCCGACATCGCCCCGTTCCACGTCATGGACCTGCTGGCCCGGGCGCGCGCCCTGGAGGCCGAGGGCCGCGACATCGTCCACATGGAGGTGGGCGAGCCCGACTTCCCCACTCCGGAGCCGGTGGTGCGCGCCGGCCAGCAGGCGCTCGCCGGCGGCCATACCCACTACACGCCGGCGGCGGGACTGCCGGAGCTGCGCGCGGCCATCAGCGGCCTCTACGCCGAGCGCCACGGCATCGAGGTGGCGCCCGAGCGCATCGTGGTCACGCCCGGCGCCTCCGGGGCCCTGCAGCTGATCATGGGGGTGCTGGTGGACCCCGGCGACCGCGTGCTGCTGCCCGATCCGGGCTACCCCTGCAACCGCAACTTCGTGCGCCTGTTCGAGGGCGAGGGGACGCTGGTGCCGGTGGACGGCGCCAGCGACTACCAGCTCACCCCGGCCCACATGGCGGATTACTGGGACGAGCGCACGGTAGCGGCCATGGTGGGCTCGCCCTCCAATCCCACCGGCACGGTGGCCACCGGCGAGGAGCTGCGCGCGCTGGACGCGGCGGCCGCCGGGCGCGGCGGGCGGCTGATTGTGGACGAGATCTACCACGGCCTGGTCTACGACCACCTGATCAACGACGGCGGGGCGCCCACGGCCGTGGCGGAGGCCGACGGCGCCTTCGTGGTCAACAGCTTCTCCAAGTTCTTCGGCATGACCGGCTGGCGCCTGGGCTGGGCAGTTGCCCCGGAGGAGTACGTGCGCGAGCTGGACAAGCTCGCCGGCAACATCTTCCTGGCGCCGTCGACGCCGGCCCAGCACGCCGCGCTGGCCGCCTTCACCGGCGACAGCCGGGACATCCTGGAACAGCGCCGCCGCGAATTCGAGCGGCGCCGCGACTTCCTGCTGCCGGCCCTGCGCGAGCTGGGCTTCCGCATCCCGGGGGCGCCGCGCGGCGCCTTCTACCTGTACGCCGACGCCTCCGCCTTCACCGACGACAGCTTCGCCTTCGCCGGCCGCCTGCTGGAGGAGGCGGGCGTGGCGATCACTCCGGGCATCGATTTCGGCCGCCACCGGGCCGGCGAGCACGTGCGCTTCGCCTACACCACCTCGCTCGAACGCCTGGAGGAAGGGGTCGAGCGCCTGCGCCGGTTCCTGGCCTGAGCCGGCTTGAATCCCGGCCCCGGGCGGCACATGGTGGAGGGGATCCCCACCGCGGAGCCCCGCCATGCGCCTTCTGCCAGCCGCCAGCGGCGCCCTCGCCGCCCTCCTCCTGCTGAGCGCGGGCTGGGCCGTGGCCCAGACCTTCGGCGAGCACGTCAGCGTCACCGAGCCCGCCGACCGCGACCTCTACCTGGCCGGGCGGCTGGTGGACCTGCTGGCGCCGGCCGCGGGCGACGTGGTTGCCGCCGGGCAGCGCATCGTGGTCCACGACCGCGTCGGCCAGGACCTCAACGCCGCCGGCGAGACGGTGCTGGTGCAAGGCGCGGTGGGCGACGATGTCCGCGCCGCCGGCCGCGAGGTACGCATCGACGGCCCCGTGGGCGACCACGTGGTGGTCGCCGGCGAGACGGTCAGCCTCGGCCCCGCCGCCACGGTGGGCGGCTGGCTCTGGTCCGCGGGCGGCCACGTCCGGCTGGCCGGGGCGGTGGCCGGCGACGTGCGGGTGGTGGCCGATGCGGTGGTGGTGTCCGGAACCGTGGCCGGCAACCTCCGGATCCGGGCCAGCACCATCGAGCTGGCCCCCGGCGCCCGCATCGGCGGCGACCTGATCTGGACCGCGCCCGACCGGCCCCGCGTGGCGCCGGGGGCCGACATCGGCGGCCGGGTGGTGGAGCGTCCGGGGGCGGCGCCCGGCCCCGCCCCCAGGGAGGAAGCCGGCTGGCTGGCCGGGCTGTTCCTGGCCGCCAGCCTGGCGGTGGCGGGTGCGGCAGGCTTCCTGCTGTTCCCCGGCTTCAGCCGGGCGGTGGCCGCCTCCGCCTGGGGCGAGCGCTGGAAGTCCCTGGGGCTGGGGCTGGCCGCGCTGACCGCCACGCCGCTGGTGGCCGTCCTGCTGCTGGCCAGCGGCGTGGGCGCCCTGCTGGGCCTGGCGGTGCTGGCGCTGTACCTGGTGGCGCTGCTGGCCGGCCTGCTGGCCGGGGTGTTCGCCCTCGGCCAGGGGGTCCTGGAGCGGTGGCGCCCCGGAGCCGGCCGCGCCGCCCGCATCGGCGCCTTCGTGGCCGCCCTGCTGGTGCTGGGGCTGGTCCGGCAGGTGCCGGTGGCCGGCCCCCTGGCCCTGTTCGTGGTGCTCCTGGCCGGGCTGGGCGCCCTCAACCTCCAGACCCACCGGGCCTACACCGGCGGCCCGCCGGCCGCCCGCAACCCATCCGCGAACACCGCAAGCAACGGGAGACAGCCTTGAGCGAACGCGTCGGATTCATCGGCCTCGGCGCCATGGGCACGCCCATGGCCTGGAACCTCCACGGCGGCGGCTTCGAGCTGGGGGTGTTCAACCGCACCCCGGACCGCTCCCGCCCCTTCGCCGAGCAGGGCGTGACCGCCTATTCCACCCCCGCCCTCCTGGCCGGCCACTCGGACATCGTGGTGGTCATGGTGAGCGACGACGACGCCCTGGCGGCGGTGCTGCAGAGCGACGGCGGTGTCCTCGCGGGACTCGGCCGCGGCAAGGTGGTGATCAACATGGGCACGGTCTCGCCCGAGGCCATCCGGGCCGCGTCCGAGGAGGTGCATGCCGTGGGCGCCCGCTTCGTGGACGCCCCGGTTTCGGGCACGGTCAAGCCCGCCGAGGAGGGCACGCTGGTGGTCCTGGCCGGCGCCGCGACCGAGGACCTGGAGCGGGTGCGCCCGCTGCTGGAGACCCTGGGCAAGGCCGTCGTCCACTGCGGCGACATCCCCGCCGGCACCCACATGAAGCTGGTGATCAACCTGATGCTGGGCAACCTCATGCAGACCCTGGCCGAGGGCCTGTCCCTGGGCCAGGCCCTGGAGCTGGACCCGCGCCAGGTGCTCGAGGCGGTGGGCGGCGGCCCCCTGGGGGCACCGCTGTTCGGCATGAAGGGCGACAAGATCCTGAAGGGGGACTTCGCCAGACAGTTCCCGCTGGACCTGCTGTTCAAGGACCTCGACCTGGTGGCCGACGCCGCCGGCAAGGCGAGCCTGCCCCTGCCCCAGACCGCGGCCACGCGCGAAGCGGCCAGCGCGGCGCGCGGCCTGGGCCACGGCGACGAGGACATGGCCGCCCTGATCCGGGTGATCGAGACCCTGTCCGGGCGCCAGGTGCGCGACTGAGAGGAAGAGACGGCGGACGTGAACCTGGGCACCCTGTTCGGCAGCTCCTGAGGGCCCGGCGGCATGACCGGCCTGAGCGCGTGGGTGCAGGGGTTCGGCCCCTGGCCGTTCGTCATGCTCACCGGCGGCGCCGGCATCCTGGCCGCCGGCGGCTTCTACACCCTGTGGCGCAACCTCCGGCGCGCCCGCATCATCGCCGACACCCCCACCGCCCGCATCCGCAGCGCCCCGCAGGGCTATGTGGAGCTGGCCGGCACCGGCCAGCCCTACGACGGCGGCCCGGCGGTGTCGCCGCTGACCGGGCGCAAGTGCCTGTGGTACCGCTACCGCATCGAGCGCAAGGAGACCACCGGCTTCGGCAAGAACCGCCACAGCCAGTGGCGCACCATCCAGCAGGGCGAGAGCGACGACCCCTTCCTGCTCGAGGACGGCACCGACTGGTGCGAGGTCCATCCCGAGGGTGCCGAGGTCACCTCGCGCCACCGCCGGGTGTGGTGCACCTCCGGATCCGATCCCAACAGCCTGCGCCTGTCCATGCAGGTGGGCCGCCTGACCCTCAACTTCGGCGGCCGCTACCGCCACACCGAGGAGCTGCTGCTGCCGGGGCCGGTCTACGCCCTGGGCTGGTTCCGCACCCTGTCCGATGCACCGCCGCCCATCGACGGCGCGGTGCGCGAGCGCCTGGAACGCTGGCAGGCGGCGCCCGGGGTGTTCATGGAGCAGTTCGACGCCAACGGCGACGGCCGCCTCGACGCCGCCGAGCGCCAGCGGGCGCGCGCCCTGGCGCGCAGCCGGGTGATGGCCGAGCGCGCCGCCGACGGTCCGGGCGTGTCCTTCCACGTTCTGGCGCGTCCGGAGGAGTCCGGCCGCCCGTTCCTGCTCGCCGGCCATACCGCCGAGGCCCTGGAGGGCCACTACCGCACCCTCACCCGCTGGTCGCTGGCCGCCCTGGTGGCAGGGGCATCGGTGGCGCTCACGCTGCTGGCGCTGCGCGCCTGACCCCTCCACGGACCGCGCCAAGGGGCGCATAATGCGGGGATTCGCACCCACTCCCGGGAGCCGCCCATGAAATCGGTCGCGATCATCCGCCACGGCATCCCCGAGGACGCCGGGCCCGGCCAGCGCGACGCCGACCGCGCCCTCACCGACGACGGCGCGCGCGCCTTCGAGCAGGCGGCCAAGGGGCTGCGCACGGTGCTCGATCCCGTCCACCTGATCGCCAGCAGCCCGCTGACGCGCGCCGTCCAGACCGCAGAGATCCTGGCCCGGACCTACAGCGGCCCCGCCTTCATCCGCACCGACGCCCTGGCGCCGGGCCGGCGGCCCAAGGAGCTGCTCAACTGGCTGTGGCAGGCGCCCCCCAACGAGACCATCGCCCTGGTCGGCCACGAGCCCGACCTCGGCCACCTGCTCAGCTTCGCCCTGGGGCGGGTGGACTGGACCTTCTGGCATCCGGGCAAGGGCGCCTGCGCGCTGCTGTCCATAACCGACAACGCCGAGCCCGGCGCCGCCCAGCTGGAATGGTGTCTGACCCAGGGCCAGCTGCAGGCCCTCGCCCCCGCCCCCTGACGACGAGGCCCAGCGTGTCCGAACAGGCCACCCAGACCGTCGCCGCCGTCGACCTCGGATCCAACAGCTTCCACCTGATCGTCGCCCGCCTGGGTCCGGGCGAGCTCAAGACCATGGACCGCCTCAAGGAGATGGTGCGCCTGGCCGGCGGCCTGCGCCCGGACAAGACCCTGGACCCCGACACCCAAGAGCGGGCCCTGGCCTGCCTGGAGCGCTTCGGCCAGCGCCTGCGCGACCTGCCCCCGGCGCGGGTGCGCGCGGTGGGCACCAACACCCTGCGCAGCGCCCGCGGCGCCGAGGACTTCCTGGCGCGCGCCGAGGCCGCCCTGGGCCACCCCATCGAGGTGGTGGCCGGCGTCGAGGAGGCCCGCCTGATCTACCTGGGGGTGGCCCACAGCCTGGCGGTGGCCCCCGATCGCCGGCGGCTGGTGATGGACATCGGCGGCGGCTCCACCGAGCTCATCGTCGGCGCCGGCTACGCCCCGGGGCGCATGGAAAGCCTGTACATGGGCTGCGTGTCGCTGACCCGCAACCATTTCGCCGAGGGCAAGCTGTCCGCCAAGGCCTTCCGGCGCGCCGAGACCGCCGCCCGGCAGGAGCTGGAGCCCCACGAGCAGGCCTTCCGGGCCATGGGCTGGGACGAGGCGGTGGGGGCCTCCGGCACCATCCGGGCGGCGGCCAAGGTGGCCGAGGCCAACGGCTGGAGCGAGGGCGGGCTGACGGCCGGGGCCCTGGAGCGCATGACCGCGGCCATGAGCGATCTGGGCAAGGTGGAAAAGCTGGACAAGCTCAAGGGCCTGAGCACCGACCGCGCGCCGGTGTTCGCGGGCGGCGTGGCCATCCTGCGGGCGGCCTTCGACGCCCTGGGCATCGAGCACATGCAGGTGGCGGACGGCGCCCTGCGCGAGGGGCTGCTGCACGACCTGGTGGGGCGCATCCGCCACGAGGACGTACGCGAGACCAGCGTCCACGCCCTGCAGCAGCGCTACCACGCCGACGAGGTCCATGCCCGGCGGGTGGCGGACACCGCCGCGGCCGCCCTGGCCCAGGCGGCGCCTTCCTGGTCGCTGCCCGCGGATTGGGCGGAGCCCTACCTGCGCTGGGCGGCCCTGCTGCACGAGATCGGGCTGGACATCGCCCACAGCGGCTACCACAAGCACGGCGCCTACGTCCTGGACAATGCCGACATGCTCGGCTTCACCCAGCAGGAACAGGACCTGCTGGCGGCGCTGGTGCGCAGCCATCGCCGCAAATTCAACGGCAAGGCCTTCTGCGGCCTGCCCGAGCGCTGGCAGGTGCCGGCCCGGCGCCTGGCCGTGCTGCTCCGGCTGGCGGTGGTGCTGCACCGCAACCGCAGCCCCGAGCCCCTGCCGGGGCTCACGCTGACCGCCCGCGGCGACCGCCTGCATCTGGGCTTCCCCGCCGGCTGGCTGGACGACCACCCGCTGACCCGGGCGGACCTGGAGCAGGAGGCCGGGTTCCTGGGGGACGCCGATTTCACGCTGACGCTCGAGTAGCGCGGGCCGGTGGCGGCGGCCACGGCGTGAGGGCGGCTCCGAGAGATTGGCGCGGGCCCGGCCGGGCGCTGACCATGACCCTACCGACGGGGCCTACAGCCCCTCCGCCAGCTCGGCGAGCAGGGTCTCCTGGGCGGAGACGGCCGCCTCGCCCGGCGCCGGCTGCAGGCGCCGGTAGCCGCCGTCGGACTCCAGGACCCAGGCCTGGGTGTTGTCGCGCAGGTAGAGGTCGAGCTCGCGCAGCATGCGGCCGCGCAGCTCGGGGTCGCGCACCGGGAAGGCCACCTCCACCCGCCGGAAGAAGTTGCGCTCCATCCAGTCGGCGCTGGAGCCGAAGATCTCGTCCTCGCCGCCATTGGCGAAGTAGTACACCCGCGTGTGCTCCAGGAAGCGGCCCACCACCGAGCGTACCCGGATGTTGTCGGAAATGCCCGGGATGCCGGGGCGCAGGCAGCACATGCCGCGAACCACCAGGTCGATCTCCACCCCGGCCTGGGAGGCGGCGTACAGGGCGCGGATGATCTTCGGCTCCACCAGCGAGTTGACCTTGGCGATGATGCGCGCCGGTTGGCCGGCACGGGCGTTGTCGGCCTCGCGCTCGATCTTGTCGACCAGGGCGGGGTGGAGGGTGAACGGCGCCTGCAGCAGCTCACCCAGGTCCGAGGCCCGGCCCAGGCTGGTGAGCTGCAGGAAGACCTTGTGCACGTCCTCGCCGATCTCGGCATCGGCGGTGAACAGGCCGTAGTCGGTGTAAAGCCGGGCGGTGCGCGGGTGATAGTTGCCGGTGCCGAGGTGGACATAGTTGCGCAGCTGTCCGCTCTCGCGGCGCACCACCAGGATCAGCTTGGCGTGGGTCTTGTAGCCCACCACGCCGTAGACCACGTGCGCCCCGGCCTCCTGCAGGCGGTTGGCCAGGGCGATGTTGGCCTCCTCGTCGAAGCGCGCGCGCAGCTCCACCACCACGGTGACCTCCTTGCCGGCGCGCGCCGCCTGCACCAGGGCATCCACCACCGCGGACTCCGGCCCGGTGCGGTACAGCGTCTGCTTGATGGCCAGCACGTGGGGGTCGCGGGCAGCCTGGCGCAGGAAGTCCACCACCGGGGTGAAGGACTCGAAGGGATGGTGGAGCAGGACGTCGCGCTCGCGCAGGACCCCGAACAGGTCCGACTGGTAGCCCAGCGCCGCCGGCAGCCCCGAGGTGAAGCCGCCGTATTTGAGGTCGGGGCGGTCCACCAGGTCGGGGATGGCCAGCAGGCGGTTGAGGTTGACCGGGCCGTGGACGCGGTAGAAGTCCTCGCGGCCCAGCCCGAACTCGCCGAGCAGGTAATCGGCCATGTCGTCCGGGCAGTTGTCGGCCACCTCCAGGCGCACCCCGGCGCCGTAGCGGCGCTGCGGCAGCTCGCCCTCCAGCGCCCGGCGCAGGTCGTCGATCTCCTCTTCGTCCACGAACAGGTCCGAGTTGCGGGTGACCCGGAACTGGTAGCAGCCGGTGACGGTCATGCCGGGGAACAGCTCGTCCACGAAGGCGTGGATGATCGACGACAGGAACACGAAGTCATAGGGGCCGCTGCCGGTCTCCTCGGCCGGCAGCTGGATCAGCCGCGGCAGCGCCCTGGGGGCCTGCACCACGGCCACGCCGCCGCTGCGGCCGAAGGCATCGCGGCCCTGCAGGCCGACGATGAAATTCAGCGACTTGTTGAGGATGCGCGGGAAGGGGTGAGCCGGATCCAGGCCCAGCGGCGACAGCACCGGCAGCAGCTGGTCCTCGAAGAAGCGGCGCAGCCAGTCGCGCTGGGCCGGGCTCCAGTGGGTGCGGCGGATGAAGCGGATGCCCTCGTCGGCCAGGGCCGGGGTGAGCACCTCGTTGAGCACCCGGTACTGCTCGCCCACCAGCTCGTGGGCGCGCTCGCCCACGGCGTTCATCACCTCCTGCGGCGTGCGGTTGTCCGGCCCCACCTGGGTGACGCCGAGCTCGATGCGCTGCTTGAGGCCGGCGGCCCGGATCTCGAAGAACTCGTCCATGTTGGTGGACGAGATGCACAGGAACTTGAGCCGCTCCAGCAGCGGTACCGACTGGTCCTTGGCCTGCTCCAGCACCCGCCGGTTGAACTCCAGCAGGGACAGCAGGCGGTTGATGTAGAATTCGGGCTGGCGGAGATCGACGCTGTCCATGGACGTTGGGGGACCTGGCTTTGTTGCAGAGAATGAAATCCCGCCGCAAGGCGCGGGACCGCCGGGGCCGATGCTGACCATCGGCCACAGCAACCGGACGCTGGCCGACTTCCTGGCAATGCTGACGGAGGCCGGGGTGCGGCGCCTGGTGGACGTGCGCAGCCGGCCCTCGTCGCGCCGCTTTGCGTGGTTCAACCGCGGGCGGCTGGAAGCGGCGCTGGCCGAGGCCGGCATCGCCTACACCTGGGAAGGCGCGGACCTGGGCGGCCGGCGCCAGCCCGCCGAGGCCGATGCCGATGCCGATGCCGAGCGCCACCCCGCCCTGGCGGAGCCGGCCTTTCGCGCCTACGCCCGCCACATGGAAAGCGTCGCCTTCCGCGCGGCGGTGGACCGCCTGCTGACCAGCCCCGCCGCCACCACCTGCCTGATGTGCGCCGAGGCCGACCCCGACCGCTGCCACCGCTCCCTGATCGCCGACTACCTGGAGATCGTGCGTGAGCGGCCCGTCTCTCATATTATGGGGCCGCAAGGTCAGCGGCGTCACGCCGCCCATCCCGGCGCCCGGGCCGTCGGCGGTCTCCTGCGCTACGACCGCACCCAGACCGGCCGCCTGCTGTAGGCGGCCGCCGGCCGGGCCGGGGCCGCAACACGGCCGAACGGGCTCCCGGCGCGGGCCGCAGCCCCGATCACCGACAGGAGTACGCCATGAACGAAGATCCCAAGCCCTGCCCCTTCTGCGGAGGCACTGACCTGGAGGTGATGGACATCGACGAGGGGTACGCGGCCATCGCCTGCGGCACCTGCGACGCCTTCGGCCCTATGGGCCTGGGCGCCGAGGGGGCCTGGGAGGAATGGAATCAGCGCGCCTACGAGGATGCCCCCTTCTCCTGATCCCCGCATGGCCCGGAGGGTCGGCCGGTCGCGTTGCACGGCGATGACGGCCGGCCCCTCTGCGGCCGGGAGCCTGCCCGTGTCCGTCCCCGACGAGATCCCCGTACGCTACTGGATCGGCATCGACCGCACCGCGGCCGACGGCGAGCGCACCTTCGCCGAGGCCCTCTCCCCCGTCTTCCGCGATTTCGGCCAGGCCCTCGAGGCCTTGGCCGCCATCCAGCAGGACCACCCCGACGCCCGCATCGTGGTCGAGACCGACGACGCCTGACCGCTACCTCCCCGACCCCACGACGCAAAACGGCCGGACCCGCTGGGGGTCCGGCCTGAATTAGCTCCTGCGCCGGCCGGTCAGGGAGGGGAAAGCCGGCCGGCGGGAGCGTGCAACCAGGGCTGTGGGGGGCTAGCCGAGCACCACCGAGAAGAAGCTCAGCAGGCCCATCACCACCATGGCGCCAACCAGCAGCAGGGGGATGTTGTCCAGGATCTCGCGCTTGGCAGTTGCCATGTCGGCCTCCTCTCCGTTGCGGGAATTCCCACAAGTAAAGTATGGCTTCATATTCCCACAAAATTTTTGAGGGTACAACCCCTCGCCGCATGCCCCGGCCGCATCCCACGGCCGCACCCCCTTGGCGGCACCCCGGCCCGCGGCGCCGGGGTGCCGCCAGCGACGGGCACGGACGGCCGCCCCGTCCGGGGGCGGCGCGGCAACGGGGCAAACGGGCGGTGTCCGGGCAAAGGCGGAGGCGGCGCGGGGACCGGGCCGCTTTTGTGGAGAGACGGAGACCACAATTCGGCGGAAAAAGTTTCCGCCTTTTTCAAAATTTTTTCCTTTACGCCGGTTTTTGTCGGAACTAATTTGAATTTGTAACTTCTATGGATGTAGAATCCGCCGTCTTCGATACCGGAAAGGAGCCAATCTTTGGGAACCCGTGAGCTGGCCGCGCAAATTGCGGCGAATTACGCTGCCAATGCCGAATCCGCCGAGGAAGTTGTGAAGCTTCTGACCGAGTCCTACAACACCCTGCTGGGCATGGAGGGGGATACCCACCTCCCCGGTGCGGGCGAGGAAGGGGAAGGCGCGGAGAAGGCGGGCGGCGATAGGCGCGAACCGATCATGTCGCCCCAGAAGGCCATCGGCAAAGACACCATCAACTGCCTGGTGTGCGGCAAAGCCTTCAAGACCCTCAAGCGGCACCTCAACAATGCCCATGGCATGACGCCGCAGGAGTACAAGAACACCTTCGGCCTGGACAAGGACTACCCGCTGGTTGCCCCCAACCTCTCCCAGCAGCGTGCCAAGGTCGCCAAGGACCGCGGCCTGGGCGAGCGCCTGGCAGAGGCCCGCCGCAAGCAGCGCGAGGGCAAGTCCAGCTAACCCGGAGCCGACCGGGGAAGCCTGCCGAGGGCCGGCGGTTCGCCGCCGGCCCTGTTGCATCGAGCGGGGGAAAACGAATTCGGTGGACAGGGGTCCAACAAGGATAGAAGGATCAAGAGGGGTTCTTCTGCTGGCGAGGGGGTGGGCGGAAGGTGCCGCAAGCGCGACTTGTTGCGCTCCCTCTGGGTAATGCACCGCCCACCTCCCGATCCCGCGCAGTTGGGATCGCGCCCCGGGGTCCTTTTTCAACCGGTCCCCAGCCCCGGGACGCAGCCCGGACGGTTCTCCGTCCGGGCTTTTTTTGTCAGGGGCCCGGGTCGGACGGCGGCCACCCCGCGGCCTCGGCCAGCAGCCGCAGGACCCGGCGGTTGGGGGCGAAGTGCGGCCGCCAGCGCAGGTCCGCGCCGTAGACCCCGTTCAGGAACCAGGCGATGGCGGGCGAGCGCGAGACGCCCGCGTGGCAGTGGACGGCCACCCGCAGCGGCTCCGGCGCGGCGGCCAGGGCTTCGGCCCAGGCCACCAGCCGCCGGGCCTGCTCCGCCCGAAAGGGCTCCGGCTCCTCGCCGGGGGCCCGCGCCAGCCGCGCCAGGGCCTCGAGCATGGCGTCATCCACATCGTGGAACTGCAGGCGCAGGACATGGGCGAAGCCGTCGGCGAGCGGGGCGCGCACGCCCGGATCGGTGACCGAGATCACTGCCGTCTCGGCATCCGCGGGGAGGCCCGCCGCCTCCTCGAGGTCCATCACGGTGACGCGCTCAATGGTCACGGCGGCGACCGCAGCCGGCCCGCCGCGGCCCGTCGCCGGCGGCGAAGCGGGGATTCGCGGCAGGGGCAAAGGGTGGTTCATAATGGGCGTTTGCCTGAGCGAACGGAGGGCCGACCATGACACAGGAACGGGAGCCCCTGAGCATCGTTCCCGACTCCATGCTGGGGGAGGAAAAATACCGGGTTTCCGGGGCGCCGCTGCGGGGCCAGGACTGGTGGTTCGCCATCGACACCGAGGGCAATACCTCCATCCTGCTGCCGGAGCCGGGGGCCCGGGACGGCGAGGAGGACCACCTGGTGATCGACCTGTCGCCCAACGAGGAGGCCACCCGCCAGCGCATCCGCGACGGCGACCTGCTGACCCTGGCCTACTGGTTCCGGGCGGCCGCGGTGGAGTACCTCACCGGATACGACCTGGAGGAGATCCCGGAGGCCGACTGGAAGGCGATCACCGAGGGCGCCCCTAGCGCCGGTGGCCCCGTTCAGTGACGTAGGCCTCGACCCGGCCCTCCAGGTCCTCGGCCCGGCGGTACAGCTCGCTGATGTCGTGGAGGAGCTCGTCGACGCCGTCGTAGGTCTCGCCGTGCACGCGGTCCCGGACCATCTGCGCGTTGTCGGCCGCCAGCCGGAGCAGGGTGACCACGTCGCTGGCGGCGGTCAGGGCCTCGCTGGCGTCACTGCTGCGGTAAGCCATCCTTGCTCTCCCCTGTGAGATGGGGGCGCGCCCCCTTGGCCTTTGCCGGACCCCGCTCAGGCTTGCCGGCCCCCGACGGCGCCGGGGCCGAAGCGCAGGCGGGCGATCCATACCCCCACCGCCGCGGCCAGCAGGTCCAGGCCCACATCCCGCCACTCGGCGACCCGGTCGGGGACCCCCAGCTGCAGCAGCTCGTCCAGCCCGGCCACCGCGGCGCAGGCGGCGAGCCCGGGCAGCGGACCGAAGCGCAGGGCGCCCAGGAAGCCCAGCGAGCCGAACAGGATCAGGTGGACCTCCCCTCCCGTTTGCTGCACCGCAAGCATCACCGCCAAGGCGGCCGGAACCAGCCAGCCCGCATGGGCGACCCCGATGCGCCGCCCGGCGCCGGGATACCAGCCCGCCCCGCCCATGGCGAGGATGGCCAGGACGCCGAACAGGCCCGCGTCCACCGGCGCGGCCCCGGCGCCCGAGACCAGCGCGATGCGCAGCCTTCCGCCGACCACGGTCAGCAGGGGGACCAGGGCCAGCACGGCCCACCACAAGGGCCCGGCCACGCCGGCGGGGACGGGCCTCCCGGACTCCGGCGGAGGCTCAGGACCCCTGGGCAATGCGGGCCAGCACCAGGGGATCGTTCTCCCGCAGGTGCTCGGCGGCCGTGCCCACCAGGTCCTCGGCGCGGGTGGCGGCCTCCTCGTGGACCTGATCCAGGGTCCGGCCCCGGACCAGTCCGAGCACGGGCACCTGGGCGGTCACCGTCGCCTGGGCGCCGCTGTCCTCGTCCGCGAAGCGCAGCTCCACGCCCACCAGCACCCAATCGCCCTGGCCGGCGGGAACCAGCTCGTTCTCGTCGGCCAGGAACAGCTCCTGGAATTGAAAGGCCATGTCAGCCTCCTTGGCGCGGTGGTCGGGATGGCGGGGTCAGCGGTCGAAGTCCACCTCCCGCACCTCGGCGCGGAAGTGGTGGTAGTTCTTGATGGCCTCGGCCCGGACCCCCGAGCCGGCAGGGACCACGATCACGAAGCGGGTGTCGTTGTAGCGGGCGTGGTGGGCGAAGGCCCGCCACTGCCGCAGGGTCTCCTCGAGCTCGAGGGTCTCCTCGGTCTCCACCTCGTAGATATAGTGGTGGCGCTGGGCGGCGGCCACGTCGGGCACGAAGCCGTCGATGGCGTCGGGCGGCTCGAAGCCCCCGACGCCGGCGGCGCGCACCTGCGGGAAGCCCTCCCGGCGTAGGCCGTCGGCGATGCGCTCCACCATGCGATCGTGACGCTTCTGGGAGGGGATCAGGCGTTCGGTCATGTCGGCCTCCAGCGATCGTTCCGGGCCCCTACCGGCATTCAAGCACCGTCGCCGACGGCCGTCCACATCCGCCGTCGGGGCTCAGCGCGGCATGGTGACCGAGGGATCGCAGAACATGCGCGCCGGATGCTCCACCGAGCCGTGGTCGCGGTAGCCGGTCATGTCCAGCAGCAGCCGGCCGAAGGACAGGCCCAGCTTCATGCGCACCGGGATGCGGCGGTCGTCGTCGGTGAGGAATAGCTCCCACTGCCCGCCCTCCTCGCGCTCACCGTCCTCCACGGTATAGGGCCGCACCCGCAGGACGCGGTGGCCCTTGAGCTTCATGCGCCCCGCCACCGGCACCACCAGGGTCTCCACATCGTCGCCGTCGAGCAGGGGCAGGCGATAGGTCTCCCCCACCTCCAGCGGCAGCCGGCGGACAGCGTAGATGATGGACAGGGTGTCGTGGATGCCGGCCGGCACTTCGAGGATCTTGTGCTTGCGGACCTTGCCGCGCTTGGTCTCCTCGTAGACGACCCGGTCATCGGCCAGGAAGCGCGTCACCTTCTCCTGGCGCTTGCCTTCCTCCAGCTGGGTCACCCGGTGATACAGGGGACGGAAGTCGCCGCTGGCCGGATCCACCTCGGTGTAGAGCTGGTCGCGGATGGGGTGGAAGGCGTCCACCAGGCCGGTGGAGCAGATCTGGGCGCGCAGGGTGTAGCCGTTGTCGGTACGGCGCGCGCGGAACATCCCCTTGCCCGCGGGCACGATGCCCCAGCTGACGTCGTAGCGAGCCTCCTCGAAGGCGGGCAGGTCGCCCCCGGCCCGGGCCGGCCCGGCGACGGCGGCGGCCAGGGCCAGGACGAGCGTCACAACCAGCGGCCTGGGGGATGCGGACATGCTGCCTCCTGCTCCGGGGCGAGTCGGGGCTGGCCTCGGCGGCGCCCACTTTTTAAGGTATCCGGACTCTGCTATTTCTGAAACGGACATCCACCCCAGGGGAGGATTTTTCATGGCGCAAGCACAGCAAGGCGGTCCGCACTGCGGCATCGTCGGCCCCACCGTGGCCTTCATCGTGGTCGCCCTCGTGGCGCAGTACATCGGCGCCGGAATGCTGGACCTCAACGTCGGCGGCACCCTGGTGACGGCCGTGTGCCTGGGGGCAATCGTGGTCCACATCCTGTGCACCCTCAAGCTGGACCGCATGCGGCGGACCATGGGCGGCTGAGCCGCACCGTCCCGCTCGCTGCACGCAAACGGGCCCAGGCTCACTGCCTGGGCCCGTTTGCGTGCACCTCGGCGGCCGCCTTCAGGGGACGGGCAGGGGGCCCCCCGGAGTGGCGCTGGCGTCGCCCATGAGGCGGGCATACTCGTAGCGGGTGATGGTGTTGCGCGCCTCCAGGATGCGCTCCACCTCGGCCCGCAGCTCGGGATGCCGGACCGCCCGCGCCCACAGGCGCTCGTACTCCGTCTTGCGGATGGGGCGGAACGCTGCCGGGATCATGTCGTACTCCACCGCGGCCTCGATCAGCGGCCCGACGCAGGCCAGGCCCGCCCACAGGGCGAACACGGCACCGAGCACGGCGCCGGAGGCGGCCACCAGGGCAAAGCCGCCGATCCCGGTGAACACCGCCGCTCCCAGGATCACCATCTGGAACAGCGCGAACCGGCGGCAGCGGCGCCGCAGCTCGGACAGATCGGACAGACTGTCTTCCGCCTGAGTCTTGGCCATCGGCATACCCCCTGAGCAATGCCGGATCCCTCTCTATTCTCCAAGGAAACGCCGATCCGCCGGAGGTTTCAACCGGAAAGAAAGTAGGGGCTTAGCCGACCGCCGCCGGCCGCTACAGCTGCCAGTTCTCCAGATCGTGGTCCTGTTCCAGGCGCAAGCGCCGACGGGCCCAGCCAACGGCCTCGGCCAGGGATTTGCCGTGGTTGAGCATCTGCACCACCTCGGCGGCGGCGGCCAGGCCCTCGCGGGTGTGGCCGTCCACCTCCTCGCTCATGCGCAGCAGCTCGCCCGGTACCGCTTCCATGCGCTTCTTGTAGCTCTCGCTCATGTGCTCCGCTCCTCGGCAGGAATCCTCCCCCGTTGCCGGGGGCCTTAGTGCCCTGCGACAGTCCCTAATTCAGCCACCAGATCGACGCGTTCAGCCCCGCCGCGAAACCCAGCCACAGCAGATAGGGGACCAGGGCGGCGCCCGCCCACAAATCCAGGCGCAGGAAGGCCCGCAGGGTGGCGGCCACCGCCCCCAGCAGGAGGAGGACCTCCGCCAGCGCCCAGCCCGGCGCCTGCAGGCCGAAGAAGATCACCGACCACAGCAGGTTGAGGACCAGCTGCACCCCGAACCAGTTGAGCGCCACGGTACGGTCCTCGCCCTCCGCCAAGCGCCAGATCCGCCAGCCGGCCACCGCCATGAACACGAACAGCACCGTCCATACCGGCGGGAACACCCCGTCCGGCGGGGTGAAGGGCGGCTTGGCCAGCTCCGGGTACCAGCTCGCCACCGAGGTGGCCGTGACCGCGCCGCCCATGCCGGAGACCACCAGGCAGCCCGCCAGGAAGCCCAGCAGGCCGAGCAGGTCCCCCTTCCGGGAGCGGCACCCGGCGGTCTCGTTCATGGCGGCTCCCCCTGCGATGCGGTGGGTGGGCGGCCGGTGGTTGGACGCCCGGCGCCGTCTGGTACCGTACTATGGGAAAGGTCCGGGACACGAGCCAACAGGGAGGGCGGGCCATGCCGGATTCGATGCAGATGGCCGACCGCGATGCCATGCGCATGGGCATGCTGTCGGGGCTGATTACCGGGCTCGGCTGCGAGCTGGACCGGGAGGGCAGCGGCTGGCTGGTCACGGCGGTGCGCGAGGGCGGCGAGGCGCGCTGGGTGCTGTGCGACGAGGTGCGCGAGGGCGAGGACACGGTCCTGCGTCCGGCCCGTTACGACGGCGCCGGGGAGGCCCTCAATGCCGCCGCCCGGCTGGTCCCCCCCGGCTCCTGATGCGGGACCGGCCGCCCCGCCGCGGGTAGGGAAATTCCCGCATTGACCTCCCCCTGGCTTGCGGGTGAAATTGGATTGATCATGCGAAGGGGGGAACAATGGAAAGCGCTTCACTGCTGGTCCTGGGCTTCGCCGTCGTCTCCGCCGTCTTCCAGACCTTCCGCGGCAACGACCGCTAACCCGTCCGGACACCGCCATAACCAGCCAACCCCCGGCAGCGCGCCGGGGGTTGTCGTTTGGGGGCCCCATCCCGTACAACGTTGGGTACACCGCACCATCCCCCAACCGGCATCACCCCAGCCAAGGGAGGTTCGCATGGGTTACCTGATGATCGGCGCCGCCATCATCCTCGGCATCCTCGGCCTGATCATGGCCGTGACCGTCATCGCCACCACCGTCTCCGGCGGCCCCCGGTAGAATCCCGGGCCTGGGGCCGGCGACGCCCGGCCCCTTCCGCCCTCCCCCGCTCACTCCACAGCCTCCGCCTCCTCCTGCTGCACGCGCCACAGGCGGGCGTACTCGCCGCCGAGGGCGAGCAGCTCGCGGTGGGTGCCCGATTCCACGATGCGCCCCCCGTCCATGACCAGGATCTCGTCGGCGTCGACGATGGTGGACAGGCGGTGGGCGATGGCCAGGGTGGTATGGTCGGCGGCCGCCTCGCGCAGGGCGTTGAGGATGCCCTGCTCGGCGTGGGAGTCGAGCGAGGAGGTGGCCTCGTCGAACACCATGATGGGCGCGCCCTTGAGCACGGCGCGGGCGATGGCGACGCGCTGCTTCTCGCCGCCGGAGAGCTTGAGGCCGCGCTCGCCCACCAGGGTGTCGAAGCCGTCGGGCAGGCCGGCGATGAAGCCGTCCAGGTGGGCCACCCGCGCCGCCTCCTCGACCTCGGCCCGGGTGGCGCCGGCACGGGCGTAGGCGATGTTGTAGTAGAGGGTGTCGTTGAACAGCACCGTGTCCTGGGGAACGATGGCGATGGCCCGGCGCAGGCTGTCCTGGGTCACGCCGCGGATGTCGGTGCCGTCGATGCGGATGGCGCCGCCGCCGACGTCGAAGAAGCGGAACAGCAGGCGCACCAGGGTCGACTTGCCGGCGCCGCTCGGCCCCACCACCGCCACCTTGGCCCCGGGCGGGATGCGGAAGTCCACCCCCTTCAGGATCGGCCGCTCGGGGTGGTAGGCGAAGTCCACGCCCTCGAAGCGCACCTCGCCCCGGCTCACCGCCAGGGGGGCCGCGTCCGGCGCGTCGCGCACCTCCGGCTCCTCCCCCAGCAGGTTCACCAGGCGGTCCATGTCGGCCAGGGCGTAGCGGATCTGGCGGTAGACCGTGCCCAGGAAGTTGAGCGGCATGAACAGCTGGATCAGCAGGGCGTTGACCGCCACCAGGTCGCCCAGCGACAGGCGGCCGTCGCGCACCCCGTCCGCGGCCAGCACCAGCACCCCGGTCACCCCCAGGGCCACGATCGCCCCCTGCCCCAGGTTGAGCAGCGACAGCGAGGCCTGGGAGCGCACCGCCTTGTGCTCCCAGTCGCTCAGGGTGGCGTCGGTGCGCGCCGACTCGTGGCCCTCGTTGCCGAAGTACTTGACCGTCTCGTAGTTGATCAGGCTCTCCACCGCCTCGTTGTTGGCCTCCGACTCCAGGCGGTTGGCGGCCAGGCGGTCGCCCATGCGCCAGTTGGACAGGGCGACGGTGAAGGCGATGTAGGCGGCCACGGCCACCCCCACCGCCGCCGCGAAGTGCCAGCTGTAGCGGGCCAGCAGGATGGCGAACACCAGCAGGAACTCCACCGCCACCGGCAGGATGGAGAAGGCCATGTAGTTGAGCAGGGTGGACAGGCTGGCCGCACCCCGCTGCAGGTCGCTGCTGACGGCGCCGGTCTTGCGCTCCAGGTGGAAGCGCAGCGAAAGATTATGCAGGTGCTCCAGGGTGCGCACCGTGAGCCGGCGCATGGCGCGGTGTCGGACACGCGCGAACAGGATGTCGCGGATCTGGGTGAAGCCGGTGCCGGCCAGGCGCAGGGCGCCGTAGGCGGCAAGCAGGAAGACCGGGATGCCGAGCGCGGCGGCGCCGGTGTCGAGGGCGTCCACCACCTCCTTGAGCACCAGCGGCACGGCCACGTTGGCGCCCTTGGCCAGGATCAGCGCGGCCAGCGCCAGGGCGACGCGGCCGCGGTAGTCCCACAGATAGTGGCGCAGGGCCCACAGGTTGCGCAGGTCGCGGCGGTTGCCCTGGGGCTGATCGGAGCGCTGCATGGGGGGCGACATGAGGGGGTTCTCCCGGTCGGGCTCAACGGCGCCCGCGATAGGGCGCGCCGGGCCCCCAGGATACGCGCGCCCCGCCGCGGAATACAGGCGGGGCGCTGCAGGCAGTGGCGGGGTGCGGCGGTAGCGGCGGGGTCAGGTGCGGGCCGCGGGACGGCTGATGGCCGTCAGGCGATGGCGGGGGCCCAGTGCGGGCCGTGCTCCAGGATGGTCTCGGCCAGGAAGGTGTCGCTCAGGACCACGGCGAACAACCGGCGGAGGCCGTCGGGGTCGGCATCGCCGGCGGCCCCGGCGGCGTCCTGCCCGGCCTCTCCGACCAGGGCCCACCACTGCCACACGCCGGGATCGCTCAGCCGGGAGCCGGGGCTGGCGGGGTAGGCCGGAACCGCAACCCGGGGGCGGTCCCCGGCGGTTCCGCCGTCGAGCTCATCCATCGGCACCCAGCCGCGGCTGCGGAGGGTGGCGGCCAGCATGGCGGCATGCATGGGCTGGATCAGCAATTCGGCCCCCTGTTCCCGGCCCCTTCCGGGGTGCTCTTGAGCGCCCAGAGGACCGGAAAAGGGGGGGTCCCAAAAAACGATCCAATGGACGCTCAAGATCGCCCCGGAGAATGGGGCTTTACCCCCCAACACGGACGGGGTCGGGAAAAGGTTCCACCGCTGGCGAAAAAAATTGGCCGGCAAAACCCGGAATTTTTTCATGGTTGAATCCGGGCGCCCGTCCCCCTATAACTCCCGCCTTTTGCCGATCCCCCCTGCAAGGAGAAGACGATGGGCTACCTGATGATCGCCATCCTCGGCACCCTCGGCCTGGCCGGCCTGACCATGATCGCCACCCTGCTGACCACCGCAGTCTCGGGCTCCGCCGAGTAGTCCCGGCGGCTCCAGCCGCGAAGGGGCGGCCCTGCGGGCCGCCCCTCGTTCGTCCGGGGGACCGGCCGGCAGCGCCACGGCCCGGCGCCGGCCCTTCCCGGAGCCCTGCGAAGAACCAAAAATGGGCGGCCCGGAGGCCGCCTATGGGACATGGCAGCGCCGACGCTCAGCCGGCACGGGGATCAGCCTGCATCCTCCGCGTCCCCGGGCGAGCTGCGGTCGAAGGCCACCCGCACCGACTCGCCGAAGGTGCGCCGGTACTCCTCGGCCAGGCCTTCCAGGGTCATGTGATTGAGGCCGGTGAAGCCCTCCATGACCACGCCGTCGATATGCTCCGGGTTGTGGCGGAAGCGCTCGCGTTCCTTGGCGAACAGATCGTCGATGGCATCGCTATAGGCAATCCAGCGCATGGCATCGTCCTCCTTGGCTTGGGCCCCGGAACGGGGCCCATCCCGACCAGCGTATTCCCGCCGCCGGCGCGCCGTCGAGGGCCCGGACCGATGGCCGCCGGGGCTACTTGGCGTAGCGCCCCACCAGCCTCACCCGGTCCAGGACGTGGCCGCGCATGGCCGCCAGCAGCGCCGCCTTGTCGGGCGCTTCCAGGTCCAGGGCGGTGTCCAGGGCATACAGGGTAAAGCGGTAGCGGTGGCTGCCCGAGGGCGGGCAGGGGCCGCCGTAGGCGGCGTCCCCCCAGCTGTTGCGCCCCTCGCGGGCCGCCCCCGGCAGGGCCCCGCTGACCTCCCCAGCCAGGCCACCGACCGTGGCCGGCAGGTTGAACACCACCCAGTGCACCCACACCCGGCCCGGGGCATCGGGGTCGTCCACGATCAGGGCCAGGCTGCGGGTGCCCGCTGGCGTCCCCGACCAGCGCAGGGGCGGCGACACGTCCGCCCCGTCACAGGCGAAGCGGGTGGGGATGGCGCCGCCGTCGCCGAAGGCCGGGGATTGCAGCCGCAGGGCCGACTCCCCGGCCAGCGCCCCGCCGAGGCCCGCCCCCAGCAGCCCCACCACGGCAAGCACCGCGGCCCATCCCGTTGGCCGGGGCCTGCCCGGGTTCCGGCCGTATCCAGACATCGCCGAGCTCATGGCTGTCCCCCCCGGTTGCGCTGAGCGTTCCTCTCCCACCCTGCCATCGCACCCGCCCGCTCGCCATCGGCCCGCTTGCCGCGGGCAGAGGCGCCGGCATTGTCGCGGCGCCCGCGCGGCGGTAGCGTGACCCCTTTGCCACGATTGCGGGAGGTCGCCATGCGGCTGAACATCCTCGCCTTCGCCATCACCTGCGCCCTGCTGTGGGGGTTCGGCATCTTCCTGGGGGCCTGGTGGATCATCCTGCTGGAAGGGCCGTCCGCCGACCCGACCCTGATCGGCCGGATCTACGTGGGCTTCGACCTGACCCCGGCGGGGACCTTCCTGGGCCTGCTGTGGGGACTGGGCGACGGCCTCATCGGCGGGGCCGTCTTCGCCGGCCTGTACAACGCCATCGCCGGACGCCTGGGCGGGACCGCGGGCGGGGATTGACGCGGGCCCGCCGCCCCCATTCGGGAACGGCATGCCCGATACGCTCGCGCGGCCTTTTCAGGTACCCTGAGGCAGCCTAACTGCCAACGCCGCAAGCCCTTTCCCTTTACCGGTCCCGGGATCGGGCCCGCCGCTAAGATGGCGTCCCCGGGCAGGACGGGAGAAAGGAGCGGTCCATGGAGACCGCTGGACCATCCTCGACGAAGGCCGGCGCCGGCCCCCGCCTGCAACAGGAGGAGGCCCGCCAGGGCGTGGTGCGCATCGCGGTGACCGCGGCCGTCCTGGCCTGGTTCCTGGTCCCCGCCGTGGCCTACGGGCAGGCCACCGGCGCCGTGGTGGTGGGCGGCTCTTACCTGGCCTTCGCCCTCGGCTGGCTGGCGTGGGTGCACACCTCCCCCGCCCGCCCGGCCTGGCGCCGCTTCCTCCCCAACGTCACCGACCCGCTCGGCATTTCCGCCGCCATGGCCCTGAGCGGGCCGTGGGGCACCCTCATCTACCCCGCCTACCTGTGGGTCATTCTGGGCAACGGCGCCCGCTTCGGACTGGCCAGCCTGTACCTGTCCAGCGCCACCGG
>DATFLO010000168.1:0-8475 GCA_035267605.1 Gammaproteobacteria bacterium
TGGAAGCCGCTCGGGGTGCGCACCACATGGGAGATGTCGCCGGCCTTCAGGGCCTCCACCTCGGCCAGCACCGGCGCCGGCAGCTCGCCGGGCTTGAACCAGCCCAGGTCGCCGCCGTCGAGGGCGTTCTGGCCGTCGGACTCGGCCGCGGCCACCTTGGTGAAGGGCTCGTCTCCGGCCACCCGCTGGTGCAGGCCCTCGGCCTTGGTGCGCAGGCGCTGGGTCTTGTCCGGCGAGGCGCCCTCGGGCACCGCCACCAGGATGTGCTGGAGCTTGTACTCGAAGCGCTGGTCGCCGGCCTTGCCCTGGCGTGCCAGGTAGGAGTCCACCTCCTCGTCGGTGACGTGGACCTTGGAGCGAACCGCGCCGTCGGCCAGACGGCTGCGCATGATCTGCTTCTTGAGCCGGTCGCGGTAGTCGCCGTAGTCGATGCCCTGGGCCTGCAGCACCTGGCGGAAGCGCGACACGCTCAGGCTGTTCTGCTGGGCCACGCGCTCCACCGCCTGGTCCACCTCCTGGGCGGAGACCTCGATGCCGCGCTCCTTGGCCCGCTGGACCTGGATGTGGTCCATGATCATGCGCTCCAGCAGCTGGCGGCGCAGCACCTTGCGCGGCGGCAGGTTGCCCGGCCCCATGCGCTGGCGCAGCTGCTGGATGGAGCGGTCGAGGTTGCCCTCCAGCTCGGTGGCGGTGATGACCTGGTCGTTGACCACCGCCACGATGCGGTCCACCAGCTGCGCGGCGCCGGCGGTCAGGGGCGCCAGGGAGCAGACGGCCAGGAAGGCGGCGGCGAGTAGGCGGGAGGCGAGGGTCATGGCGGTGTGGCGGTCCTAGGGGGTCAGTTGCCGAGGTTGCGTTTCAGCTCGTCCGGGTCGGTGCCGAAGGTGTAACCGCCCAGGGTGCGGAAGCGCAGGGTGAGGTACAGGCGTCGCTCGCGCTCGGGGTTGGCGGCCGTGGCCGCCGGCTGGCGCAGCAGGCGATCCTCGTACTCCAGCCGCAGCCCCCAGCAGCCGGCATGATAGTCCACCCCGGCGCGTTGCTCCAAATTCAGCCGGTACAGAAGCGACTGCCTGACCCCGCCGAACAGCTGCCAGGTCCGGGTGACGGCCAGTTTGGCACGGACGTCCGCCTCCTCGGTGGTGTCAATGCTCTCGCCGCCGGTGAAGGCGGTGCGGTGGAGGTAGCGGGCCTTGAGCGAGTGGCCGCCCGGCGTGCTCACCGACAACTGAGACTGGAAGGCGTCCATTTGGTTCAGGGCGAAGGCCGGCCGCTCCGGGTCGAACTCCAGGGCGCCGGTGAGCTCCGCCCGGGGCACCGGGCGCAGGGCCCACTCGGCGAAGACATTGGAGTAGCCGCGGGTGGCGGGCGCGGCGGCCGCATCCAGGCGCACCCGGCGGTCGCGGAAGTAGCGGATCTGACCGATGCTCAGGCGCGCCGCCTCCCAGCTGTCGCCGCCGGCCTTGGCGTCGACGCGGGTGGTCAGGGCGGTGGTCAGCTGGTTGGCGTCGCCGATGCGGTCGATGCCGGAGAAGCGGTTCATGTCGAACAGGTCGCCGAAGCGCAGGGGCGGCTCGGCGGTGTCGAGCACCGGCAGCCGGTCCTGGTCGCGGTAGGGGATGTAGAGGTAGTAGAGCTCGGGCTCGATGGCGTGGCGCAGGGCGAAGTCGCCGAAGTCGTACAGCCGCGCCACCTCGCTGCTGGCGCGGAGGCTGGCGTGGGGCACGCTGCGGCTGAGGGTGTCCGGACCCCCGCCGCTGTCGGGCACCAGCCGGTAGCCGGTCCAGTGCAGGCCCACCTTCGGCTCCAGGGTGCCGTAGCGGGAGTCCAGGGACAGGTCCAGGGTGGGGTCGGCGAACAGGCGGTGGTCGCGCTCGCCCTCGCTACGGAAGAAGTAGACGTACTCGCTGTCCCAGTCGAAGCGCAGCGGCCCGGCCACCTCCTGCCCGCCCCGGAGCGTCATGCGCGGCAGCTCCTGCAGGGTGTCCGGGGCGTTGAAATCCTGCAGGTTCTGCAGGTAGGTGAAGTCCGCCGCCCAGCGGTAGGGGCCGAAGCTCCGCGACAGCGACAGGGTGGAGGTCAGGTAGCGCGCCGAGCCGTTCTCCACCCCCTGGCCGAAGAAGGAGATGTACTCGGGGTCGCTCACCCGCTGGGCGTCGAGGCGGTAGCTCAGGTCCAGCGGCAGGGTGCCGCGCTGCTCGGCCTCCACGTAGTAGCGGTCCTTGCCGGTGACGTCGTCGTCGGGCAGGTACTCGCCGTAGAAGCGCGACTGGATGTCGGCGCCCAGGTGGCGCAGCTCCAGCTGGGGCATGGTGCCCGGCCCGGTCATGTTGCGCACGCTGATGGTGGCGTCCAGCTGCGGCGCGATGTTCCAGTAGAACGGCACGGTGATGTCGGTGCCGCGCCGGCTGCCCACCTCGATGGTGGGGTAGAGGAGCCCGGTGTGCCGGGCCCGGTCGGTGTAGTGGCCGAAATAGGGGGTGTAGAAGACCGGAACGGGCCCCAGGTAGAACCGGCTGTTCCAGTGGTGGGCGAAGTGGGTCTTCTGGTTGACGTAGACGCTGCTCGATACCAGCGACCACGGCGGGTCGTCCGGCGGAGTGCAGGCGGTGTAGCAGACGTCGTCCAGGCGGAAGCGCGACGGCCGGTAGCGCTCCAGATCCTCCGCCAGCAGCCAGGCGTCGCTGTCGAGCAGGTGCAGCCGCGGCTCGCGCACGCTGCCCAGCCGGGTGCGCAGGTTGTAGTGGGCCTCGGGGGTGTGGATCAGGTAGCCCGGGTCGAGCACCAGGACGTCGCCGAACAGGTCCAGGTCGTCGGTGCTGCGGTCGTACTCCGCCCGCCGGGCCCACATGCGGCGCTCCCCCTGGCGCGCGAACACGGCGCCCTCGGCCGTGATGCCCCCCGGTGCGATGGTGAGCTCGTTGGCCTCCAGGGTGACCTCCTGCGCGGCGGCGGCGCCGGCGGCCCCCAGGGCGATCAGGACGGTCGGGATGATCCGGCTAGCGAGCCTCGCCATGAGCGTTCGGGGGATGGCGGTGGGGGGTGGCCCCGCGGGCGGGACGGGAGCCGTGCGGGGAGCGGTGAGAATGGCACAAAGCCGCGGTGATCGCCAGCCTGCAGGCGGCCCGAAAAAACGCCGCCCCCGGCGGACCGGGGGCGGCGGATGCGGCGTCCTGCGGGGGCCGGGTTACTGGTCGCCGGAGGCGCCCTGACCGCCCTTGCCGCCGTTCTTGCCCATGCCCGAGAAGCGATCCTGCAGCTTCTTCTGGAAATCCTTGCGGGCCTGCTGGAGGTCCTGGATCAGCTGATCCGTGTTGGGATCCTCCTCCTTCATGGCGGCGCGCATGTCCTTCTGGAACTGCTCACGGGCCTTCTGGACCTCGGGATCCTGCATGGCCTTCTTCTGGGCCTGCTGGAAGCCGCTGGCCTTCTGCTGGAACTCCTTCATCAGCTTCTGGCGCTCGGCCTTGGGAAGGTCCTTGTCGTTCTGCAGCTTGCCGCGGATCTCCTTGAGCCGGGCGAGCTTCTCGTCGGCGCCGTCCACCTGGCCCTTGACCTTGGTCTTCATCAGGTCCTGGAGATCCTTACGCTGCTTCTGGAGGTCCGGATTGTTCTTCAGGGCCTGCTGCTGGATCTTGCCCAGCTTCTGACGCAGGTCGCGCACCTTCTTCTGTGCGTTGCGAAGCTCGGGGTCCCCCTTCTTCTGCATCATGCCGGGCTTGTTGCCGGCGCCGCCGCCCGCGGCGGGCTGGGCGGCCACGGGCAGGGCCACCAGGGCCGACAGGGCCACGCCCGCCATCAGGCTCGTCCAGGAAATCGTCTTGATTCGCGCTGCCATGGACCTTTCCTCTTCCGGTGCGGGCGGCTGTGCCCGCGGTCAAAGGTTAGCCTCGGACCCTAGCAGGGACCGACGCCGGAGTGTCAATCACAACTCGGTTAATCGGGAATGGGGGAAGGTTGCGGCGGGATGTGGTCGCCAGCGTGATAGGAGGAGCGTACCAGGGGACCGGCGTTCACGGAAAGGAACCCCATCCCCAGGGCCTCCCGCCGCAGCTCGTCGAAGGTGTCCGGGTGGATGTAGGCGCGCACCGGGTGGTGGTGGCCGCTCGGCGCCAGGTACTGGCCCAGGGTCAGGATGTCCACGCCGTGCGCGCGCAGGTCGCGCATGACCCGCCGCACCTGGTCCAGCTCCTCGCCCAGGCCGAGCATCAGGCCCGACTTGGTGGGCACGTCCGGAACCGCATCGCGGAACCGGCGCAGCAGCCCCAGGGAGCGGTCGTAGTCGGCGCTCGGGCGTACGCTGTGGTAGAGCTCGGGCACCGTCTCCACGTTGTGGTTGAACACGTCCGGCGGGTTCCCGGCCAGGGTCGCCAGCGCCGTCTCCTCGCAGCCGCGGAAGTCGGGGGTGAGGATCTCGATGCCCGTCTCGGGCCGGCGTGCGCGCAGCTCGCGGATGACCTCGGCGAACTGGCCGGCACCGCCGTCGCGCAGGTCGTCGCGGTCCACCGAGGTGATCACCGCGAAGTCCAGGCCCATCTCGGCCACCGCCGTGGCCAGGTGCGCCGGCTCCAGCGGGTCCGGCGGCGCCGGCCGGCCGGTGGCCACGTCGCAGAAGGAGCAGCGCCGGGTGCAGGTGTCGCCCAGGATCATGAAGGTGGCGGTGCCGCCGCCGAAGCACTCGCCCAGGTTGGGGCAGGAGGCCTCCTCGCACACGGTGTGCAGGCTGTGCTGGCGCAGGATGCCCTTGATCTCCTGGACGCGCGGGCTAGACGGCGACTTCACCCGCAGCCAGCGCGGCTTGCGTCCGGTGGCGTCCTCGGGGGTGCGCTCGAAGCGCGCCTTGCGCATCTTGTAGGCGGCGCGGTCGGCGTGGCGCGCGGGCGCCTTGGAATCGGCGTCAGACATGGGCGGTTTCCTCGGCGCCGGCCAGGGTCCGGGCCAGGGCGGCGGTGAAGGCCGCCTTGACGGCCGCGGGCTCCGGCTCGGGGACGCGGTCGGCCAGCCGGGCCACGGGCATGCCGGCGTAACCGCAGGGATTGATCATGGCGAAGGGGGCCAGGTCGCTGGTCACGTTCAGGCTCACCCCGTGGTAGGCCCGCCCGCCGCGCACGCGCAGGCCGATGGCGGCGATCTTGGGCCGTCCCGGCTCGTCCAGGTAGACGCCGGGGGCGCCTTCCTTGCGCACCGCGGCCAGCCCGTAACCGGCCAGCAGGTCGATTACCGCCTGCTCCAGGGCGTTCACGTGGTGGCGCACGCCGCGCCCGGCGCGGCGCAGGTCCACCAGCGGGTAGGCCACCAGCTGGCCCGGCCCGTGGTAGGTGACCTGGCCGCCGCGGTCGGTGTGCACCACCGGGATGCCGGTGATGCCCAGCAGGTGCTCCGGCCGGCCGTTGCGGCCCTGGGTGAACACCGGCGGATGCTCCACCAGCCACAGCTCGTCCGGAGTGGCGGCGTCGCGGCTGTCGGTGAACGACCGCATGGCGGCCCACACCTCCTCGTAGGGCCGCTCGCCGAGGTCGCGCACCCGCAGGCCGCCGTGGCCCTCGGCCGGCACCTCAGAGGGCCGCCAGGACATCCGGGTCCGCCTGCAGGTCGGCGTAGATGGCGTCGAGCTGCTCGCGGCTCTCGGCCTGGAATGCGCAGGACACGCTGAGGTAACGGCCGTTGCGGCTCTCGCGGGTGTGCACGGCGTGCTCGGACAGCGCCGTGTGGCGCTCCACCAGCCCCCGCACCCGCTCGGTGAGCTCGGCCCGGTTGGCGACGAAGGCCTTCACCGTGTACGGGATGGGGTACTCGATCCGGGCCCCGCCCAGGGGGCATTGCTTGCTGCTCACGACAGACCCTCCTCGCCGTGCTCCCGGATGTTGCGGATGCGCGCCCGGTAGGCGTCCAGCACCGTGCGGAACAGCGGTCCCGGCTGGCCGCTGCCCACTGCCCGGTGGTCCAGCTCGGTCACGGGCAGCACCTCCTTGGTGGACGAGGTCAGCCAGACCTCGTCGGCGGCCGCCAGCTCCTCGGCCGTGACCTCGCCGGTGCGCACCGGCAGGCCCTCGTCGGCGGCCAGCTCCAGCACCACGTCGCGCGTGATGCCCGGCAGTACCCGCGGCCCGTCGGGCGGGGTGCGGGCCTCGCCGTCGATGACCGCGAACAGGTTGGAGGCGGCACCCTCCACCGCCATCCCCCGGTGCACCCAGACCGCCTCGAAGGCGCCCTCCTCGGCGGCCTTCTGGCGCATCATGACGTTGGGCAGCAGGGCGATGGACTTGATGTCGCAGCGCGCCCAGCGGATGTCCTCGACGGTGATCGCGGCCACCCCGTCGCGCACCCACTCCGCCGGCACCGGCGTCACCGGCGTGCAGGTCATGACCACGGTGGGGTGGACAGCCTCGGGGAAGGGATGGTTCCGCGGCGCCTCGCCACGGGTCACCTGGATGTAGGCCTGGCAGTCCCCGGCCCCGTTGCGGTCCAGCAGCTCGCGCACCGCGTCCGCCAGCGCCAGCGCCGCCATGGGCAGGTCCATGCGGATCTCGCCCAGGGAGCGCTCCAGCCGGCGGAGGTGGGCCTCCAGCCGGAAGGGCCGGCCGCCGTAGACCGGGATCACCTCGTAGACGCCGTCGGCGAACTGGAAGCCGCGGTCCAGGATGGACACCCGCGCCTCGGAAAGGGGCAGGAAGTCGCCGTTGAGGTAGGCGATGGAGTCGCTTCCGGTCAAGGATCTACTCCGTGAGCCAGACGCGGACGGAATCGATCATGCGGCGGAAGATGCCGCCCTCGGGGATCCGGTTGAGGGCGGTCAGGGGCCGCACCGCCAGGGTCTTGTCGCCCAGCTTGGCGGTGAGCTTGCCCACCTCCTGGCCCTCGGCCACTGGCGCCATGAGGGGCTCGCGGAAGTCCAGCGTGACCTTGACCTGGTCGCGCTGGCCGCGCGGGATGGTCACGTACAGGTCCCGCTTGAGGCTGACCGGGGCGTGGTCGCGCGCGCCCTTCCATACCCGCACCTTGTGCAGCGCCTCGCCGGCCTCGTACAGCTTGTAGGTGCGATAGAAGCGGAAGCCGTAGTTGAGCAGGCTCTGCGACTGCTCGGCGCGGGCGCGCTCGCTGTCGGTGCCCAGCACCACCGAGATCAGGCGCATGCCGTCGCGCTCGGCGGAGGCCACCAGGTGGTAGCCGGCGCGCTCGGTGTGCCCGGTCTTCAGGCCGTCGACGCTGTCGTCCCACCACATCAGGCGGTTGCGGTTGTACTGGGAGATGTCGTTGTAGGACATCTTGCGGATGGAGAACAGGTCGTAGTGGTCCGGGTATTCCCGCAGCAGGGCGGCCGCCAGGTGTGCCATGTCGCGGGCGGTGGTCTTCATGCCCTCCGCCGGCAGGCCGGTGGGATTGGCGAAGTGGGTGTGCTCGAGGCCGAGCTCGCGGGCGTGGGAGTTCATGAGCTGGACGAAGGCCTGGGTGCTGCCGGCCACGTGCTCGGCCAGTGCCACGCAGGCGTCGTTGCCGCTCTCGACGATGACCCCCTTGACGATGCGCTTCAGCGGGACCTCGTCGCCCACCTCCAGGAACATGCGCGAGCCGTGGGTCTGCCAGGCCTTCTTGCTGACGCGGATGGTGTCGTCCATGGACACGCTGCCGTCGTCGAGCGCCTTGAAGGTGGTGTAGAGGGTCATCATCTTGGTCAGGCTGGCCGGCGGCCAGGGCTTGTCGGCGTCCTCGTTGGCCAGTACGCGGCCGGAGTGGAAGTCCATGAGGAAAGCCGCCTTGCCGGCCACCTCCGGCGGCGACGGCACCGGGCCGGCAAGGGCCGGTAACGCGGCCGGCAGGAGGAACAGGCAGGCGAGCAGCAGCCCGGCCAGACGCTGCCGGGGATGAACGGGGATATGGCGCACTTTGGACTCCGCTCCTTGGGACTGTGCGTTCCGGGCCGGCGGGGGCGGGGCTACTCCCGCACCAGCTGACCGCTGGGAAGCCCGGCCCGGTGCAGGCGCTGGGCCAGACGGTCGGCCCGCGCCGCGCCGGGCAGGGGCCCGATGCGGACGCGGTAAATGGGGCCGCCGGCGTGGCGGCCGGTGGTGACTACCACCCGGTCCAGGTCCATCCGGCGCAGGCGCTGCTTGAGCCGGGCGGCGTTGCCCTCCTCCCGGAAGGCACCCACCTGCAGGTAGAAGGTGGGCGCCCCGGTGCTCCCATGCGGCCGGTCGCCGCCGGAGCTGGCCGCGGCCCCGCCCCCGTCGCCCTCGATCTGCCCCGGTCCCTCGAGAGCCACGATCTTCACCCGCGCCACCCCGGTCTTGTCCATCCCCAGGCGCTTGGCGGCCCCGTAGGAGAGGTCGATGATGCGCTCGTGGGTGTCCACGAACGGCCCCCGGTCGTTAATGCGAACGCGGGTGGAACGGCCGTTCTCCAGGTCGGTGACGCAGGCGATGGTGGGCAGGGGCAGGGTACGGTGCGCGGCGGTGGGGAGGTGCATGTTGTAGACCACCC
>DATFLO010000169.1:0-9515 GCA_035267605.1 Gammaproteobacteria bacterium
TCGAGCATGACCGACACCATCCTCCTGCTGCGCTACGCCGAGCAGGCCGCGCAGGTGAAGCGCGCCCTGGTGGTGCTCAAGATGCGCGGCTCCGACCAGGACAAGGCGGTGCGCGAGTTCACCGTCAGCGACCGCGGCATCCGCGTGGGCGAGCCACTGCAGGGGAAGGGCGGCAGCCTGCTGGGATTCACCGGGGTATGAATCCGGCCCCGAGAAGTTCTGCCCCCGCCTTCCGGGTGTGTATGCTGCCAGGGTAGGGCCACCACGGGGCCGAACTTGTCCGCTCGCAACCGTCTTCTGCTCGCCGGCGCCTTCCTCGCCCTGCTGATCCTGGGCGCCACCGGCGCGAGCGTGGGCATGATGTACGACGCCGCCTTCCGCCAGCAGCGTGAGCAGCTGGCCGGCACGCTGCGCAGCCAGGGCGCCCTGATCGCGGCCATGGCCCAGTTCGATCGCAGCCACAGCCCCGATTTCCCCTCCCCCGAAGCGGACATCCCGGCGGGCGGCCCGGCCGCCACCCTCAGCCAGATCGCCGACGCCTTCGGCCAACAGCCCGGCTTCGGCCGCACCGGCGAGCTGGTGCTGGGCGGCCGCATCGGCGGCCGGCCCGCCATCCTCATCCACCAGCACGCCCACGGCCCCGCCCACACCCACCCCCTCGACCGCCACCCCGTCGGTGACGGCCTGGGCGAGCCCATGCAGCGGGCCCTGGCCGGTGACACCGGGACCATGGTCGGCCGGGACTACGACGGCCGGCGGGTGCTGGCCGCCTACCGCTTCCTGCCCGGGCCCGGCTGGGGGCTGGTGGCCAAGCAGGACCTGAGCGCCATCCGCGCCCCCTACCTGCGCGCCGGCCTGCTCACCGGCGGCCTGGGTCTGGGCTTCGTGGTGCTGGGCGGCTTCCTGTTCCAGGCCGCCATGGGGCCGGTGGTGAACCGGCTCCGGCGCAGCGAGGCGCGCTGGGCGCGCCTGTTCGAGAGCGCCGGCGAGGGCATCGTGGCCGCCGACGGCGAGGGCCGCATCCTGCTGGCCAACCCGGAGGCCCGGCGCATCTTCGGGCTGGACCCGGGGCAGGAGCTGGCCGGGACCTCGGTCTTCGACCACCTCCCCGAGGCCGCCCGCGAGGGCTTCCGGGAGCGGCTGCACGACCGCAACCGCGGGCGCAGCGACCACTACGAGGTGACCCTGCCCCTCGGCGGGGTGGAGCGGACGCTGGACATCCACGGCACCCCGCTTCCGGACTCGCAGGGCGGCACCCTCGCCCTGATCGACGACATCACCGGGCAGAAGCGCGCCGAGGACGAGGTGGAGCGCCAGCGCGAGCTGCTCCAGCAGGTCCTGAACACCCTGCCGGTGGGGGTGTGGGTGGTGGACGCCGACGGCCAGTTCATCCTGCACAACCCGGCCGGCGAGCAGATCTGGCAGGGGGCCCAATACCAGGGCGGCCAGGCCGCC
This sequence comes from Gammaproteobacteria bacterium, assembly GCA_035267605.1. Lineage (GTDB taxonomy): Bacteria > Pseudomonadota > Gammaproteobacteria > Thiohalorhabdales > Thiohalorhabdaceae > Thiohalorhabdus. Next base: position 1,456 of record DATFLO010000169.1, read on the forward strand.
TACGCCGAGTACAGGGGCTGGTGGGCGGACAGCGGCGAGGAGATCGCGCCCGAGGAGTGGGCGGTGGCCCGCGCCGTCAACCACGGCGAGACCTCGCTGAACGAGGTCATCGACATCCAGTGCTTCGACGGCTCGCTCAAGACCATCCTCAACGCCTCGGTGCCCATGCGCGACGCCGACGGCGCCATCACCGGCGCCATCATCGTCAACGAGGACATCACCCAGCGCCGCGCCATGGAGCGCCTGCTGCAGCGCAACCAGGAGCTGCTGGAGCTGGTCCTGGACAACCTGCCGGTGGGCGTGGCGGTCACCGACGAGCACGGCCGCTTCATCCTCACCAACGACGCGGACACCGCCATCTGGGGCCTCAGCCGGGTGGGACTGGATGCCGGCGCAGTCGGCGCCAGCGCCGTGCGCGACGGCGAGAGCGCGGCCATCGCCGAGGGAGACTGGCCCATCCAGCGGGCCATGAGCCGCCGCGAGACGGTGCTGGAGGACACCCTGGAGGTAACCCTGGCCGGCGGCGCCGACAGCCGGGTGCTCGCCATCTCGGCGGCGCCCATCCTCGGCCGCGACGGCAGCCTGTGGGGGGCGGCGGAGATCATCCAGGACATCACCGCCCGCCGCCGGGAGGAGGCCGAGCGGCGGACCCTGTCCGACGCCCTGCGCCAGACCGCCGATGCGGTGTTCATCATGGATCCCTCGGGGCGCATCGAGTACGCCAACCCGGCCTTCGAGCAGGTCACCGGCTATCCCCTGGCCGAGGCCCGCGGCCGCCGCCCGGAGGAGCTGCTGGACGCCGGCCGGCGGGATGCCGAGTACTACGCGGGGATGTGGGCCACCGTGGGAGGCGGCGAGGTCTTCCGCGACGTGGTCCTCAACCGCGCCCGCGACGGCAGCCTGTTCCACTGGGAGAAGACCCTGTCGCCGCTGGCGGGCCCGGACGGCTCGGTGGTCAAGGTGGTGGGCACCGCCACCGACCTCACCGAGCAGCAGCAGCTCCAGGACCAGCTCTACAACGCCAGCCGCTTCGACCCGCTCACCGAGCTGCCCAACCGCGCCCTGCTGCTGGAGCGGCTGGCGGCCTCCCTGACCCGCGCCCACTGGAGCGGCCGGGTCACCGCCCTGGTCCTGCTGGACGTGGACAACTTCACCCTGATCAACGACACCCTCGGCCACGACGTGGGCGACCAGCTCCTGCGCGACCTCGGCCAGCGGCTGCAGGCCGGCGTGCGCGAGGGCGACCTGGTGGCGCGCACCGGCGACGACGGCTTCGGGGTGCTGCTGGAGGAGGTGGCCGGGGGCGAGGACGTTCCCGGCGTGGTCCAGGCGCTGTGGAGCACCCTGACCCGGCCCTTCGAGGTGGCCGGCCAGACCATGCCGGTGGCGGTCACCGTCGGCGTTTCCGTGGCCCCCGACGATGCCGGCGAGGCCCACGCCCTGTTCCGCAACGCCGACACCGCCCTGGCCGAGGCCAAGCACGCCGGGCGCACCGGGGTGAACTTCTACGCCGAGGAGATGGGAGGCCGGGCACGCCGGCAGCTGTCGCTGGAAAGCGGGCTGCGGCAGGCGCTGGAGCGGGAGGAGCTGAGCCTCCATTTCCAGCCCCAGATCCGCCTGGCCGACGGCCGGCTGCGCGGTCTGGAGGCGCTGCTGCGCTGGGAGCACCCCGAATGGGGCCCGGTCTCCCCCGCCGAGTTCATCCCCGTGGCCGAGCAGGCCGGCCTGATCGGGCCCATTGGCGACTGGGTGGTGGAGCGCGCCCTCCGCCAGCGTTCCGAATGGGTGGCGGCGGGACTGGAGCCGGGGCTGCTGAGCATCAACCTGTCACCGGTGCAGATGCGGGACATGGGCCTCGCCGAGCGGTTTGCCCGGGCCATCGACGAGCTCGGGCTGCGGCCCGCCGACCTGGAGCTGGAGGTCACCGAGACCGCCCTCATGCAGGGGCTGGACACCGGGGCCAATCTCCTCAGCCAGCTCAGCGAGCTCGGCGTGAACCTGGCGGTGGACGACTTCGGCACCGGCTACTCCTCCCTCGCCTACCTGTCCCACCTGCCCCTGGACTCCCTCAAGATCGACCGTTCCTTCGTCAGCCGGCTGGAGGACCAGCGGGAGAACGCCTCCATCGTGCTGTCGGTGCTGTCCCTGGCGCACAGCCTGGGCCTGGAGGTGGTGGCCGAGGGCGTGGAGACCGCGGACCAGTTGGCCTTCCTGCAGCGCAGCGGCTGCGACACCGTCCAGGGCTTCTACTTCGCCCGCCCGCTCCCGCCCGGCGAGCTGGACGGGCTGCTGGAGCGGGCTACCTGGCTGTAGCCGGCGGCCGCGAGGCGGGCTATCCTCCCCGGCCCCGAGCACCCGCGAGGACCACCCCCATGGCGAAGACGGCGCGCTGCCCGGTGTGCGGCATGGCCGCGGACCCCGAGGCCACCCCCCTGGAGTACCGCCACATGCTGTTCGCCTTCTGCTCCGACCCCTGCCGCGAGCGCTTCCAGCGCAGTCCCGAGGCCTACCTGGAGGCCTCCGGTGACCGCGGCCGGCGCGGCCGGACCCGGCAGCGCCGGCTGCGTCTGGGACAGCGGCTGGACAGCGACCAGCGCGAGACCCTGCGCGACCTGCTGGAAGGCATGATGGGCGTGCGCACGGTGGACATCCGCGGCGACCGGGTGGCCATCACCTACGACCCCGAGCAGGCCAGCGCCGACCGGCTGGAGCAGGAGCTATTCGAGGCCGGCGAGCGCCTGGGGCGGGGCTGGGCGGAGCGCCTGCGGCGGGCGTTCATCCACTACGAGGAAGAGAGCGGGGGCTGAGCCGCACCGCTCCCGTCGATGCCCCCCAACTCGTCATTGCGAGCGCAGCGAAGCAATCTCCCGGACGGAGCCTCCTCTCCGGGAGATCGCCGCGGGCCCCGGCGGGCCCTCGCGAGGACGGCCAAGGCGGGCGCCGCCTTCTGACCAGGCCACCGACGACCCACCCGAGCCGCCCACACCCCTGACCGTCATTGCGAGCGCAGCGAAGCAATCTCCCGGACGGAGCCCACTCTCCGGGAGATCGCCGCGGGCCCCGGCGGGCCCTCGCGAGGACGGCAGGGAGAGAGTGCCGCGGCCCAGGCCAAGTTCCGGAGGCGCCGTCGCCCCCGCCTCACCCCTCCAGCAGGTGCCCCAGCCACAGGTCGGCCATCATGTCCGGCAGGCGGTTCTGGGACTGGCGCGCCCACAGGTTGGGCAGGTCGATCTCGAGCAGCGGCTGGTCCTGCTCGGCGCAGGAGAACACCGTGCGCGTTCGCTCGCCCGTGTCCGGGTCCACCTGCCACTGCAGGCACTGCGAGCACACCCCCTTGAGCATGCACTGCATGGGGCTGCCCGCCGTGCCCTGGACCTCGACGTCGCCACGGAAGTAGCCCGTGAGCGCGCCGTCGCCGCCCATGGCCTGCTGCATGCCGTAGAGCAGGCCGGTGGAGCCCATCACCAGCACCTCGTCCACCTCCCCCAGGCCCATGCCGCGCACCGCCTCCGGCCCCAGTTCGCCGTCGCCATAGCGGCGGATCAGGTCGATGGCGTCGCCGGTGGCGACGCTGATGTCCTGCGGCCGGCGCGCCTCGATGGGGTCGCCGTCGGCGGTGGCCCAGACGATCTGGTCGGTGGCCGCCTCCAGCTGCTCCTGGTGGTAGGGCTCGGTGTTGCTGCGGAAGGCGCCGAAATACAGCACCCGGTTGCCGGCGGCGCGCAGGGCGGGCCCCAGCGACAGCATGACCGCCGCGCCCCAGCGCCCGGCCACCACCATGACGGTCTTGCCCGACCCCATCTCGGTGGGGGCGCCGGTGGGGCCCATGAGCACCAGCGGGTCACCCGGCCTCATCCGCTCGGCCAGGCGGCCGCCGATGCCGCCCTTGAGCACGAACAGGCGCATCATGTCGCCCTCCACCCCCGCCCCGGAGACGGTCTGCAGCGGCATCTGCAGGCGGGTGCCCTGCTCCACCTCGCTGTACGCCTCGAAGGTCTGCATGCGGAAGAACTGCCCCGGTCGGTAGTTGCGGGCCGCCAGGGGCGCGCTCACGCGCAGCTCCACCACCGCCGGGTGGGCGCTGTCCACCGAGGCCACGCGCGGCGTAAGCAGGTAGTCCATGCGGCCGCGGAAGGCGCGGTAGGCCTCCCAGTCGGCGTCCGCGGCCGGCTGCTCAGCCATGGCCCGCAGCACGTGCGGGTAGCTGCGCAGGCCCGAGGCCACCGCCTTGACCACGGAGCCGGCGAAGCCGGGGTGGGTGTCGCCCAAAAAGCTCATGAAGCGGTGGTCATGGGCGTAGGAGGTGAACGGGCCGAGCTCGGCGTCCTTGCAGTGCTCGGGGGTGTCCACCGCCTGCAGCTCGCCGCGGCGGTGGACGTGGGGCTGGTAGTGGTCGCCGTCGAGCTCGGCGGTGCCGGGGTGCTCGCGCTCGTAGAGGGTGTTGGGCACGGTGCCGGCGGCCACCAGGATGGCGCGCGCCGGCAGCTCCACATCCTCGGGCACGCTCAGCGGCCGCCCCTGGGCGTCGCGCCGGCGCCGGCACTGCAGGGTCTGGACGTGACCGTGGTCGTCGAGCACGGCGTTCACCGGCTCCAGGCCCTCGGCATAGTAGATGCCCTCCTCCAGCGCCTTGGCCACCTCCTCGTGGTTGCGCTGGTAGGCCGGCGACTCGCTCATGCGCCGCCGGTAGGCGATGGTCACCCCGCCCCACCGGCGGATCAGGGGCAGGAAGTCGGGCGCCCGCCCCTCGGCGGCCGCCGCCTCGCGCTCGGCGCGCACCGCCCGGCCGTGCTCCAGGAATTCCTCCAGGACCCCGGCATTCTCGTGGTCCAGCCGCTCCCAGACGGCCTTCTCCCCGAGCGCCGCGCCCAGGCGCTCGTGGCGGTCCAGCGCCTTCTCCACCTGCTTGATGTAGTAGGCCTGCAGCTCGGTGGCGGTGTCGATGGCGGTCAGGCCGCCGCCGATGACCACCGCCGGCAGCCGCACCTGGAGGTTGGCCAGGCTGTCGTGCTTGGCCGCGCCGGTGAGCTGCAGCGCCATGAGGAAATCGTTGGCCTGGCGCATGCCCTTGGCCAGGCTGTTGCCCATGGGGACGACCCGCGGCAGGCCGGCGCCGGAGGCGTTGGCCACGTGGTGGAAGCCCAGCCGCCAGGCGTCGGCCAGGGTGACAGTGCCGCCCAGGCGCACGCCGCCGAACACCTGGAAGGTGGGCCGGCGGGCCAGGGTCAGGTAGATCAGCTTGAGGAAGTTCTTGTCCCAGCGCACCGTGATGCCGTACTCGGCGACGCCGCCGAAGCCGTAGTTGGTGCGGCTGTCCAGCGGCTCCTCGAGCTGGTGGTAGTCGCGCACGGGCTGGTCGATCAGCTCGTCGGGCAGCGGCTCGATCTTGAGCCCGTCGATGCCGACCACGGCGCAGCCGGCCTGGGTCAGGTGGTGGGCCAGGGTGAAGCCCGCCGGGCCCATGCCCGAGACCAGGACTTTCCGGCCATTGAAGGGCGCGGTGACGTACTGCTCGCGGCGCAGGGGGTTCCAGCGCGTGAGCAGGTCATACACCTCCACCCCCCAGGGCAGGTCGAGGACATCGGTGAGCACCCGCGTCTCGATCTGCGGGATATCCACCGGCTCCTGCTTCTGGTAGATACACGCCTTCATGCAGTCGTTGCAGATGCGGTGGCCGGTGGCCGGCACCATGGGGTTGTCCACCATGACCACCGCCAGCGGCGCGATGGTGTGGCCATCGCGCTTCAAGGCATGCATCTCGGAGATCTTCTCGTCCAGCGGGCAGCCGTGGAGGATGTTGTCGTTGGGGCTGACCTTGAAGCCCAGCTCCGGCTCGCCCTTCTTCTCCGGGAAGCCCTTGGAGCAGAAGTCGCCGTCGTGATCGTGGCAGTAGACGCAGTAGTTGATCTCGTTCTGCACCTCGCGGGCAGAGGCGCGCGGGTCGGTGAGGGCGAAGCCGTCGCGGGCGCGGAAGGGAGCGGGCGTCTCCACCGCGCTGGCGGGGCCGTCGGCGGCGGGGGCCACGGCCACCAGCTCGTCGGGGTCCACCTTGGCCGGCTGGTCGAAGGCCGACCAGCCGGCCGTGGCCGCCCGACCCTCGTCGGTCTCGCGCGCCCGCACCGCCCAGCGCGCCAGCCGGTCCAGCGCGTCCTTGTTGGCGCGCTTGTCCGCCAGCCAGGCCACGGTCAGCTTCCCCACCGCCAGCTCGCGGTCGTCGCGGGCGATGCCCTGGGCCCGCAGCTGCTCGTCCAGCCACGCGTCGAGCGCGGCGAAGTCCTCGTCCACCTCGCCCCACAGCCGCCGCGTGCGCTTCCACACCACGTCCTGCTGGAAGGCGGCCACCGGGTTGTGGGCGGCGGTGGCCGCGCCGGTCTCGGCGACCGCCTCGTCGATGCCGAACAGCGCACCGACAAAGGCCTCCACGTGGGGCCCCAGGGCGACCAGGAATTCGCTGTAGTCGAGGCCGGCCGGGGGCTCGTCGGCGTCTCGGAAGGCGTTGAGGCGCTCGAGCAGGGCGGCGTCGCGCTCGCCGAGGAAGGCCCGGAAGCGCTCGTCGAGGCGCTGGAGACCCTCCGGGGCGCGCAGGTCGCTGTAGGAAAGGCCGTCGAACTGGATGGGGTCGGCTGTCATCGGGGGTGTCCGGGTTCCTCGGTCGGGATTGGGATCTCCCTACAGTGGGGCAGGTTCCGCCGAAAGGGAAGGCCGGGTCTTTGACCCGCGGGGAGCGACCGGCGTATCGTAAAAGTATATCCTAAATTGCTGATAAAAAAGGAGAATGCTGCCATGTCGGACGAGCATAACGGGGTTTCCCGACGCGGCTTCCTCAGCCTGACCTTCAAGAGCGCCGTGGCCGTGGCCGGCGTGGGCCTGGCCGCCGCCCAGGGCGAGGCCGCCCCGCCCAAGGTGGCCCAGGCCGCGGTGAGCTACCGCGACAAGCCCAAGGACGGCCACCAGTGCTCCCAGTGCCGCTACTACCAGGGCGACAACGTGTGCAGCAAGGTCAAGGGCCACATCAGCCCCCACGGCTGGTGCGCCATGTTCACGCCCAAGAGCTGAGCCGCCGCCCGCCCAGCCGGAAGGCGCCCCGGCGAACGCCGGGGCGCTTTTCGTTCGGGCGGAAGCTAGCGCTCCAGGTCCTCCTTCTTCTGCAGGTACTCCTCGCGCTCGATCTCGCCCCGGGCGTAGCGCTCCTCCAGCACCTCCAGGGCGCGCCGGCGTCCGCCCCCGGAGCCAGGGCCGCCGCCGGCATGGCTGCCGGTGACCGCCAGCCAGCGCACCAGCGCGGCGATGGCCAGGATCACCAGGATCCAGAACAGGATCATGAAGATCCCGCCGAAGCCCCACATCCAGAAGCCGTCGTGGCCGTACATTGCCGTCCCCTAAGCGTTGCCGTGGATACCATTCATGGCATCTCCGGCCGGACCGGGCAATTCCCGGGTTGAAGGGTCAGGGTTTCCCGCCCATCTTCGTAATGAGGGGACTACCGGAGGACCCCATGAACGACACCCATGCGAACGCGCCTGGCGCGGATTCCCAGCATTCCGAGCACGGTCATGGCGGGGGCGGTCACGCCGGCCACCACGCCGCCATGATCGCCGACTTCCGGCGCCGCTTCTGGGTGTCGCTGGTCCTCACCGCGCCCATCCTGGCGCTGTCGCCCATGATCCAGTCCTTCCTGGGCCTGGGCGAGGCGCTGGCCTTCCCCGGCGACGCCTTCGTCCTGCTGGCGCTGTCGGTGGCGGTGTTCTTCTACGGCGGCTGGCCCTTCCTCACCGGCCTGGCCGGCGAGCTCAAGGAGCGCCAGCCGGGCATGATGACCCTGATCGGACTGGCCATCGGGGTAGCCTTCATCTATTCCTCGGCGGTGGTGTTCGGCCTGGCCGGGCGGGTCTTCTTCTGGGAGCTGGCCACGCTGGTGGACGTCATGCTCGCCGGCCACTGGATCGAGATGCGCTCGGTGATGGGCGCCTCGGGGGCCCTGCAGTCGCTGGTCCAGCTCATGCCGCATACGGCGTACCGCCTGACCGACTCCGGCGAGACCGAGGAGGTCTCCGTCACCG
>DATFLO010000170.1:0-2770 GCA_035267605.1 Gammaproteobacteria bacterium
GGCGTTGAAAAACTGCTGCGGAGGCCATCTGCGGCGTTGCGCACTGCTCGCTCCTTCACCTATCTACTTGATATGCCTCAGTCGCTGCGCGGTGTGCGCCTTGCATATGGCCTCCTCGCGACGTTTTTCAACGCCCTGCTAGCGCGCTCCGGCCCGTTCAACCCGGGCCGCCGCGGCGGCATCCAGGAACCAGCGCCATTCCCCCCGCGGCGCCAGCCGCTGCACCGGCAGCGGCTCGCCCCCCGGCTCGCCGAGCGCCGCGTGCACGATGTCCGCCTTGCCGGGGCCGCTCGCCAGCAGCCACACCCGGCGCGCGGCGTTGATCACCGGCGGGGTCAGGGTCAGGCGCCAGGCGTCCAGCCGCGGGACGTGCACGGCGGTGGCCGGCTCGGCGGCATCCAGCCCGGTGGTCCCGGGGAACAGCGAGGCCACGTGGCCGTCCGGGCCGAGCCCCAGCAGCACCAAGTCGAGCTGGGGCACGCCGTCGCGCGCGGGAAGCGCGGCGCCCAGCTCGTCGGCGTAGGCCGCCGCGGCGCGCTCGGGGGGCGCCTCGCCGGCCATGCGGTGGACCTGTTCGGCGGGCAGGGGCACGTGGTCCAGCAGGGCCGCGCGCGCCATGCGGTAGTTGCTGTCCGGGTGGTCGGGGGGGACGCAGCGCTCGTCGCCGAACCAGGCGTGCATGCGCGACCAGGGCAGGCGGCGGGCGACGTCGGCGCCGGCCAGCACGCGGTACAGGGCCTCGGGGGTGGAGCCGCCGGCCAGCGCCCAGTGGAAGGCGCCGCGCCCGGCGGCGTCCTCGCGCGCGGCGGCGGTGACGCGCTCGGCCACCACGCGGGCAAGCCGCTCGGGGCTGTCCTCCACGGTCAGCAGCGGGCGGACCATGGTCAGACCGAGCACTCGATGGGGGTGACGTCGTCGGCGAAGGCCGCCGCGTCCAGCAGCGAGGGATCCGCCAGCAGGTGATCGGCCAACAGCACCCCGGCGGCGGTCCAGGACTGGAAGCAGTGGGCCTCCTTGCCCACCAGGCGGCCGCGGCGGCCGTCGAAATACTCCGGCCAGTCGGTGCGCTCCAGGCGGTCGGCGGCAGCGGCCAGCGCCCGTTCCGCCACCTGCGTCCCGCCGGTGCGGTGGCCGGCCGCCGCCAGCAGCCAGGTGAGCACCGGCCAGCTGCCGGCGTTGTGGTAGGACCAGGGCACGTTCTTGCCGTCGCTGCCGGTCATGATCCGCCAGTCCTCGCCCTCCAGCGCCGGATAGCACAGCTTCATGGGCATCTCGGCGATGAGGTCGCCAGCCTTGGCCGCTACCAGGGCCATGATCTCGCCCGCCAGGCGCTCGCCGGCCAGGCCCGAGAGCACCGCCAGCAGGTTGCCCTGGCTGAAGAAGCGGAAGTCCATGCGCGCCGGCCCCAGGTTGCCGACGAAGAAGCCGCCGGGCTCGGGCAGCCAGTCCGGCAGCCAGGTGGGCACCGACTCCGGCACGATGTTGAAGGCGTTGACGGCGTCGGGGCCGTACTCCTCGGTGGCGAAGCGGTGGATCTGGTTGAGGCGCGGCAGGTCCAGCCAGTAGTAGGTGCGCAGGTAGTACAGCAGCATGCCCATGCGCTCCTGCACCGCCTCGCGGTAGATCCAGCCGTCGTCGGCCTCGCCCAGCAGCTCCTCGGCGGCGCGCAGGGCCATGTAGAACAGCACCTGGATCTCCAGCGGGTTGCCGTAGACCCCCAGGCGCCGGTCCACCATGAAGGAGCCGTCCGGCACCAGCAGGGTGGGGTACATGTCGAACCGGCTCACCAGGCACAGCTCCAGGATGCGCTTGATCGCCTGCTGGAACTCGGGCCCGGCGGCCAGCGAGCGGTCGCCGGTGACCTCGGTGTAGACCCGCAGCAGGTACAGCCACCACAGGCTGGAGTCCACCGGCGCCACGCGGCCGATGGCATTGCCGCCGTAGTCGGGGACCAGGGCGCCGTCGTCGCCCACCTTGAAGCTGGCGGGGATCAGGCCGGCCCCGGGCTGCTGCCCGGTGAGGCTGCGCTCGCTGGCCTGCATCTCGCGGGTGCGCGCCAGGAAATGGCGCACGATGCCGGGCTCGCCCGCGGCCAGGTAATACAGGGCCACCGGCATGAAGTCGCGCACGAACACCTGGTCGTAGTTCTGGTTGCCGGCCTCGGGGTCGGTGGCCGCCACCGTCCCCACCGGATCGCCGCGGAAGCGCACCACGGCGTCGTCCAGCAGCCGGCGGGCTTGGTCGCGCTGGCGGCCGCTGAGCACGGCGCCGGGGCCGGGACTGGCGTCGTTCATGCAGGACCCCTTTTACAGGAGGGCCGCACAGCGGGCCGCCCCCAGCAGCGCCGCGCGGTCGTTGCGGATGAGCTTCACCGGCATGCGCTCCATGAGGTCGCGCATGCGGCCCTTGGCGCGGAAGGCCTCGAGGAAGTCCGGGTCCAGCAGGCGCCCGGCGATGCGCGGCGCGATGCCGCCGCCCAGGTAGACACCGCCGGTGGCCATGAGCTTGAGCCCGAGATTGCCGGCCTCGGCGCCGAAGTAGCGCACGAAGCGGTCCATGGCCTCGCTGCACACCGGGCAGGTGCGCGCCTGAGCGGCGCCGGCGATGGCCGCGGCCGGGTCGCCGGACTGCATGTCCCGCTCCAGCCAGTCCGGCACCGGCGTGCCGCGGTAGCGGCGCAGGAACTCGTGGATGCTGAGCAGGCCCGGCCCGGACAGCACCTTCTCCCAGCTGACGTGGCCGCCGTCGGCGGCCAGGTGGGCGCGCAGGG
>DATFLO010000171.1:0-39673 GCA_035267605.1 Gammaproteobacteria bacterium
CCTCCCCCGGTACTCGTAGGGATCTTATAAAACGGTATATCGAGCCAACGGAGGAAGACAGAGAGGAGGGGCGGAAAATCCCTACGAAAGCCCATGAGGGAATCGCCGAGTTAATGGCGATGGGCTTTTTGAGGGTAGTGATTACAACTAACTTCGATAAGTTGCTTGAACAGGCTTGTGAGAGCCAAGGGATTCAGCCGACTATAATTTATAACTCCGATTCTGCGAATGGGGCTTCCCCTTTAGTACATTCCGGGCCGACCATAATTAAAGTTCATGGTGATTATTTGGATGCCCGTATTAAAAATACGGAAGAAGAACTACAAGAATATAGTCCGGAAATGGAATCTCTTATAAAGAGGGTTTTTGACGAGTTTGGTCTGGTTGTTTGTGGTTGGTCGGGGCAGTGGGATATGGCGCTCCGCGATGCAATATTAAATACCCCCAATAGGCGGTACCCGGCTTTTTGGGTGGCTAGAGGGCAAATTACAGATCAGGCCCAGGGAATAATTAAACAACGAGAGGCTTCCGTAATTTGGGCAGAGGGGGCTGGTTCCTTTTTCCGCGAACTGGTGGAGAAAGTAAGGTCGCTAGACCAGTTTGGCCGTCCACATCCATTAAGTACGGCTATGGCAGTTGGGAGGGCCAAGCGGTATATCCCAAGGCCAGAACACCGCGTGGAACTTCATGACCTTTTGATGGAAGAGGCCGAACAGGCTTCCGGAAAGATTCCGGACCTCATTGAAAAGAGCCTGAATAACCCTTCTTCCGGGGACAGGGTTCAGAGCTATAAGGAGATACTTGAGGAATATGAGGCTGCCATTGAGCGACTATTGCCTATGGTTGGCCTCCTCGCATACCACGGCCGGGGAGAAAGCCTCCAGCTCCTTGGGGACGTTCTCGAAAAAGTCGGAAAAGTAGGCAGGAGGGACTCGGGTCTGACTGATTGGCTAAAATTAGGGCATTATCCAACTCTACTTTTGTTTTATGCAGGTGGGGTGGCTTCGGTTCGGAGTCGAAATTTCCCTGCATTAAAAACCCTATTGTATTCAAATATTAAACCTGTAACTGGTCTGGGTGATGGAAATGGTAAGGCTGTGGGGGCGCTAAGTGCATTTGATGTTATGGCGGAGGGGCTTACAAGCGCTTTGAATAGTGAGCCTCTTAAGGCACTTTCAGGTCCGCAGTATGTTTTTCAGAAGCTGTCCGCTCCTTTGTCCTATATACCGTTATCCGGTGATGCTTATTGGTTTTCTTTCTTAGAGTTTGAGGTTTTTCTAGCCTTGGAAAGAACTCGGAAGGAAGAGGATGAGACCGAGATTGAAACCCCGCACTTAATGCCGGGTCTTTATGTCCGGTATCTTCAGGATCGATTTGAGAAAGATCCGGTGAGCAGGTTGGAGGAGGTTGCCCGGGAGGAAGGGAACGCGTGGGGGGCGTTTGAGGCCGGGCTCCTTGGAGGGAACCTGGCAAGGTTTAGTTCTCTTTTGGAGGACGTTGAGCCCAGTATTCAGGAATATAGGAGACAAATGAGGTTGGGACGCCTGTAACCTGTGTAGACTTTATTCCCTCCAGGTAGGATTCCTCCTTGGCAGACTCCCGCAAGCCCTCTTTAGGGGTACTTATGGGGGTACTGTTTTTAAGGGTAAATTGTAAGTATATAATTAACAGGGGTTTATGTTGGCATTTAAGATCGCCACCTGGAACGTCAACTCCGTGCGCACCCGCGCCGACCATATCCGCGCCTTCCTGGCCGACGCCGCCCCGGACGTCCTGGCCCTGCAGGAGCTCAAGGCGGAGGCCGGCCAGGTGCCGGTGGACGCCTTCGCCGAGGCGGGCTACGGCGCCACGGTGTTCGGCCAGAAGACCTACAATGGGGTGGCCTTCCTGCATCGGGACGGCCTGGAGCCCGCCGAGGTGCGGCGCGGCTTCCCGGACGACGGCGACGACGCCCCGGCGCGGCTGATCGCCGCGCGCTTCGGCGGCTTGCAGCTGATCAACATCTACCTGCCCAACGGCTCCGAGGTGGGCTCCGACAAGTACGCCTACAAGCTGGACTGGATGGCGCGCCTGCGCACCTGGCTGGACGCCGAATTCGACCCGGCCGAGCCGGTGGTGCTGGTGGGGGATTTCAACGTGGCCCCGGAGGACCGCGATGTCCACGACCCCGAGGCCCTGCGCGGCCGCATCCTGTTCTCCGATGCGGAAAAGGAGGCCCTGGAGCGCATCCGCGCCTGGGGCTTCACCGACTGCTTCCGCGCCCACCACGCCGAGGCGGGGCTGTACTCCTGGTGGGACTACCGCATGAACCAGTTCCGCCGCGACATGGGCCTGCGCATCGACCATGTCTGGGCCACGCCGGCCGCCGCCGAGGCCTGCGCCGCCTGCGACATCGTGGTCGAGCCGCGGCGCTGGGAGCGCCCCTCCGATCACGCGCCGGTGGTGGCCGAGTTCGAGCTGTAAAACAAAGTGTTCAGTTTTCAGTTTGAAGTGTTCAGTGAACGGAAAACCCACGACAACCTACGGGACCGCTCCGGGCAATGAGGGCCCGGGAACCTTCCGGGCCCGGCCACCCAATTACTGAACACTGAACACTGAACACTGAACACTGAACACTGAACACTTGGTTGCAAGGCCCGTCCCCGCCCCATCGGCCTTCCGGGCTTAATCGGAGCCAGCCTCCTGCGCCCCCTGCACCGCGATCGCGGTCATGTGCACCAGGTCGGTGACCGGGGCGCCCCACTCGACGATCTGCACCGGCTTGTCCATGCCCACCAGGATGGGGCCCACGGCCTGGGCGCCGGCCAGGTGCACCAGCAGCTTGTAGGCGGCGTTGCCGGCGTCGAGGTCGGGGAACAGCAGCACGTTGGCGCCCCCGGCCAGGCGCGCCTCGGGCATGAGCGCGGCGAGCAGGTCGGGCTCCACCGCCACGTCCGCCTGCATCTCGCCCTCCACCGCCAGCTCCGGGTGCTCGGCGTGTAGCGCGGCCACCGCCTCGCGCACCTTGGCGGCGCGCGGGCTGGCCGCGGCCCCGAAGTTGGAGAAGGACAGCAGGGCGATGCGCGGATCCAGGCCGAAGCCGCGCGCCAGGCGGTCCGCCTCCAGCGCCATGCCGGCCAGCTCCCCGGCGTGGGGGTCGATGTTGACGGTGGTGTCGCCCAGCAGGAAGACCCGCTCGCCGACGAACAGCATGTGCATACCGAAGGCGCGGCGGTGGGGGATGATCTGCAGCGCCGGCCGCAGCAGGGTGGTGTAGTGGTTCTCCACGCCGCCCACCAGGGCCTCGGCAGCGCCGCGCCGGACCATCATGGCGGCCAGCCGGAAGGGATCGGTGCGCACCGCCCGGCGGGCGTCGCGCAGGCTCATGCCCTGGCGGCCGCGCAGCTCGTGGAGCTCGGCCACGTAGTCGTCGGCCGCCGCCAGCTGCGCGGGGTCCACGATCTCCACGCCGTCGCCCGCGATCCCCTCCTCGGCCATGCGCTCACGGATCACCGCTTCGCGGCCGATGAGCACCGGCCGGGCGATGCCCTCCTCCAGCACCGCGTCCACCGCGCGCAGCACCGTGCGGTTCTCGCCCTCGGGGTAGATCACCCGCCGCGGGTCGCGGCGGGCGCGGTGGATGACCTTGCGCAGCAGGAGCATGGAGCGGTCCTGCATGCCCTCGAGGCGGGCGGCGTACTCCTCGGCGGGGGGAGGGGCCACGGTGGCCTCGCCGGTGGCCTCGGCGGCGCGCGCCACGGCGGGCGGCACCCACTGGATCAGGCGCGGGTCCAGGGGCTTGGGGATGAAATAGTCCGGCCCGAAGGTCAGGCGGTCCACGTCGTAGGCCTGCGCCACCTCGTCGGGCACCGGCTCGCGCGCCAGAGCGGCCAGGGCGCGCGCCGCGGCCAGCTGCATCTCGGTGTTGATGCCGCGGGCGCGCACGTCGAGGGCGCCGCGGAAGATGAAGGGGAAGCCCAGGACGTTGTTGACCTGGTTGGGGTAGTCGGAGCGCCCGGTGGCCATGATCAGGTCGTCCCGGACCGCGTGGGCGTCCTCCGGCAGGATCTCCGGGTCCGGGTTGGCCAGGGCGAAGACAATGGGCTTGTCCGCCATGGAGGCGATGTGGCGGGGCTCGAGCATGCCGCCCGCGGAGACGCCGATGACCACGTCGGCGCCGGCCACGGCATCGTCCAGGGTGCGGTCCCCGGTGTCGGCGGCGAGCTCGGCCTTGTACTCGTCCACCTCGCCGGCGCGGCCGGCATGGACCACGCCCTTGCGGTCCACCAGCCGCAGATTGGCCGGATCGGCGCCCAGGGCGCGCAGCAGGCGCAGGATGGCGATGCCCGCCGACCCGGCGCCGATGCAGGTGAGGCGGGCGCCCGCCATGGTCTTGCCCTGCAGCTCGAGGGCGTTGAGCAGGCCGGCGGCGGTGATGATGGCGGTGCCGTGCTGGTCGTCGTGGAACACCGGGATGTCCATGCGCGCCTTGAGGGCCTCCTCGATGCGGAAGCAGTGGGGCGCGCCGATGTCCTCCAGGTTGATGCCGCCGAAGGTGGGCTCCAGCCGGGCCACCGTCTCGATGAAGGCGTCCGGGTCGGCGGCGGCCACCTCCAGGTCGAACACATCGATGTGGGCGAAGCGCTTGAACAGCACCGCCTTGCCCTCCATCACCGGCTTCGAGGCGAGCGGGCCGACGTCGCCCAGGCCCAGCACGGCGGTGCCGTTGGAGATCACCCCCACCAGGTTGGCGCGGTTGGTGTAGTCGTAGGCGGTGGCCGGGTCGGCGTGGATGGCGCGCACCGGCTCGGCCACGCCGGGGGTGTAGGCCAGCGACAGGTCGCGCTGGGTGGAGCAGGGCTTGGTCGCCTCCACCGCAGTCTTCCCCGGCCGGGGATGGCTGTGGTAGCGCAGGGCGTCGGCGCGGAAGGAGTCCTGGCTGGACATGGAGCGGGCCTCTCGGGAGTTACGGCACGTAGATGCTGCGGTCGGCGAATCCCGCCGTTTCCAGGGCGTCCACGGCGGCCGGCACCTGCCCGGCCTCGAGGGTGGCCACCAGCACCACGCCGCCGTCGGTGATGCGGGTCTGCCAGAAGGGGGCATCCTCCTTGGGCACGCCGTAGCTTACCAGGGCCCCGGTCAGCTCGCCGCGGAACAGGTCCAGGTAGAAGCGGGCGAACCAGCCCCACACCAGGCCGATGGCGATTACCCCCGGCAGCCACAGCCAGTGGTAGCCCAGCGCCCACAGCAGGATCCCCAGCGGCACGGCGTAGGCGCCGCCGCGCCGGGCCCAGAGCCACGGCGAGCTGAGCCGGGCGAAGTGCCGGGGCGCCTGGTCGGCGGCCACGCCGCCCGGCAGCTGCTGGTGGAAGATGTGCACCTGGCCCGGATCGATGCCGGTGTCGGTGATGGCGCGCGCCGCCCATCCCGCCTGCTCCAGATCGGTGGCCGCGGCCACCACCCGGTGGCTGTAGATGCTGTCGCCGCTCATTGCACCGATTCGATCTGCAGCGGATGACGCAGGCGCAGGCGGGGCCGGCCGTCGCGGGTGTGGACCCAGCCGCGCACCACCACCGTGCGCCCGAGCAGCGCCTGCGGGCCCTTCCCGGCCGCGCGGAAAGCGGCGGCGCGGTCGCGGAGCAGGTAGGCCTGCAGGCCCGAGGCGAAGCCCAGGTAGGTGTATTTGCGCTTGGGCGTCACCGTGGCCACTCGCCCGCGCAGACGGCGGAAGCTGTTGCGCAGGTCCTCGGCCTCCGCCGCCGGCTTGACGGCGTAGTGCGACAGCGCCCAGATGCCGCGGCCGGCCCTGCGGGCGCGGCGCTCCACCGCGAAGAAGTGCTCGGCGCGGGTGATGTTGGGCGGGTGGACGGTGGCGAAGGCGCGCCCGGCCTGCAGCAGGCGCACCGCCACGTCGGTGCCGTCGCGGGTGAGCACATGGGCCAGCGTGCGGCCGTACTTGTCGGTGGCTTCCGGGCCCACCTCCAGGCGCACCTCCTTGCCGTCGAGCAGGGCCCGCAGGAAGCGCTGGGCCTCGGGCCCGCCGGGCTCGGCCGGTTCGCCGCGGTGGGCCACCTCGGGGGCGTTGATGCCGATGACACGCACCTTGGTGCCGTCCGCCAGGTGGATGGTGTCGCCGTCGGGGATCCATTCGATGGCGCGGAAGCCCCCGCCCGATGCGGACCGGGGCCCGGCCTGGAGGAGATCGGCGTCGCCCGGCGGCCGGTCGCCGAAGTGGACCGCCCCGGATTCGTCCGACCAGCGGTAGATGTCGCCGGCGACGGCCGGGGCGCCGGTCAGGACCCCCAGCAAAAAAAGGGCGCCGAGGGGCGCCCTGAGAAAACCGCACATCGCCGCCTTGGCCGTGGCGTGCGCCTTACTCGCCGTTCTTCCCGTACTTGCGGCGGAACTTCTCGACCCGCCCGGCGGTGTCCACGATCTTCTGCTTGCCCGTGAAGAACGGGTGGCAGGCCGAGCACACGTCGACGTGGATGCTCTCCAGGGTGGAGCGGGTCTCGAAGGTGTTGCCGCAAGCGCAGGTCACGGTCGCGGATACGTATTCGGGATGGATCCCTTCCTTCATCACAGGGTCCTCGGCGCGCTGTTTGGGCGTTTGGGAAAAGGCGTAAATCCTAAAGGGTCTCGGGCCGCAAGGCAAGTACCGGGGGAGCTTCACCTCAGCGGTTCATGCTGGCGAAGAAGTCCTCGTTGTCCTTGGTGGCCTTGAGCTTCTCCTGCAGGAATTCCATGGCCTCGATGGAATCCATGGGGTGCAGGAGCTTGCGCAGGATCTGGGTCTTCTGCAGCTCCTCCTGCTGCATCAGGAGCTCCTCGCGGCGGGTGCCCGAGCGGTTGATGTTGATGGCCGGGTACAGACGCTTCTCGGCCATCTTGCGGTCGAGGTGGAGCTCCAGGTTGCCGGTGCCCTTGAACTCCTCGAAGATCACCTCGTCCATGCGCGAGCCGGTGTCCACCAGGGCGGTGGCCATGATGGTCAGGCTGCCGCCCTCCTCGATGTTGCGGGCGGCGCCGAAGAAGCGCTTGGGCTTGTGCAGGGCGTTGGCGTCGACGCCGCCGGTGAGCACCTTGCCCGAGGAGGGCACGGTGGTGTTGTAGGCGCGCGCCAGGCGGGTGATGGAGTCGAGCAGGATGACCACATCCTGCTTGGCCTCGGCCAGGCGCTTGGCCTTCTCGATGACGATCTCGGCCACCTGGGTATGGCGCTGGGCCGGCTCGTCAAAGGTGGAAGAGATCACCTCGCCCTTGACCGAGCGCTGCATGTCGGTCACCTCCTCGGGCCGCTCGTCGATGAGCAGCACGATGAGGTAGCACTCCGGGTTGTTGGCGGTGATGGAGTGGGCGATGGACTGCAGCATCATGGTCTTGCCGGCCTTGGGCGGCGACACCAGCAGGCCGCGCTGGCCCTTGCCCACCGGCGCCACCAGATCGATGATGCGCCCGGTCAGCTCCTTGGGATCGCCGTTCTCCACCTCCATGCGCAGCCGCTCGTCGGGGAACAGCGGCGTCAGGTTGTCGAGCAGCACCTTGTTCTTGGTGCTCTCCGGCGACTCGAAGTTGATCTCCTCGACCTTGAGCAGGGCGAAATAGCGCTCGCTGTCCTTGGGCGGCCGGATCTGACCGGCGACGGTGTCGCCCACCCGCAGGTTGAAGCGCCGGATCTGGCTGGGCGAGACGTAGATGTCGTCGGGCCCGGCCTGGTAGGAGGCGTCCGCCGCGCGCAGGAACCCGAAGCCGTCCGAGAGGATCTCCAGCACCCCCTCGCCGTAGATGCTCTCGCCCTGCTTGGCGTGGGCCTTGAGGACGTTGAAGATGAGGTCCTGCTTGCTGCGGCGCCCAACGCCCTCGATGCCCAGTTCCTGGGCGATTTCGTTGAGCTCTTGGGCGGTCTTCGCCTTGAGGTCGTTCAGGTTCATGGGTGCGAGTCGGTCCTGGCTTCGGTTGGCTTCGGCGGTTGCGGAGCGGGAGCTGGGGTCGGCTGCCCTTGGGGGAGGGCCGTCACGGGGTGTCGGCGTGGGGCTGCGGTCGTCTTCCGGTCCGGCGCGGCCGGAGGCCGGCATCGGCTATGGGTCCATCACGGCGGTCGCCGTGAGATCGCTATCTGGCTGTGCTTTCGGGGGTTCTCGGGATGCGGCCGGGCTCGCGCTCGCGGCGAGGGCCGGCTCCGGCGCAAGGCTTGGCGTCTGACTCTAGCACCGGTCAACCGGGCCGTCTACCGCCTCATCGGTCGAGGCGCCGGGACAAGGCCCGGCGCCCCGGTTACAGGTTCTCGTCGATGAAAGCTTGCAGCTGGGCCTTGGACAGGGCCCCAACCTTGGTGGCCTCCACATTGCCGTCCTTGAACAGCATCAGGGTCGGGATGCCACGCACGCCGTACTTGGGCGGGGTGTTGGGGTTTTCGTCGATGTTGAGCTTGGCCACCTTGAGCTTCTCGGTGTACTCGTCCGAGACCTCGTCCAGGATCGGCGCAGTCATCTTGCACGGGCCGCACCATTCGGCCCAATAGTCCACCAGGACGGGTTTGTCGGCGTTGAGGACCTCGTCCTCGAAGGTGCCGTCGGTGACATCCACAGTCGAGCTCATCCCTTCCTCCTGCCTGGATCGGGCCCCTTGTGGGTGGGGGAGGCCCCGATCACCGTGTGGGTATCCGCGCTTCCCGGGTCCGGGCCCGACTGCCCGGGCTGAATCCGGCGGACCGGGTCCGGGAGATCCCGGAGGGGAGCGCCGGTCGCCGATCCATCTTCCCCGCGGGCGACTCGGCAGCGCAGTGCTTGGTCAATGTAAGGGGGTGGGGAACGGCGGTCAACCCGTCTCCAGCGCCCGCTCAACGGCCTCCTTGAGGGCGCCGGCATCGAGCAGGGCATAGGCGGGGTCGCCGAAGAAGACGAAGCTCTCCACGCCGCGCTCCGCCCGCTGCACCAGGTGCCGGGCGAGGGCGTCCAGGGTGTCGGGGTGATGGCGTCCGGGACCATCCAGGCGGCGATAGGTTGGACCCTGGCTGCCGGGGGGAGTGCCCGGGGCGGCCTCGCTCAGGATGTCGGCGCCGGCGTCGAGATGGAGCACGCCGGGCCACCGGCGGGCCGCCTCCGTGGGCGGCTGCTGCGGCCACAGCAATACCGCCAGCTTGTCGCCGAGCGGTTCCAGCGCTCGCACCAGCGGGTCCAGGTCGCCGCCCGCCGCCAGGCGCACGGCCCAGTCCCCGCTCAGGGGCAGGGCCAGGGCGGCGTCCTCGAGGGTTTCGGCCTCCCACAAGGCCACCTCCTCGGCGTCCGGCGGGGCTTCCAGGGCCGGCAGCTCGAGGGCGTGGAACTGGGTGGTGTACAGCTCGAGCTGCCAGTCCGCCGGCAGATCCTCGGGATACAGGCCGCTGACGTCCTCGGGGAAGGTCCAGCCGCGGGCGCCGATGTGAATGCCGGTGTGGCGACGGTCCATGCCTCATCCCCTCCGGGAGTCGGGACCCTTTGCTATGGTAGGTTGTCGCAATTTTACCAGGGGTCGGGCCGGTGGACCCAGCTCGGGCCCGTTTCCCATAGCCACCTCGGAGGTTGGGCATGAAGCGTTTCTGGCAGTGCGGGCGGCGGCCGGCGGCCGCCGCCGAGACCGACGATTCCCGGCGCGGCGTGCTGCGCGGCCTGGTCGGGGCGGTGGGCGGCGGCGCCCTGGCCCTGGGCGGCGGCCGTCAGGCCCGCGCCCAGGACCAGCTGGCCTTCCCCGGCGACGAGCCCGACGTCAAGGTGCTGTACCAGCTCAACCACAATGACCCCGAGTATCACGGCCACATCGTCCACAGCGCCTCGGTGGTGCTGCAGCACTACGACAATCAGGTGGGCATCGTGGTGGAGTGCTTCGGGCCCGGCATCCACCTCCTGCTCAAGGAGCCCGGACGGCCGGTGGATCCCGACGTCCGCGAGCGGGTGCGCAGCCTGTCCGCCTACGGCGTCAGCTTCCACGCCTGCGGCGAGACCCTCAAGGCCCTGGGTCTGGACAAGGGGGACATCATCGACGAGGCCACCTATGTGGCCAGCGGCGTGGTCGACATGGTCGAGCTGCAGCGCAAGGAAGGCTACTACTACGTTTCCTGGTAGGCCCCGCAAGGAGTCCCCATGCTTGGCAAGGTCATTCTCGTCGGCGGCGTCGTCTCCTTTGTCGCCGGCGCCATCGGCGGCTTCCTGACCGACTTCCACTCGCCGGTCTACGTGCTTGTGCCCGTCGGCGTGCTCATGCTCATCGTGGGCACGGTGCAGTCCCTCAACACCTCCGACTGAAGGGGCAGCCGGCCCATGGCCACCCTCTATCACTATCCCTTCTGCCCGCCGGCCCAGCGCGTGCGCCTGGCGCTGGGCGCCAAAGGCCTGGACGTCGAGGTGGTGGCGCTGCCCTACACCGACCTCGAGACCCCCATCGAGCTGGCGGGCAGGAAGCAGCTGCCAATCTACGTCACCGACGACGGCGAGGCCCTGCTGGAATCGGAGACCATCCTCCGCCGCATCGAGGCCGAAAGCCCCGAGCCGCCGCTGTTCGAGGGTGCCATCGAGGGCGCTGACTACGAGGCCCTGAAGGCCTGGATGGCGGAGCTCGGGGATCTGGTGGACCGCCTGCGCGGCCCCACCCAGCTGGGCTACGCCGGCCTCGGCGACGACGCCGACGCCGCCGAGTACTTCCGGCGCCAGCTGGAGACGCGCACCGGTATCCAGATCGAGGAGCTGGTCAACGCCCGCTACGCCGATTACCTGGACTTCGAGTCGCGCGCCGAGCTCAAGCGCTTCGCCAACGTCCTGGCCAAGAGCCGCTTCTTCAGCGGCCAATTGTCGGTGGCCGACCTCTACATCGTCAGCGAGTGGGGGTTTCTGCGCTGGGTGGACGGCGTCTCGCCGCCGCTGGATCTGCTCTACTATTTCGAGCGCGTGGAGGACGCCTGCGGGGTCAAGCTGGCCAGCGGGGAGGATGCGCTGTTCTAGGAAGGAACGCCAAGGCGCCAAGACGCCAAGAAACCCTTGAAAGGCTTGGATCTTGGGGCCCCAGGGGCAGGGGAGACCTCACCAGGGGCACTCCTCATTAGGCAGCACCCTTCCGGCATCCTTCTGCCGTTCTTGGCGTTTTGGCGACTTGGCGTTTTCGCCGGGGCTCAGGCGCCCTTGTGGAAGCGCATGGAGCCGGCGTCGGGGTCCAGGTCCACCAGATAGCCGTTGCCGTCGGCAACGTCGTGCAGGTCGGCGAGGGGCTTGATGTGCTCGTGCTTGTTGGCGCCGAGCACGGCCTGCACCGGGAACAGGCCGGGGCGCTTGAGGTCGGCCTTCTCGTGCAGGGGATCCAGGTGCCGGGCCATGTCCACCAGATCCTGGACCGGCTCGCCGGCGAACCAGACGATCACCTCGTCGCCGTTGTGCAGGGCCTGGGAAAGCAGCTCGACGGTCTCCTGCCCCTGCCACTGGATTTCCTGCGCCATTTCCTGCCCTTTCCTGTTGCTCGGTGGTGGGGCCCATCTGGGGCCGGAGCGGGCCGCTTACAAGCGGTGGGAGCCGCCCCCGGGACTGCGCCGCGGGCCGTCGGCGCCCTCCTCGATCTCGTAGCTGGCCTCCTCGGGGTGGGCCTCGCCCTTCTCGATCCTGGCCATCTTGATCGCCAGGCGCACGTCGTTGACCGAGTCGGCGTGGGTCTGGGCCTCCTCGGCGGTGATGGTGCCGGCATTGTAGAGATCCACCAGGGCCTGGTCGAAGGTCTGCATGCCCAGGTCGCGGGAGCTCTCCATGATCTCCTTGATCTGGCCGAACTCGCCCTTGCCGATGGCGTCGGCCACGGTGGCGGTGTTGAGCAGGACCTCCACCGCGGCGATGCGCCCCTGGCCGTCGGCGCGCGGGACCAGGCGCTGCGACACCACCGCCTGCAGGTTCAGGGAGAGGTCCATGAGGGTCTGGTTGTAGCGCTCCTCGCTGAAGAAGTTGACGATGCGCTCCAGCGCCTGGTTGGCGTTGTTGGCGTGCAGGGTGGAGATGGCCAGGTGGCCGGTGTCGGCGAAGGCGATGACGTGGTCCATGACCTCCGCGTTGCGGATCTCGCCCACCAGGATGACGTCCGGGGCCTGGCGCAGGGTGTTCTCCAGGGCCGATTCCCAGCTGTGGGTGTCCATCCCGATCTCGCGCTGGTTGACCAGCGACTTCTTGTGGTGATGGACGTACTCGATGGGGTCCTCGACGGTGATGATATGATCCGCGTGCGTGCTGTTGCGGTGGTCGATCATGGCCGCCAGGGTGGTGGACTTGCCGGAGCCGGTGGCGCCTACCACCAGCACCATGCCGCGCTGCGACTCGATGATCTGGCTGACGTGGGGCGGCAGGTTGAGCTCCTCGAACCCGGGGATCTGGTCGTAGATGCGGCGGATGACCAGGCCTACCGAGCCCCGCTGCCGGAAGACGTTGACGCGGAAGCGCCCCAGCCCGGAGTAGGACAGCGCCAGGTTCATCTCCAGGTCGCGCTCGAACTGCTCCTTCTGGTGGGGGTTGAGGATGGCCTCGGCGATGGCCTCGGTGTCCTCGGGGGTGACCGCCTCCTTGCCGATGCGGGCGAGCTTGCCGTCCACCTTCATGGACGGGGGGGTTCCGGTGCTGAGGTAGAGGTCGGACCCCTCCTTGTCCACCATGAACTTGAGATACGGCTTTAGCTCCATGGTCCTGTGCCCTTGCCGGGTGCGCTGGCGGCTGCGGTGGTGTCAATGATCCCGACGGAACCTGCCGGGGATTCTCCTATCCCTACCACAACCCGGCGAGCCTGTGCAGGCGGGCGGTGGCCGCGCCGGCTCGCGGCGGCGGCCTTGCTGCTGCTGGCGACCCCGGCGGCGGCCTCGGCGCTGCGGGTGGAGATCAACCTGCCCGCCTTCCGCCTGCGCCTGTACGACGGCGCCGAACTGGTGATGGAGCGCCCGGTCACCGTGGGCCGCCCGGGCACCCCCACGCCGGTGGGCAGCTGGCGGGTGCGGCGGCTGGTCTGGAACCCGCGCTGGATGCCGCCGCCGTCCATGGACGCCGGCCGCGCCCGCCCCATGTCGCCGGGGCCGGACAACCCCATGGGCGCGGTCAAGCTGCCGCTGACCGGGGCCGTCTATCTCCACGGCACCGAGCGCACGGCCGACCTGGGCCGGGCCGTCAGCCACGGCTGCGTGCGCCTGGCCAACCGCGACGCGCGCGCCCTGGCCGAATACCTGCAGCGGCGTCTTCTGGGTCCCGAGGCCCGCGCCCGCATCCGGCGGCAGCGCCGGGCCCGGCCCGCCCGTCCGGTAACCGTCCGCCTGCCCCGGGCGGTGCCGGTGCGGGTGCGCTACCAGCCCCTGGTCCTCGATGGCCGCCGTGGGGTCTTCTACCCGGACGTCTACGGCCGGCTGGCCGACAAGCGCGCCTACCTCAAGCGCGCCCTGGCGCGCGGCCTGGATGTGCCGGATTCGGCCCTGAGCCTGCGCGGCGGCGACCTGCTGTCCCGCCTCGGGCGGCAGGCGGAGCGCCCCCTGCGCTTCGATCTGAGCATCCGGTAGGCCTCGCGCCCGCCGGGGCGGGGGTGCGGTCCGCGATCGCGGCGGGTACCCTGTCGCCCTCCCCAGTCCAGCGCCCGCGGAGGAAGCGCCTGTGAACCCGGACGTGACGCTCTGGCTCGTGACCGCGGTGGCCTTCGCCGCCGCCTACGCCGTCGGCTCACTCACCTCGGCGGTGGTGGTGGCCCGCCTCATGGGCATTCCCGATCCGCGCTACCACGGCTCCGGCAACCCCGGCGCCACCAACATCCTGCGCCTCGGCGGCCGGGCCGCCGCCGGCCTGACCCTGGCCACCGACATCGCCAAGGGCACGGTCCCCGTGGCCGTGGCCATGGTCTGGCTGGACGGCTGGCCGCTGGCGGCGGTGGCCGCCGCGCCCTTCCTCGGCCACCTGTTCCCGCTCTACTCCGGTTTTCGTCACGGCGGCAAGGGCGTGGCCACCGGTCTCGGCGTCTACCTCGCCGCCGCCCCGGCGGTGGCCGGCTCGCTGGTGGTCACCTGGCTGGCGGTGGCGGCGGTCAGCCGCTACTCGTCGCTGTCGGCGCTGGCGGCCGCGGTGAGCGTGCCGCTGTGGACGGCGCTCTGGTACCCCGGCGAGCGGCCGCTGGTGGCGCTGGGCGTGCTCCTGGCCGCGCTGCTGGTCTATCGCCACAAGGGCAACATCGCGCGGCTGGTGCGGGGGGAGGAGTCGCGGATCGGGGGGAAGGGGTGAACGCCAGGAACAGAAAGTTTTCAGTTGGCAGTGTTCAGTTTTCAGTAACGGCCCCGGCGATTGGCAAGCCGGGCCAGGAAGTGGCCGAGCCTGGTCCTGCCAACTGCCAACTGCCAACTGCCAACTGCCAACTGCCAACTGAACACTGAACACTGAACACTGAACACTGAACACTGAACACTGAACACTGATTTACTTCTTCGGCGGCCGCAGCTCTTCCAGCGGCCAGCGCGCCACCGCGGTGCGGTCCCAGCCGTCGCGCTCGCCGGCGGCCAGGCGCAGGGCGCCGGCGTGGGCCACCATGGCGCCGTTGTCGGTGCAGAACGCCGGGCGCGGGAAGTGCAGGGCGGCGCCCAGCTCCCCCGCACCCTGCGCGAAGTGCTCGCGCAGGCGGGCGTTGGCGCCCACGCCGCCGGCCACCACCAGCCGATTCAGCCCCGTCTCCTGCAACGCCCGCGCCGATTTGCGCCACAGGGTCGCCACCACCGCCTCCTGGAAGCTGGCGCACAGGTCGGCCACGAAGGCCGGCGTGGGTCCGTCGCCGCCGGCCGCCTTGGCGCGGTTGAGGACCGCCGTCTTGAGCCCGGAGAAGCTGAAGTCGAGGTTGGGCTTGTCCACCATGGGCCGGGGCAGGTCGAAGGCGCCCGGGTCGCCGCCGGCGGCCGCCGCGGCCACCGCCGGTCCGCCCGGGTAGCCCAGGCCGAGCAGCTTGGCGGTCTTGTCGAAGGCCTCGCCGGCGGCGTCGTCCAGGCTCTGGCCGAGCAGCCGGTAGCGCCCCACCCCGTCCACCTCCGCCAGCAGGGTGTGGCCCCCGGAGACCAGCAGCGCCACGAACGGGAAGGCCGGCGGATCATCCTCCAGCGCCGGCGCCAGCAGGTGGGCCTCCAGGTGGTGGACGCCCAAAAAGGGCAGTTCGCGCGCGTAGGCCAGGGCCTTGCCGGTGGACAGCCCCACCAGCAGCGCGCCCAGCAGGCCCGGCCCGGCGGTGGCGGCGACGCCGCCCAGATCGGCGTAGCCCAGGCCGGCGTCGGCCAGGGCCTGCTCGATCAGCGGCGCGGTGCGCCGGATGTGATCGCGCGAGGCCAGCTCCGGCACCACGCCGCCGTATTCGGCATGGATGGCCGTCTGCGAGTGCAGGCGATGGGCGAGCAGGCCGGCGTCCGGGTCCCAGATGGCGACGCCGGTCTCGTCGCAGGAGGTCTCGATGCCGAGTACGCGCACGGAAGTCCTCTGTCGGTGTCGGGCGTGGGCCAGGGGCGGCCCATTCTACTGCCTGAGGGGCCCACGCGCAGGGATTCGCAGCCGGCCCATTGCCATGGTTTGAAGGATCGGCGTAAAATACCCAGTTTTCCGGTGAAATCGGCAACACTGCATAGGGGTGTCCATGACAGCCGTCAAGGTACGCGACAACGAGCCGTTTGAGGCCGCGCTCAAGCGGTTCCGCAAATCCTGCGAAAAGGCCGGCGTGATCTCCGAGGCGCGCCGCCGCGAGCGCTATGAGAAGCCCACCGAGGCCCGCAAGCGCAAGGCCGCCGCGGCCCGCAAGCGCCTGCTCAAGCGCCTGCGTCGCCAGCAGCGCCGCATGGAGCGTTCTTCCACCGGCTGGCGCAACCGCTGAACAGGGCGGCGACCCCGGTGGACCTGAAAGAGCGCCTCAACGACGACATCAAGGCAGCCATGCGGGCCAAGGACAAGGCCCGGCTGGGTCTGCTGCGCATGCTGCACGCGGCCCTTCGCAACGCCGAGATCGATCAGGGCGGCGAGCTCTCCGGGCCGGAGCAGCTCGCCGTCGTCAACAAGCTGATCAAGCAGCGCCGGGATTCGGCCGAGCAGTACCGCCAGGGAGGCCGCGACGACCTCGCCGAAAGTGAGGCGGCCGAGGCGGATATCCTCGCCGAATACCTGCCCCCCGCTCCGAGCGACGCCGAGATCGACGACGCCATCGGCCAGGCCATCGAGGAGACCGGCGCCGCCGGGCCCCAGGACATGGGCAAGGTCATGGGCGTGCTCAAGGAGCGGCTGCAGGGGCGCGCCGACATGGGCCAGGTGAGCCAGCGGGTCAAGGACCGCCTGGCCTCCTGACCGGCGGCAGTCGCGGGCCTATGGGCGAGACCCCACCCCCCATCTCCGATCGCGATATCCCGCAAGCGGCCGAGGACTACCCGGACAGGGCGGTCCTCGGCCGCTACGCGTCCGGGCAGGGGCCGCCGCCTGACGATCCCCTGGAGGCCGGCCGCATCCGGGTTGCCGTGGCCGAGCGCACCGCCAATGGCTACGGCGCCGAGAAGGCCGGGGCCCTGGCGCCGCTGGCCGGACGCGAGGCGGCGGCCGAGCGCCTGGCGCTGGCGGCGGCGGTGGCGCGCGAGAGCGCCGAAGGCCGGCCGCTGCCCCGCCTGGCCCTCCCCGAGATCCGCGACGCCCTGGCGCGGGCCCGGATCGAGGACGCGGTCCTCGAGGCCGACGAGCTGGGCGCGGTCCACGCCTTCCTGGGCGCCGCCGGCGAGGTGGAGACGGCCGCCGCCGAGGCCGAGGACTCCCTGCTCGCCGAGTTCCTGGGGGCCTTCAACCGCCCGGCCGAGCTGGTGCGCCATCTGGACCGCATCATGGACCCGGCCGGCGGCATCAGCGACCACGCCAGCGACGAGCTGGCCGCGGCGCGCTCCGAGGTGCGCCGCGCCCGCGACCGCGTGCGCGGTCATCTGGAGGAGCGCGCCGCCAGCCGCGGCCTGCGCCCGCACCTGCAGGACTCCCGGGTCACCCTGCGCCAGGGCCGCTACGTGCTGGCGGTCAAGGCCGACAGCCAGGGCCAGGTGAAGGGCGTGGTGCACGCCGCCTCGGGCAGCGGCGAGACGGTATTCATGGAGCCGCTGGAGGCGGTGTCCCTGAACAACGCCCTGGAGGCCGCCGAGGCGGAGGCCGCCCGCGCCGAGCACCGGGTGCGGGTGCAGGCCACCGCCGCGGTGGCCCGGGGGCGCGAGGACCTGACCGCCGCCGCCGACTTCCTGGGCCTGGTGGACCTGC
The DNA here is from genome assembly GCA_035267605.1 of Gammaproteobacteria bacterium. Classification (GTDB taxonomy): domain Bacteria; phylum Pseudomonadota; class Gammaproteobacteria; order Thiohalorhabdales; family Thiohalorhabdaceae; genus Thiohalorhabdus. The sequence goes on from DATFLO010000171.1 coordinate 17,247, forward strand.
TGCGCGCCGGCGAGTCCCTGCGTCGGGACCTGGGCGGCGCCGTCCCGGCCCTGGGCGAGGGCGCCGCCTTCGACCTGGCGGGGCTGGCCCATCCGCTGCTGGTGCTGGAGCACGGTCCCGATGCGGTGGTGGCCACCGACCTGGCCCTGGGCCATGAGGCCCGCTGTCTGGTGGTATCCGGCCCCAACACCGGCGGCAAGACGGTGCTGCTCAAGAGCGTCGGGCTGGCCCACTGGATGGCCTACTGCGGCCTGCCGGTGGCCGGCTCCGGGACGGTGGGCTGGTTCGCCGACCTGTGGGCGGTGATCGGCGACCAGCAGAGCCTGGCCGCCGATCTGTCCACCTTCTCCGCCCAGCTGGTGCGCCTCAAGGGCGTGCTGGAGGGGCTCGACGAGCGGCGCCTGGTGCTGATCGACGAGCTGGGCTCGGGCACCAACCCCAACGAGGGCTCGGCGCTGGGCATCGCGGTGCTGGAGCGCCTGCGCACGGCGGGGGCGCTGGGACTGGTCTCCACCCACCTGGACCGGCTCAAGCACTACGCCGTGGCCCACGAGGGCGTGGTCAACGCCGCCCTGGCCTTCGATGTCGAGCGCCTGGCGCCCACCTATCGCCTGGAGTGGGCCCAGGCGGGACGCTCGCAGGCGCTGGAGATCGCCGCCCGCCTGGGTCTGCCGGGCGACCTCCTGGAGGCGGCGCGCGAGGCCCTCGGCGAGGACACCCTGGAGGTGGAGCGCCTGCTCAACGAGCGCGACCGCCTGCTGGCCGAGGCCGACGGCGAGCGCACCGCCGCCGCCGAGGCCCGTGCCCGCGCCGAGCGCGCCGAGGCCGAGATCACCGAGCTGCGGGCCCGGCTGGAGGCCGAGCGCGAGCGCGCCTACGGCGAGGCGGCCAGCGCCTGGAGCGAGACCCTGGAAGCGGCGCGCGCCGAGGTGCGCGCCGTGATCAACCGGCTCAAGGAGACCGGCAACACCGCCGAGGCGGACGCCGCCCTGGCCGAGCTGGATGGCCGCTTCCGGGGCGGCGGCAAGGGCGCCGCCGAGGAACGGGAGCAGGGGGCCACTGTCAAAGGGGGACAAGCCGTTCGGGTCGGCGACAAGGGCCGGCTCGCCCCCTTCCGCAAGTCGGGGGAGGTGGTGGCGGTCGACAGCGAGCGCGGCGAGATCGAGATGGACATCGGCGGCAAGCGGGTCCGGGGCGAGCTGGGCAACTTCCAGCGCACCGCCCGCGCCGAGCCGCAGCCGGCGGCCGCCGAGACGGCCGGGGCCGCCCGGCGCGCCCCGGCAGCCCCGGCCAGCACCCAGCTCGACCTGCGCGGCCAGCGCCGCGACGAGGCCCTGGCCGCGCTCCAGCATTTCCTGGACAATGCCTACGGCGCCGGTCTCGCGCAGGTCACCGTCCTGCACGGGAAGGGCACCGGCGTGCTCTCGGAGGCCGTGCACCAGGCCCTGGCGGACGACCCCCGGGTCGCCCGCTTCGCCCATGCCCGCCCGCAGGCGGGCGGCGCCGGCGTGACCGAGGTGGAATTCGCGGGCGGTTCGGAAAACGCCCACTGAGGCGGGGAAGCCGAAGGCCCATGGGTCGCATCCCGCAGTCCTTCATCGACGACCTGCTGGGGCGGGCCGACATCGTCGAGGTGATCGACGAGTTCGTGCCGCTCAAGAAGCAGGGCAGCAACTTCAAGGCCCGCTGCCCGTTCCACGAGGAGCGCACCGCCTCGTTCAACGTCAACCCGGAGCGCCAGATCTTCCACTGCTTCGGGTGCGGCGCCGGCGGCAACGCCATCGGCTTCCTCATGGAGTACGAGCACCTGCGCTTCCCGGAGGCGGTGCGCGAGCTGGCCGGCCGCCTGGGCCTGGAGGTGCCGGAGGAGGCCGGCGGCGGCGAGCAGCATGAGCCCAAGGCCGCCGCAGGCGGCGGGGCGGATCCCCAGACCCTGCACGCCGTCAACGAGAAGGCGGCGCGCTTCTTCGAGTACCAGCTGCGGAACCATTCCGAGGCTGCTACGGTCCATGACTACCTGCGCGACCGCGGCATCAGCGGCGAGACCGCGGCGCGCTTCCGGCTGGGCTACGCCCCGGCCGGCTGGCGCAACCTGCTCGGCGCCCTGGGCACGGACACGGCCGCCCGCCAGGCCCTGGAGGAGGTGGGCCTGGCGGTCAGCCGCAACGGTTCGGTCTACGACCGCTTCCGCGGGCGGCTCATGTTCCCCATCCGCGATCGCCGGGGGCGGGTCATCGCCTTCGGCGGGCGCGTATTGGGGGACGGCGAGCCCAAGTACCTGAACTCGCCCGAGGGCCCGCTGTTCCACAAGGGACGCGAGCTCTACGGCCTGTTCGAGGCCCGCCAGGCCCTGCGCAAGCACGAGCGGGCGCTGGTGGTGGAGGGCTACATGGACGTCATCGCCCTGGCCCAGGCCGGGGTGGACAACGCCGTGGCGCCGCTGGGCACGGCCCTGACCGCGGACCAGCTCAAGCTGCTGCTGCGCACCGTGCCCGAGGTGGTGCTCGCCTTCGATGGCGACAATGCCGGCCGCGAGGCCGCCTGGCGCAGCCTCGAGACCGCCCTGCCGGAGATGGGTCGGGGGCGGTCCGTGCGCTTTCTGTTCCTGCCCGAGGGCGAGGATCCGGACTCGGTGGTGCGCGCCGAGGGGGCCGAGGCCTTCCGCGCCCGCGTCGATGGTGCGGCGCCGCTGTTCGAGCTCCTGATCCAGGGGCTCAAGGAGCGCGTTGACCTGAATTACGCCGAGGGGCGCGACCGCCTGCTGGAGCTGGCGGGGCCCCTCTACGGCCGCATCCGCGACGCCAAGCTGCGCGACTTCCTGGTCCAGCGCCTGGATGGCATCGTCAAGCTGGGGCAGAAGGCGGTCCGGCAGCACCTGGAGCGCAGCCCCGCCCGCGGGCGGGGCGATGCCGATGAGCCGGGCCCGGCGCGGGCGCAGCGCTCGGCGGAGCTGCTGCGGCGCCAGCCGGTGACCCGCCAGGCCCTGCTGCTGCTGCTGAGCGAGCCGCACGAGCTGGCCGCGGACGTGCTGGCGGCGGCCGACGACCTGGAGCGCCACCGCTCGGCGGGCATCAACCTGCTGCTGACGGTGGCCGAGACGGTCCGGGCCCAGCCGCAGATGCCCGTGGGAACACTGCTCGAGCACCTGCGCGAGGTGCCCCACGGCGAGGCCCTGGCCGGGCTTGCCGGCGTCGACCCGGGGGTGCCGGCCGAGGGCCGGCGCATGGAGCTGCAGGGGTGTTTGAAAAAGCTCCAGGTGCACGCCATCAAGGCGCGCCTCAACGCCCTCGAGGAAGAGGCGCGCGTGGCCGCCTGGAGCGCGGAACAGGCGCGCGAATTTCAGGATCTCAAGCGCCAGGAGCAGGCGCTCGAGCGCATGGGGACGGCCCCCGCCGGCCCCGCCGCATCGCAGTGAGGAACCGCCCCCGGTCGCGGCCCGGGGCGTGTTCTGATATATCGAACCGATTCGTACGGTCCAGCCAGGAGGGATTGCCGCATGAGTAACCAGGCCGAGCAGCGCTCGGAGCTAAAGCGCCTCATCGCGCTGGGGAAAGAGCGCGGCTACCTCACCTACAAGGAAATCAACGACCACCTGCCCGAGGACGTCCTCGAGGCGGAGCAGGTGGAGTCGATCATCTCCATGATCGGGGACATGGGCATCGAGGTCCTCGATGAGGCCCCCGAGGACGAGATGCTTATCGGCGCCGCTGGCGGCTCCGAGGACGACGCCGAGGAAGCCGTGGCCAACGTCGAGGCCGACCTGGGGCAGACCTCCGACCCGGTGCGCATGTACATGCGCGAGATGGGCAGCGTGCCGCTGCTCACGCGCGAGGGCGAGATCGAGATCGCCAAGCGCATCGAGGAGGGCCGCAACCAGGTCATCCGTGCCCTGTGCAGCCTGCCCTCCACCTTCGAGGAGGTGCTGGGCCTGGCCGACCAGTGGTCCGAGGGCAACCGCCGCCTGGACGAGATCATCCAGGCCTTCGACGACGAGGAGCAGCAGGAGGCCAAGGAGGGCGATCTCGAGCAGGAGGACGCCGCCCTCGACGCCGCCGTGGAGCAGCTCGAGGACGAGGCCGGGGAGGAAGGCGCCAGCGAGGAGGAGAGCAAGGAGCTCTCCAAGGAGGAGCTGGAGCGCCAGGCGGGCGAGTTCTTCGACCGCTGCCGGACGCTCTACGCCGAGGCCAAGGCGGCGCGCGAGGGCGAGGGCCTGGCCGCCGAGGCCTACCACGCCAAGCGCGACGAGCTCGCCGGCGAGTTCCAGCGGGTCAAGTTCAACCCGCGACTGATCGACGACCTCGCCGACCGCGCCCAGGAGCAGGTCAACGACCTGCGCCGCTCCGAGCGCGCCATCATGGAGCTGTGCGTGGGCGAGGCCGGCCTCAGCCGCAAGGAATTCCTGCGCGAGTTCCACGGCTGGGAGGGCCACCCCGAGTGGATCGACCAGCTGGTGGACAAGGGCCATGCCAAGACCACCGGCCTCAAGGCCGTGCGCGAGCGCGTGCGCGAGAACCAGGCCGGGCTGCAGGAGATCGAGGCCCAGGCCGGGCTGCCCGTGCGCGAGGTCAAGGACCTGCACCGCCTGATCACCACCGGCGAGGCCAAGGCCCGCCGCGCCAAGACCGAGATGGCCGAGGCCAACCTGCGGCTGGTGATCTCCATCGCCAAGAAGTACACCAACCGCGGGCTGCAGTTCCTGGACCTGATCCAGGAGGGCAACATCGGCCTGATGAAGGCGGTGGACAAGTTCGAATACCGGCGCGGCTACAAGTTCTCCACCTACGCCACCTGGTGGATCCGCCAGGCCATCACCCGGGCCATCGCCGACCAGGCGCGCACCATCCGCATCCCGGTGCACATGATCGAGACCATCAACAAGCTCAACCGTACGTCACGGCAGATGCTGCAGCGGATGGGCCGCGAGCCGACCCCCGAGGAGCTCGCCGAAGAGATGGAGATGCCCGAGGAGAAGGTGCGCAAGATCCTCAAGATCGCCAAGGAGCCGCTGTCCATGGAGACGCCCATCGGCGACGACGAGGACAGCGCCCTGGGCGACTTCATCGAGGACAAGAACACCCAGGCCCCGGTGGACGCCGCCATCACCGCCAGCCTGGCCGAGTGCACCGACGAGGTGCTCAAGGAGCTCACCCCGCGCGAGGAGAAGGTCCTGCGCATGCGCTTCGGCATCGGCATGCAGACCGACCACACCCTCGAGGAGGTGGGCAAGCAGTTCGACGTCACCCGCGAGCGCATCCGCCAGATCGAGGCCAAGGCCCTGCGCAAGCTGCGCCACCCCTCCCGCTCCAAGCGGCTGTCGAGCTTCATGGAGGTGGACAGCGAGAGCAGCGCCGGCTGAGGCCGCGGCCGGCCCGCACCTTGCCCCGGAGACCGCGCCGCCCTTCCCGGCGGCCCCGGTTCCGGGGTAAATTTTTGCCTCCGGGGCTCGTAGCTCAGTTGGTCAGAGCAGGGGACTCATAATCCCTTGGTCGTCGGTTCAAGTCCGACCGGGCCCACCAAGCTTTCCGTCGCTCTCGCCTGCCGGGCGGCCCTTTCGGGCCGCCCTTTTTTGTGCCAATCCGCCGCATGCACGCCCCATCCGCGACGAGTTACCGGGGAAACCCGGTATTGACCCCCTGTATTAGGGATGTCTTATTGATAGAAGACCAATCGATTGCATCCCGAAGGGGGAGAATGATGACGACGACCAAGCTGACCGCAGCCGTTTTCCTGGCCGGCTTCGCCATGGCGTGCCAGCCGGCCCTGGCCCAGCGCTCGGACATGATGGGGCAGGATTCCTCCCAGCGCATGAGCCAGTCGCACATGATGCAGCAGCATTCCATGCGCGAGATGTCCCAGATGACCAACCGCATGCAGCAGATGATGCGGGACATGTCGCAGCTCATGGGGCGGGACATGACTCGCGAGCAGCAGCGCCAGATGGCGCAGGTGATGCAGCGCATGTCCCAGCAGATGAGCCAGATGTCGAGCCGGCTGGAGGCGGGGGAGCTGAGCGACGGCGATCGCGATCGGCTGCGCGACCGCCTCAAGGACATGGACCAGGACATGGACCGCCTGCACGACCGCATCCACCAGGAGTGAGCGCGGCCGGCTAGCCGCTCATGCGTGGACTGGCCCTGGCCGGTCTCCTCGGCGTGGTCCTGCTGCCGGGCGCCGCGGGCGCCGCGGCGCGTCCGTATCTGGGCCTGGCGGCGGAGTACAAGCGGGGGGACTTCGGCACCGGCACCGCCAGCACCCTGTACTCGGCGGTGTTCAACGGCGGGCTGGTGGCGGAGGAGTGGGATGCCGGCTTCGCCATGCCGTTCCATGTGCTGTCCACGGAGGGCGAGGACAGCGAGATCGGCGCCGGGGATCTCGTCCTCCACGGCGGCCACACGCTGGTGCCCGAGGTGCGGGGATTCGCCCTGTACGGCTCGGCCGCCCTCAAGGTCCCCACCGCCGACGAGTCGGCCGGCCTGGGCACCGGCGAGACCGACGCCGGCGCCTTCCTGCGGGCGAGCCAGCGGCTCGGGGCCTGGGAGACGGCGGTTTTCGGCGGCTACACCGTCACCGGCGACCCGCCCGGGACCGACTACAACGACGTGGCCGCGTACGGCGTCCAGCTGACCCGGTTGCTGCAGGGGGCGGCGGTTTACGCCGGGCTGGAGGGGCGCACCGCCGTCACCGATGACCTCGAGGATCCGCGCGAGGCCTTCGTGGGCGGGTTCCGGCTGCTCCCAGGCGGGCGTGCGCTCACCGTTGACGCCTTCGCCGGCCTGAGCGATGGCAGCCCCGATTTCGGCCTGCGGGTGGGGGCGGTGCAGTGGTTCTAGGCCGGCGCTCGCCCGACGGGCAGCAAAAAGGCCGGCCCTCGCAGGGCCGGCCTTTCCGATCGTCGGCGGGGCGCGCGGCGGCTAGAAGGCGGCCTGCGCCTGCAGCAGCCAGGCGTCGTCGGTCATCCACTGCGACTTTTCCACGCCCTTGAAGTTGGGGCGAACGCCGGGGCTGTAGACGTCCCAGCCGGCATCGGCGCCGGCGAACACGTAGTTCAGCTGCAGGCGCGCCTCGTAGGGCTTGTCGGGATTGGCGAACAGGTTGACGCCGACGATGGTGTTGGTCAGGCGGGTGGGCTCGGTCTGGCCGCGCTGGCCGCCGCCCACGGGCTCGGCGCCGGGGCTGAACTCGGCGTAGTAGTGGCGCACCACCCCCTCGAGATGGGGCGAGAAGCGGTAGCCGGCGTGCAGGTAGTAGACGAACTCGTCGTCGCCGGCGCGGTTGCGGACATTGCTGCCTTCGATGTACTCGGCCTTGAAGGTGGTATTGGCGGTGGGCTGCCAGCGCAGGCCGAGGTCCACCACGCGGTAGTCGGCGCCCGGGTAGTCGCGGTTGCGTGCGGTGGTGATCACGTCGCCGTTGACCTGGCTGGCACCCCCCGACAGCTCGGCGTACAGCCAGGAGCCGAGGCGGTAGCGCAGGCGCCCGGCCCAGGCGTACTGGTCGCCGGGGATGCCGTGGCCGGTGCGCTCGGCGGTCACCGAGCCGCTGCGCTCGGCGGGGTTGAACACCCCCACGTCGATGCCGAAGCCGCCGGCTTCGGCGGAGACCATGGCGCCGGCGACGCGGTTGAGCACCAGGCCGGTGTCCAGGCCGCGCTTGGTGATGTCGAGCTTGGCGGCGGAGGTGGCGTAGTCCATGCCCACCGGGGCCTTGAACTGGCCCACCTGGACCCGGGCGCCGCCGAAGTCGTAGCCGACGTAGGCGTCCTGGATGATCTCGGGGATGACCCGGTCATGGTTGGACTCGAAGATGAAGTCCACCATCAGCTGGGAATAGACCCCGTCCAGGAAGCGCGCCCGGTAGCCGATGCGGGCGCGGTCGGCGCCGAAGCGGGGGCCGTCGCCGGCGCCGACCACGTTGCCCCGGTGCACGCCGTCCTTGCCCAGGGCCTCGATGGTGGCCTGGGTGTAGCCGAACCATTGGACCCGGGTGCCCTTGGCGGTCCCGGCGGCTTGCCCGCTTGCGGCCTGCGCCGCCCCGCTGTCGGGCTGCTCGGTCCCGCCGCCGTCCGTCCCCGGGGCCCGCCGGTAGGTTTCCGGCAGGGGCAGGACCCCGGCCTCCTTGTGGCTGGCGCCGCCCAGGTAGCCCTGCTTCGACTTGCCGAAGTAGTAGACCGGGTCGTACCACCAGGGCTCCCACGGCTGCACGACCCAGTCCTCCGGCTGATCGCCCACCAGCAGCCCCTGCTCGATGGCGTTCTGGTAGGGGTCCAGGGCGAACACCGTGATGGGCTGGAAGGTGGGGATGTCCTCCTGCTGCTGGGCCGCCGCGGGGCCCGCGGCCAGCAGGGAGGCCGCCACGCCCGTGCCGATTGTCAGAATGGCTGACCGGACTGCCGAATGAGCCAATGTGTGCCTCTCCTTCACGCACTGAATGGGAGTCGCTGGGGCCGGCGGGAAAATCGGGTGCTCCGGGGGACCAAACTAAGCCAAATCCGACGACGCGTCACCCCCATTATCCCCCGTTCGGGGAGAGAACCGAGAAAAATTGATCTAAAACAATATTTCGGCAGGCTGTCCTTGCCCAACTTCCAGTCTGGCAGTAGCCTTCGCGGATGGACGGATGATCTTGTTCTCCGATAATGTGGGCCTGAACCCGCCCCTCATGGGGAGGTAAGCTTCCCATCGGAGGCTTTTGACAATTTTCGTCACGTACGGCCTTAAGAATTGCAATATTGGGGCTTTTCCGCATTTCGGTCGGGGCCGGCCTGGACTCCTCCCCGGTGCCAAGGCGGAGGGGGCCTTGCGGACCCGGTCCCTGGTCCGCACACCAGAAAGGATGCTGATGTCCGGCAAGATCCGGTTTGTCGTTTCCGTCGGCGCCCTGCTGGCGGCCGCGCCGACCTTCGGCTGGGCCCAGGAGCGGGTGCCCGAGCGCCAGGGCCCGGCCGCCATCGAACAGCAGGCCAAGCTGCGGGAGGCCCTGAGCGGCACCCGCGTGGGCTCCTTCCGGCTGCTGCCCAAGCTGGTGATCGGTCACGGCTACGACAGCAACATCTACGCCACCGAGAGCGATGCGAAGGGCGACAATGTCACCACCGTGTCGCCCTCCCTGCGGCTGCGCTCCGACTGGAAACAGCACGCCCTGAACCTGGCGGCCGGCGCCGACATCCTGCGCTACGGCACCCACGGCAGCGAGGACGTGGCTGAGTACGACGTCTCCGGGGACGGCCGCTTCGATCTGACCGATCGCACCTATCTGTTCGGGGGTGCCGGCCACAGCCTGGAGCACGAGGACCGCACCTCCCCCGACGACGTCCTGGGCGAGAAGCCCACCCCGGTCCACTCCACCCAGGGGCACCTGGGCCTGGGCCGCAAGGGCGACACCTTCTCGGTCCAGGGCGGCGCCACCTTCGAGCGCCTCAACTACGACGACGTCCCCTACACCCTGGTGCCGACGGCCACCCAGCCCGGCCACGGCTACGGCCAGCAGCTGACCATCACCGGCGACATCAACAACGACGACCGCGACCGCGATGTCCTCGAGTACGGCCTGCGGGTGGGCGCCAAGCCCGGCCAGGTGTGGGAGGTGTTCGTCCAGGGCAGCGGCAACGAGCGCCGCTACAAGGACCGCCGCGACGATTTCGGCTACCAGCGCGACTCTAGCGGCGGCGGCGCCGCCGTCGGGGTGGGCTGGGAGCTGGCCAAGCGCATGCAGGGCGAGGTGCTGGTGGGCTACCTGCAGCAAAACTACCAGGACCCCGCCCTCAAGGATGTCGGCACCGTTGACTACGGCGGGCGGCTGAACTGGCGGGCCACCGGACAGACCCGGGTGGCCCTGTATCTGGACCGCTCGGTGGAGGAGACCACCCAGCCGGGGGCCTCCAGCTACCTGTACACCGTCGGCGGCGTTCAGGCCAAGCACTCGCTGACCGGCTCCCTCCAGCTCGGGGTGCGGGCGTCGCTGGGCGAGGCCGATTTCCAGGGCACCGACCGGGTGGACGACCTGGTCGGGATCGGCGCCTCGATGCAACTTTTCCTATACCGGCAGGTCTATCTGGAGCCGGACTTCCAATATACCGCCCGGGAATCCGACCTGGAGGGTGCGGATTACCACCGGAACCAGTATTTCATGCGTCTCGGGATGGAGCTCTAGCAAGGGGTTGCGTCCCCGGGGTGGGCTGTGAGTGATTGGGTAGAGGAGGTAGACGGAAAGGGAGGAAAGAACATCTAACCAGGGCGGGGGAAGGCGCGGCCTCAACCCCCTCATTCGGGCCAATCGGCCCGCCAGGCGAAATCACCTATTCCCGCAGGGGAAAAGGAGCAGCTTCATGGATTGGCAGATTCTTCAGGTCGGCAAGAAGGCGGCGGTGACGGGGGCGGTGGCCTGTCTGCTGGCCTCCCCGCTCGCTATCGCCCAGGAGCATACCGATCACGGCAGCGGCAAGGGCCAGATGCGCCAGCAGGGCAAGGGCTCCGGCACGCACGGCGGCAGCGGCAGCGGTCACGATGTCGAGGGGACCATCATCCACGGCCAGCACGGCCGGGATGCCTCCATCCTCGACGAGAGCGACGAGGAGTCCGATCGCCCCGCCTGGGCCGGCCAGCCGGGCGGCGAAGGGCGCCCGGGCGGCGCCAGCGGCGGCAAGCCCGACCAGGCCGGGACCGAGAAGGGCGACCTGTTCGGCGACATGTGGGAGCTGTACCGCGACGAGAACGGAGTGCCCATCCTGGTGGAGATCAACGGCGAGTACTACGTCCAGCCGGTGGACGCCGACGGCAACCCCATCGAGCTGGACGAGGAAGGCCACCCGGTGGATGAGGACGCCACCACCGAGGTCGAGCTGAGCCGCCTGAACATCGGCCGGGCCCCGGACAAGGTGCTGCAGCACGCCTTCGACGAGGCCATGGCGGCAATCCAGGAGGCCGATGAGATCACCACCGACATCAGCGGCCGGCTGGTGCTCTACGACGCCGATACCGACACCACCAAGACCATCGACTCGCCGCTCGAGAACCTGGCGCTGTACATCGACGCCATGACCGACGGCGGTGAGCTGGACAGCGGCATCGACTGGAGCACGGACCAGGCCGCTGCCTTCCTGGCGGCGGCCGCCGACAAGTTCGGCACCGCCTCGGTGGACACGGTGGAGTACATGAACGCCCTCCTCGGCATCCCGGGCACGCTCAAGGCCGACGACGGCAGCACCTACGTGGACTACACCGATTTCACCTACAATCGGGACGTCTTCGACACCGACGTGCAGGTGCTGCAGGACGCCGACGGCGACGGCACCTACACCACCACCACCGTCAACCTCAAGGACGACGTGCTCGGCGGTGACTACTCGGGCAGCAATGTGGACGCCTTCGCCCAGATGGTGGACGACTCCATCCAGGTGATCGAGTACATCCACGAGAGCTATCTCCCCGAGTGATCGGGACGGCAGCACCGCAGCAGCAGGGGCGGCCTCCGGGCCGCCCCTTTTTTGTGCTGTCCGGCCGGTCTGCAGCGAGGGCGGCGGGGGCTCAGTCCGGCTCCGCCACCGCCTCGGCCGGGGCGCCCGGGGCCGTCGGCGCGGTCATCACCCGGTCCCGCCCCGCCTGCTTGGCGGCGTACATGGCCCGGTCCGCCCGTTTGACCACCTCCCCGAAAGTCTCGCCCTGGCGCGCTTCGGCGATGCCGATGGACACGGTGAAGGGCACCTCCCGCTCCTCGCAGCTCGCCGGCAGCTGGCGCAGGGTCCGGCGGATGCGGCCCGCGATCTGCTTGGCGCCCTGGAGGCGGGTGCGCGGCGCCAGGAACAGGAATTCCTCGCCGCCGATGCGCCCGACGATGTCCTCGCCCCGGCTGTTCTCCAGCAGGACCTGGGCCAGATGGCGGATGACCTGGTCGCCGCAGGCATGGCCGTAGCGGTCGTTGAGCGGCTTGAAGTGGTCGATGTCGATGAACAGCACGGCCAGGCCGTAACGCCCCCCAACCGCCGCCGTGCCGGCCTCGTCGGTGGCGCGCCGGTTGAACGTGCCGCTGAGGGGATCGGTACGGATGGAGAAGTCGCACTCGGCCAGGGAGCGCAGGGTCACGCGCTGCATCCAGAGCACCGCCAGCCCCAGCAGGGCGGCGCTCCAGGCGGCCTGGCCCAGGTCGAAGCCCGCGGGGATCAGGCCGGCGGCCAGGCCGCCGCCGAAGAAGGTGCCGACCACGGCGATCAGCACCACCCCCTCGGCCAGGGCCAGCGGGAAGATGCCGGAGATGCCGATGAGGGCGATGGGAGTGACGGTGTAGGCGGTGGCCAGGGCGGCCGGGGGACGGTGCAGCAGGCCCAGGGGGAACAGGAACAGGTCGGCCAGGAACAGCAGGAAGACGCCGAGGGTGCCGCTGAGGCTGGCGGCGGTGGTCTGCCGGGCCCGGCGCACGGCCAGGGCGGCGAAGAACAGGGCCAGGGCCATGGCCGTGCGGAAGGCCACCATGAGGGGGAAATCGATCCGGTGTCCGAGGAACAGCTCGTTGGGCAGGAGGCCGATGGTGACCGCCGCGCCCATCAGGGCCAACAGCCGCGTCCGGTAGCGGACATGGGCCATGCGGGCGGCCCCGAACTGGGGCGGTGCCATCAGCCAGGCCGGAAGGCTCAGAGCGGTGCCCATGCTCGTCCTCGAGGCTCCTGGGCTTGGGGCGATGGTACTGCCATGGCCGACGGCGGTACAGAACGGGCCTTCCGTCGCTACGGAAGGCCCGGCGCCTCCTGGGGAGGGACGCTAGCGCTGATTGACCCCGAGCTTGCCGGGTCCGGTGAAGACCAGTGCCAGTGCGGCGAACAGGTACATGCCCTGGAGCTCGATCTGCCAGCCGCCGTGCGAGGTGAGCGCGAAGATCTCATTGGTGTGGGCAATACCGATGGCGAAAAGCATGTTGATCGCCACCAGGGCTGCGCCGATGCGGGCATGCCAGCCGATGATGAGCAGCACCGGGGCAAGCACCTCGCCCAGGTAAACGGCGTAGCCCAGAAAGCCGACGGTGTCCACGATCCAGCCGACGCCGCCCTGGATCTTGGCGATACCGTGCAGGAGGATCAGGATCCCGAGCACGATCCGCAGGATCAGCTTGCCGACGTTATCCGCCGTGGATGGATGCATGGCGTCTCGTCCCCGTGGTTGGTGTCCTATGCCAAACGTAAGGGAGCGGGCGCCGTACGTCCAGGAGCCGCGCTACAGGCCCGGGGCCGGGCCCTCCGGGCCGGAACGGGGCCGCAGGCGGCCCCACCACCGGCCGGAACCGGCGCCGCGGCCCGAGGCGGCATCGTGGTAGCGCTGCTGCAGATGGCCAGCGGTGACTTCCAGGCGGGTAACCATCATGCGCAGCTCAACGGGCTGGGTGGCCGAGGGCCGGTTGGCCAGCTCGCTGAGGCCATAGAAGGCGTGCAGGAAGCGGCGACGGGTGGCGCCCCAGTCGGCAATGGCTTGGCGCCGGTCGGGCAGGTGGCCGGAAACCGACGGGCGATGGGGATGCTCGAGCACCGCCAGCAGGTTCTCCTGCTCCAGCAGGGCCGAGCGCGCCCGGTTCAGCAGCGCGTTCCATTCCAGCGCGGCGGTATTCCACATGGCCGTTCCTCCTTGGTTGCCTGTCGGGTGCGGGTGCAGCCGGTGTCCCCCGGTCCCCAGCAAGGCCGGTGCCATGTTGAAAAAACTTTCTATAAACAGACCACTGAAGAGCGCTTGCGCGGGCCGTGCGAGCGCCCGCCGTTGCGGATCGCCGACACCCGCGGCCGCCGGCGAGCCTGGCGGATCCTGGGTAGAACGCTGTTTCCTTTCGTTTTTTGTGGGGCTCCCCGGTCCGGGGAAAAGGGCGACAACGCCGCGCCCTTATCGCCGGGCGGCGTATGGGCTAAGGTGGAACGGGCGCGGGCAAGGGGTCCGGCCACCGGCCGGACAGCGGGGACATGGCCTCCGAACAGTTCCTGAGTCTGGAAAGACAGACCGGACAGCTGGTTGTCCAGGTCTTCGGCGACTGGGTGATCGAGAACGCCGCCGCGCTCAAGGAGCGCCTGGGCCGGCTGCCCGCCGAGGCGTCCGGCTTTCCCCGCATCACCCTGCACTGCGGCGGTATCCACGAGCTGGATACCTCCGGTGCCTGGATCCTGCACAAGGCGGTCCGGGATCTGGAGCAGGCCGGCTTCGCCACCGAGGTCACCGGCTTCAAGCCGGCCCATCAGCGCTTCCTCGACCGGCTGGAGACGGGGCTCCCGGCGGCGGGCGAGGAGCCGCGCCGGGTGCGCGAGACGCTGGCGGATCAGGTGGAGCGCCTGGGCGAGTGGACGGTCTACGGTGTCCGCCATACCGGCGAGGCCGCGCTGTTCCTGCTGCGCCTGGGCGAGACCCTGATGCTGTCGCTGGTCCTGCCCTTCCGGCTGCGCTTCGCCTCGCTGGTGGCCAACATGCACCGCTCCGGCGTCAACGCCATCCCCATCGTCGCCCTGCTCGCCTTCCTCATCAGCATCGTCCTCGCCTACCAGGGCGCCACCCAGCTGGCCCGTTTCGGCGCCGAGATCTTCACCGTCAATCTCACCGCTGTGTCCCTGCTGCGCGAGATGGGCGTGCTGCTTACCGCCATCCTGGTGGCGGGGCGCTCCGGATCGGCCTTCGCCGCCGAGCTCGGCACCATGCAGATGAACGAGGAGATCGACGCCATGGAGACCATGGGCATGGATCCCTTCGAGGTGCTGGTCCTGCCCCGGGTGGCGGCCCTGGTAATCATGCTGCCGCTGCTCACGGTGCTGGCCGACCTGGTGGGCCTGGCCGGCGGCGCCCTGTCCGCCTACCTGCTGATGGGCCTGCCGCCGGACCCCTACCTCACCCAGGTGCGCTCGGCGCTGACCCCGTGGACCTTCTGGGTGGGGGTGATGAAGGCGCCGGTGTTCGCCTTCCTGATCGGCTCGGTGGCCACCTTCTGGGGGCTGCGCGTGGACGGCTCGGCCGAGAGCGTGGGCCGGTCCACCACGGTCTCGGTGGTGCAGTCCATCTTCCTGGTGATCGCCGCTGATGCCGCATTCTCCATCCTGTTCACCCGTTTGGGCATCTGAGATGGCCCATGTCGCCACCGGCGAGCCGCTGATCGAGGTGCGGGGACTGGTGAACCGCTTCGGTGACGAGCTGGTCCACGACCGGCTCGACCTGGCCATCCGCAAGGGCGAGATCCTGGGCCTGATCGGCGGCTCGGGCAGCGGCAAGACGGTGCTGGTGCGCAGCATCCTCGGGCTCAACCGGCCCCAGGCCGGGCGCATCCTGTACCAGGGGCGCGACATCCTGAACCTGCCCCACCGCAAGCGCATGCGCTACCAGCGCCACTGGGGCATGCTGTTCCAGCGCGGCGCGCTGTTCTCGGGGCTGACGGTGCTAGAGAACGTCGCGCTGCCCATGCGCGAGCATCTGCGGCTGTCGCGGCCGGTCCGCCAGGAGCTGGCCGCCCTCAAGATCCACCTGGCGGGCCTGCCCATGCACGCCGGCGAGCGCTTCCCCGCCGAGCTGTCCGGCGGCATGGTCAAGCGCGCCGCCCTGGCCCGGGCCCTGGCCCTGGAGCCGGAGGTGGTGTTCCTGGACGAGCCCACCGCGGGACTGGACCCCATCGCCGCGGCGTCCTTCGACGACCTCATCCAGTACCTGCAGGAGGCCCTCAAGCTGACGGTGGTGATCGTCACCCACGACCTCTACACCCTGGTGAACGTCTGTCACCGGCTGGCGGTGATCATGGACAGGCAGGTGACAACCGGCACCCTGGAGGAGATGCTGGAGGTCGATCACCCGTGGAGCCGCGAGTACTTCCACGGCCCGCGCATGCGGGCCCTTCTGGAGAAGGGACAAGCATGGAACGGGACGTCCGCTACCTGACCGTGGGCCTGGTGGTCCTGCTCCTCATCGCCGGCTTCCTGGGCTTCGCCGCCTGGCAGGCGGGGAGCTTCGGCGCCACCGAGCGCGAGCGCTACACCATCCTGTTCGAGGGCGGCGTCGGCGGCCTCAACAAGGGCAGCGGGGTGCGCTACCGCGGCGTCGAGGTGGGGCGGGTGGCGGCGGTGCGGCTGGCCTCCGACCGGCCCGACGCCATCGGCGTCGATATCGCCATCCAGCCGCATACGCCGATTACCGAGGACACCGTCGCCCGCATCAAGCCCAAGGGCATCACCGGCCTGTCCTACATCGAGCTCACCACTCCGGCCCAGGGACCGCCCCCGCCCCGCAAGGAGGGCCAGCCCTACCGGGTGATCCAGGCGCGGCCGTCCCAGCTCGACCGCGTCATGGAGGACCTGCCGCAGGTGGCCGGTCAGGTGGCGCGCATCGCCGACCGCCTGGACCGGCTGTTGTCGGAGGACAATATCGACAGCCTCAGCCGCACCCTGGATAACGCGGGTGAGCTTTCCGCACGCCTCAACCGGCTGGCCGGCCACGCCGAGGGGCTGGTGGGCAAGGCCGAAGGCACCCTCGGCGAGGTGGACCGAACGGCGAAGCAGGCTCGCGAGACCCTGGCCAAGGGGCAGGAGCTGGTCCCCCGCCTGCGCGACATGGTGCCCGAGGTGGAGGCGACGCTGGCCCACATGCGCTCGCTGAGCGCGCGCCTGGACCGGCTTTCCGAGCGCCACGAGGGCAACCTCGACCGCTTCGCCGGCGAGGGCCTGACCGAGCTGCGCCGGTTCCTGCGCGACGGCCGCGGCACCCTGGCCGAGATCCGGGCCCTGGCCAGCGAGCTGCGCTCGGACCCGTCGCAGCTGGTCTATCCCAAGAAGTCCGGCGGCATGGAGATCCCGCAATGACCCCGCGCCAAGCCCCCGCCTGTCGTCCGCAACCGCTGCTGGCGGTGCTGGCCGCCCTGCTGCTCGCGGGGTGCGTGTCCCTCCCGCAGGCGGAGGCGCCGCCGCAGCGCTATGTGCTTACGCCCCTGGCGGGCGGCGGCCAGCCGACCAACGGCGCCCGCATCGCCGTTGCCAAGCCGCAAGTGCCGGCCGGCCTCGCCTCTGACCGGATCGCCGTGCTGCGCGGCGGGCGGCGGCTGGACCACTACGCCGGCGCCCGCTGGTCGGCGCCCCTGCCGGACCTGCTGCAGGATTTCCTGGCCTCCAGCGTGGAGAACCGCCTGGGGGCGGCCGCCTGGGGACCGGAACCGGCGCGCTATCGGCTGATTACCGCGGTGCGCGATTTCCAGGCCGAATACGGCGAGGGCGCCAGCGGCCCGCCCACGGTGCGGGTGACCCTGGTGGCGGTGCTGTGGGATCGGGTCGAGGGGGAGGCGGTGCTGCGCCGACATTCGACGCTCACCCGGCGGGCGCAGGCCAACCGCCTGGAGGCCGTGACGGCCGCCCTGGAGGGGTTACTGCGCCGGGCCGTGGGGGACTTCCTGGAAACCGCCGAACAACGCTTGGCGGCGCAGGGGTCCTAGCGGGGAGGCCGCAGGCAGCGGTCCCGCCCTGCCGTCCTGGTGGCGTACAGGGCGTGCAGCAGGGCCTCGAGCTGCCCCTCGCGGCGCGTAGATGGGCCAGCTCGCCGGCCTCGTCGGTGCCGGGATCGGTGTGGGGGCATTGCCGGCGCTCCTGTTGCGGGGGCTTCGAGGTGGCAGCGTAGAGGTCGGTCCGTGCCGCGGAATCACGTTGCCTGGGGCCTTCGGGATATGGGATACAAAGGAGATGGACCTGTCAGCAGAGGAGCCCCGTGGCCCGATCCTTTTCCCTCCACCTCCTTGCTCTCGGTTTGCTCTGGGCACTGCTCACCGGAGGCGCCACCGGCGCCTGGCTGGTAGGTGCCCCGGTAACGGTCCTGGCCGCCTGGGCCGGGGCGTCCCTGGCCCCGGACACTGGCCGCTCGCCCCGTCCGCTGGCGGCGCTGGCCTTCGTGCCTTTCTTCCTCGGCCATTCCCTGCGGGGCGCCTGGGATGTGGCCCGGCGTGCCGTCCATCCGCGGCTGCCCATCGACCCCGGACGCATTACCTACCCCTGCCGGTTGCCGGAAGGAACGGCGCGCACCTTCTTCGCCAACTGCGTCAGCCTGCTTCCGGGGACCTTGTTCGTGGCCGACCGCGACGGTGTGGTCGATCTGCATGCCATTGACCGGGGGTTGCCACTGGAGGCGGACCTGGCGGTACTGGAGAGGCGCGTCGCCGCCCTTTTCGGGGTGAGCCGGGAGCGGCGGGCGTGAGCGGGCTGACGGCCCTGGCCCTGGTGCTGGCGGCCCTGGCTGCGGTGAGTCTTGTGCGCCTGGAGCGCGGGCCCACGGCGGTGGACCGCATGATGGTGGCCCAGCTGCTGGGCACCGTGGGGGTGGCCCTGGTGCTGGTGCTGGGCGCCGCCAACGGGCGTGTCGTGGCCCTCGTGGTGGCGCTGCTGGCGGCGGTGTCCGGCGTGGCTTTCGTCCGCCGCTATCTGGCGCCGCCGGAGCGGGGGGCCGGCAATGATGATTGAGATCCTGGCGTGGGCCAGCCTGCTGGGCGGGGCCGGCTTCTTTGCCGCCGGCACCGTCGGTCTGCTGCGGTTCCCCGATACACTCACCCGTCTGCATGCGCTGACCAAGGCGGACAATGCCGGGCTGGGGCTGGTGGTGCTCGGGCTGGCCCTGCGTTCGGGCTCGGTGACCACCGCTGTTTTCCTGCTCCTGGTGTGGGTCCTGGTGCTTCTGGCCAGCGGCACTTTGTCCGCTTTGTTGGCGTCGGCCGCCGCGGAGGACTAGCCATGTCCCTGGCGCTCGACGTTTTTCTGGCCATCCTGTTGGTGGGACTGGCCTGGCGCCTGTTGCGCGTGTCTGACCTTTTCCAGGCTGGCGTGCTGTTCATCGTCTTCGGCCTCCTGGTGGCGGTAACCTGGTTGCGTCTGGGTGCCCCGGACGTGGCCCTGGCCGAGGCCGCCCTGGGTGCCGGGGTGAGCGGTGCGTTGTTCCTCAACACCCTCGCAGGCACGGGGGAGCATCCCCGGGATGCCGGGCCCGGTGTCCGCCTCCCGAGCTGGTTTGTGGCGGTGCCGGCCCTGGTCTTGACCGCCGGTCTGACGGTGCTGGTGGCGGCCCAGACGGGCACCCCCGCGCCGCCCAGCCCCGCCCCGGACGTCGGTGGCAAGCTCGCCAATCCGGTCACCGCCGTGCTGCTGGATTTTCGCAGCTACGACACCCTACTGGAGACGGCCGTGGTGTGGATTGCCCTGGTCGGGGTGGCGGCGGTGGGGGCGGTCCCGGTGGCGCCCCCCGAGCCGCCCTCTCCGGTCCTGAAGGGGCTGGTTCGGGTGGCCGTGCCGGTGATGATCCTGGTGGCGGGATGGCTGCTGTGGCAGGGGACCATGGGGGTCGGCGGCGCCTTCCAGAGCGCGGCGGTTCTGGCCGCTGCCGGCATCCTGCTGCGCCTGGCGGGGCTGCCCGTTCCCCCTGTGGACAATGGCCGCCTTCGGTCCCTGCTGGTGGCCGCCGGAACGGCAGTGTTCCTGGGGGTAGCGGTGGGGGTGATGCCCGCCGGGGGCCGCTTCCTGGAATATCCCGAGGCTGCGAAGGGGGCGCTGGTGCTGACCATCGAGACGGCAGTGGCGGTGGCCATCGCCGTCATCCTGGTGGTCCTCTTCGATGCCGTGGGGCCCGGCCGGAGGACTTCCCGGTGACCCTCACTGCGCTGCCTCTGGCCCTGGCCGGCGCGGCCCTGTTCGGCCTGGGCGTGCACGCCCTGCTGGTGCGGCCGAGCATGCTGCGCAAGGTGCTGGCGGTGAATGTGGCCGGAACCGGGGTGTTCCTGCTCCTGGTGGCGGGCGCTCAACGCGGGGACAGCCCGCCCGATCCGGTGCCCCATGCCCTGGTTCTGACCGGCATCGTGGTGGCGGTTAGCGCCACCGCCCTTGCGCTGGCTTTGATTCGTAGGCTTCAGGCCCCCGGGCCCGGCCGTGGGGGGGACGTCTAGCCGTGGCCGCCGCGATTTGGCCGGTGGTGGTGCCGCTGGCGCTGGCCCTGGCCGCCTTCCTGTGGCCGCGGGGGACGCGTCTGCTCGCCGGAATCGGCTCGGCTGCGGTGGTCGCGGCGGTTGCCGCCCTGGCTGCGAGGGTGGCAGCGGGCGGTCCGCTGCGCTATGCGGTGGGGGGCTGGCCGGCGCCGGCGGGCATCACGCTCGCGGTGGATGGCCTGGGTACGGTGTTCCTGGCCGTCACGGCGCTGGTGGGCGTGGCGCTGACGGTCTATGCCATGCGCTATTTCCGGCCCGAGGCCGGCGCCCCGGCTTCGGCGGAGGGGTCCTTCTGGCCGCTGTGGTGGGGCCTGTGGGCGGGGCTGAACGGCCTCTTCGTCACTGGCGACGCCTTCAACGCCTATGTCGCCCTGGAGATCGTGGGCCTGACCGCGGTGGCCCTGGTGGCCCTGGCGCGTCAGGCCGACGCCGTGCGGGCCGCCCTGCGCTACCTGCTGGTGAGCCTGGTTGGCTCGCTGCTCTTCCTGCTGGGCGTGGCCCTGCTCTACGGCCGTTTCGGGGTCCTCGACCTGGGCCTGCTGGCCGGGCTGATGGTCGCCGGACCGCTGCCGGCGGTGGCGCTGGCGGTGATGACGGCCGGACTGGTGCTCAAGACGGCGCTTTTCCCCCTGCACTTCTGGCTCCCCCCCGCCCATGGCCAGGCTCCCGCCCCGGTTAGCGCCGCGCTGTCGGCGCTGGTGATCAAGGCTGGCCTCTATCTGCTCCTACGCTTCTGGTTCGGCGTGTTCGAGCCCCTTGACCGTGTCGCCGGCACTTGGCTGCTGGCCGGTCTGGGGGCGGTGGCGGTTGTGTGGGGGTCGTTCCAGGCCCTGGCCGCCGAGCGCCTGAAGCTGCTGGTGGCCTACTCCACCGTGGCCCAGGTGGGCTACCTGTTCCTGGCCTTCCCCTTGCTCGCCGATCCGGCCACCGCCGTTCTGGGCCGGGAGGCGGTGCTGTACCTGGCCCTGGCCCATGCCCTGGCCAAGGCAGCCGCCTTCATGGCCGCCGGCACCCTGCTGTGGGCGGTTGGCACCGACCGCATCGACGACTTGCACAATGTCCTGCCGAGCTTCCCGCTCACCACCGCCGCCTTCGCCCTTGCCGGGGTCAGCCTCATCGGCCTGCCCCCCACGGGGGGCTTCGTGGGCAAGTGGATGCTGCTGGAGGGCATGATCGCCGCCGGCTCCTGGGCCGGCCCGGCGGTGGTTGCGGTGGGCACCTTCCTGGCCGCCGGCTACGTTTTCCGGGTGCTGGTGCAGGCCTTCCGAGCCGAGGGTGAGCCCGGCGAGCTGCGTCCGGTGCACCGCCGGCCGGGCCCGGCGCTGGAATGGAGCGCCCTGGCCCTGGCCCTGGCCGCCCTGGGTATGGGCTTCCTGGCGCCGGTGCTGGAGCCGGTTCTTGGGGCTGCGGGGGCGGCGATATGAGCGATGCCCCCTGGCTGCCGCTGCTGGCGGTAGGCTCGGCCCTGGGGCCGGGGGTGATCATCGCCTTCCTGGCGGAGCATCGCCACCGGTTGCGTACCGCCCTCAATCTGGCGGCCGCGGGGGTCCAGCTGGCGGTGGTGGTGGCCCTGGTGGCGGTTGTGGCGGCCGGCCGCACCCCCGAGGCGCGCATCCCGTTCGTGCTCGGCATGGAGATCTTGTTTCACGCCGATGCCCTGTCGCTGCTTCTGGCCGGGCTGTCGGCTGTTCTGTGGCTGCTCACCACCGTCTACGCCATCGGGTATCTGGAGGACGCCCCTCACCGCAGCCGCTTCTTCGGCTTCTTCAGCCTCTGTGTCAGCGCCACCCTGGGCGTGGCCCTGGCCGGCAACCTGTTCACCTTCTTCGTCTTCTACGAGCTGCTGACCCTGGCCACCTATCCCCTGGTGGTCCACCGCGGCACGCGCGAGGCGCGCCGCGCCGGGCAGGTCTATCTGGGCTACACCCTGGCCGGCGGCATGGCCTTTTTGATCGGCCTGGTGTGGCTGCACCACCTAGTGGGCGGGCCGGTGACCTTCACCCCCGGCGGGGTGGTGGAGGCGGACATGGCCCCGGCGGCGGCCCTGGTCGCCATCTTCGCGCTGCTGGTGGGCGGTGCCGGGGTCAAGGCGGCGCTGGTGCCGCTGCATGGCTGGCTGCCCATCGCCATGGTGGCGCCGGCGCCGGTGAGCGCCCTGCTGCACGCGGTGGCGGTGGTCAAGGCGGGGGCCTTCGGCATCCTGCGCGTGGTGCTCGACGTCTTCGGCCTGGACACCGCCGCCGCGCTGGGGGTGCTGCCGGTGCTGGCGGCCCTGGCGGCGACGACCATCGTCTACGGCTCGGTGCGGGCGCTGTTTCAGGACTACCTCAAGCGCCGCCTGGCTTATTCCACCGTCAGCCAGGTGTCCTACATCACCCTGGGCGCGGCTCTGGGCGGCAGCGTGGCCCTGGTGGGAGGGCTGGCCCACCTGGTCCACCAGGGCCTGATGAAGATCACCCTGTTCTTCTGCGCCGGCACCTTTGCGGAGA
>DATFLO010000172.1:0-2592 GCA_035267605.1 Gammaproteobacteria bacterium
GGCGTCCTCGCCGCGGCCCTGCTGGGGCTGCCGGCGGCGTCCGGCGCCGCCGAGCCCGTGACACCCGGGCTTACCCCGCGTCTGGATAGCCTCCTGCGGCGGGAGATGAACGCCATCGACGGCGCCATGGGCGCCATCCACGGGGCCATCGTCACCGGCGACCACGCCACCGTGGCGGACCGGGCCGCCGCCATCCATGACAGCTTCATCCTCGACCAGGCGCTCACGCCGGCCGACCGCAAGGACCTCAAGCGGGCGGTGCCGCCCGCCTTTATCCAGCTGGACCGCGCCTTCCACCGGCGCGCCGGCAAGCTGGCGGAGGCCGCCCGGGCCGGGGACACTGGCCGGGAGCTGGACATCTTCCAGGCCATGAGCCACGCCTGCGTCACCTGCCACAGCCGCTACGCGAGCGACCGCTTCCCCGGGCTGCCGTAGCGCTCAGTCCAGCGGCCGCCCCTGGAAGGGCGGGCATTCCAGGCCCTCGGCCTCGGCCCGGGCGCGAATGGCCCGGGCGACCGCCTGCAGCACGGCGATGCGCGCGTAGCGCTTGTGGTTGGCGGGGATCAGGGTCCACGGGGCGGCCTCGGTGTCGGTGCGGGCCAAGGCGTCCTCCGCAGCCGCTTGGTAGGCGTCCCAGTTGGCCCGGTTGCGCCAGTCGTCGTCGCTCATCTTCCAGGCCTTGAGGGGGTCGGCCAGGCGCGCCTCGAAGCGCTCCAGCTGCTCGTCGGCATCGATGTGCAGCCAGCACTTGACCAGCGCCACGCCGGCGTCGGCCAGGGTGCGCTCGAAGTCGTTGATCTCGCGGTAGGCCCGCTGCCACTGGTCCTCGCCGGCCAGACCCTCGACCCGCTCCACCAGCACCCGGCCGTACCAGGAGCGGTCGAACACCGCCAGCTCGCCGGGCAGGGGCACCTTGGTCCAGAAGCGGTAGAGGTGGTGGCGCTCGCGCTCTTCCCGCGCCGGCGGTCCCACGCGGTAGACGCGGAAGCCGCGCGGGTCCAGGGGGCGCACCAGGCGCCGGATGGCGCCGCCCTTGCCGGCCGCGTCCATGCCCTCCAGCGCCACCATGGCCCGCACGCCCCGGCGCATGGCCGACTGCTGGAGGCGGACCAGCTCCATCTGCCAGGCCTTGAGCCGGTCCTTGTAGTCGGCCTTGTCCAGCTTGCGCTCAACGTCCAGGGATTCCAGCAAGATGCGGTCTCCGCGGTGCGGGGAACGGCCGGGGGGTGGTGCCCCTCCAAGACAGGAAACGGGGTTGCGTCCCGGTGCAGACGTGGGAGGATGTGGCCCATTTTGCCGTGCACGAGACCAAAGGAGCCCGTTTTGGCGACCACCGAGCTGACCAAGGACAACTTCGAAGACACCATCATGAACCATGACATGGTCTTCGTGGACTTCTGGGCCTCCTGGTGCCAGCCCTGCAAGACCTTCTCGCCGATCTACGAGGAGATGTCGGAGGAGTATCCCGACATCGTCTTCGGCAAGATCAACACCGAGGAGGAGCAGGAGCTCGCCGCCCACTTCGGCATCCGTTCCATCCCCACCCTCATGCTCTTCCGCGAGCAGGTCATCATCTTCCAGGAGTCCGGTGTGCTGCCGCGCGAGGGTCTGGAGAGCGTGATCCAGCAGGCCCGCGACCTCGACATGGAGCAGGTGCGCAAGGACATCGAGGACCAGCAGGGCGGCGAGGGCTGAGCCGGGCCCGGCGGACCGGGAGTGAAACGGCCGGGCGCGAAACGGCCGGGCAGGGGAAAGGAGGGGCCCGCGCGGGGTCCCGGAAGACCGGCTGCCGGCCGGATCAGTCCCCCTGCAGCCGGCGCTTGCGCGCCTCGTTGAAGTCCAGCATGCGCTTGAGGGGCACCATGGCCTGACGGCCCACCTCGGGATCCACGTGGATCTCGTTGGTGCCCTCGGCGAGGCTGGTCACCAGGTTGGACACGCCGTTC
Source organism: Gammaproteobacteria bacterium (assembly GCA_035267605.1). Lineage (GTDB taxonomy): Bacteria > Pseudomonadota > Gammaproteobacteria > Thiohalorhabdales > Thiohalorhabdaceae > Thiohalorhabdus. The sequence continues at coordinate 1,947 of DATFLO010000172.1, forward strand.
ATGGCCATCCACGGGCAGTGGGCGCAGCTGCGGCAGGTGGCCCCGGCGCCGGCGCTGGGGGCCTCGAGGAAGGTGGCTGCGGGGGCCGCCGCCTGCATCTTGTGGAAGATGCCGCGGTCGGTGGCCACGATGTAGGTGTCCGCGCCCAGGTCGGTCACCGCCTGGATCAGCTGGGTGGTGGAGCCCACCACGTCGGCCAGCTCGATCACCGCCTGCGGCGACTCCGGATGGACCAGCACGCGGGCCTGCGGGTGCTCGGCCATGAGGACCTTGAGCTCCTCCGCCTTGAAATGGTCGTGGACCACGCAGGAGCCGGGCCAGTTGAGGATGTCGGCGCCGGTGGCGCGCTCGATGTAGTGGCCGAGGTGCTTGTCCGGGGCGAACAGCACCTTCTCGCCGCGCTGGTGCAGGTGGCGCACCACGTCCACCGCGATGGAGGAGGTCACCACCCAGTCCGCGCGGGCCTTCACCGCCGCCGAGGTGTTGGCGTAGACCACCACGGTGCGGTCGGGGTGGGCGTCGCAGAAGGCGGCGAACTCCTCGGCGGGGCAGCCCAGGTCGAGGGAGCACTCGGCCTCCAACGAGGGCATGAGCACGCGCTTCTCGGGATTGAGGATCTTGGCCGTCTCGCCCATGAAGCGCACGC
>DATFLO010000173.1:0-4924 GCA_035267605.1 Gammaproteobacteria bacterium
CCTCGGAGAGCTGCTCGTAGGGCCGCGGTAGATCGCCGCGGGCGGTCAGGATCTCGGTGACGGCGGCGGTGTGGCGGGTGGATTCCTCGCGCACGTCCAGCCGCGCCAGGAAGAAGCCGAAGGTCTCCACGATCCGCCGCAGGTCCTTGAGCTCGCGGTCGCCCACCGCGGCGTCGCCGTGGCTGGCCAGCGACTGGCGGACGGAGTCGATGTCGGTCAGCAGCTCGCTCTCGTGGACGTAGGCGTAGTCGCACTCGGCCCCGGGGATGGTCCCGGCCAGGCGCGCCTCGTTGGCCTTGTGGGCGCGCAGCAGGCGCTCGCGCATGAAGCGCAGCTTCTGGCGGTAGGGCTCGTGGAAGTAGCGCTGCTGCAGGCCGCGGGCCATCTCCGGGAAACAGCGCCGGTCGTGCTCGAGGCGCTCGTGGAAGGCCTCCGACGGCTTCCCGAAGCGGTCCGAGTGGGACAGGATGTGGTGCAGCTGGTTGATCCGTTCGATGTAGGCCGACAGGGTCTCGCGCTTGTGCGTGCGCAGCGCCCAGGCGGTGGTCTCGGCGGTGACGTAGGGGTTGCCGTCGCGGTCGCCGCCGATCCAGGAGCCGAAGCGCAGGATGTTGGGGACCTCGGGCGCGGCGTCGCCGTAGACGCCGTACAGGGCCTGCTCCAGCTTGCGGTAGATGCGCGGCACGGCCAGGAACAGGCTCTCGCGGAAGTAGAACAGGCCGTTCTCGATCTCGTCCTCGACCTGCGGCCGGCGCACCCGCACCTCGTCGGTCTTCCACAGGATCTGGATGTCCACCCCCAGGTCGCGCTCCAGGGCCTCGCGCTCGGCCGGGGGCAGGCGGTTGTCGTCGAGGGTCTTGACCTTGAGGAACATGCGCCGCTGGCCCTCTAACAGGGTGCGGCGGGTGGCCTCGGTGGGGTGGGCCGTGATCACCGGCGAGATGTCGAGGTTAGCCAGCAGCTCGCCCGCCTGCTCGGCGGTCAGCCCCTTCTCCTCGAGGCGGCCGATGACGTCCTCGAAGCTGTTCTCCCACGCCTCGCCCTCCTGCTCGGTGCGGTAGAGCAGGCGGTGGGTGTGGGCCTCCTCGGCCACGTTGACCAGCCGGAAGTAGGCCGAGAAGGCGCGGATGACGTAGGTCAGGATCTCCGGATCGAGCTCCCGGATGAAGCGCTCGAGCTCGGCGCGCAGCTGCGGATCGTCTTCCTTGCGCAGCTGGATGTAGCCCTTGCGCAGGTACTCCACGGCCTCGAACACCTGGCCGCCGACCTGGTGCTTGAGGACGTCGCCGAGCATGCGGCCCAGGGCCTTGACCCGGCCGCGGAGCTCGGAGTCCAGCTGCGAGAAGTTGGCTTCGGTACGAATTGGGAGCACTCCGTGAGCGTGTCGCCGTTTCCCGTCAGGGGGCCCTATTATCCACAAACAGCCTGCCGGAGGCGATACCCGCGCCGCACCGACTGCCCGGGACGGGGATAAGGCGCCACAGGACGGCCATTACCAAAGCTTATTCGCCCCGCCTCTTGTGATCGGTATAATTGCATCCGCCCAGACAATGCGGGCGCCACCCGAATACCGAACACCGTTCCCCAAATTCGCCGTTGGAGGCATTGCCACGGAGGGCGGCATGAACCAGAAGCTGATTCAGCAGGTCAACATCAACGGTCTGGAGTGGAACAAGTTCCGCGATCCGGACAACTACCGCAAGGCGCCCGGCGAGGACTACCGCTTCAAGGTCCGCCTGCGCGGCTCCGGAAGCGCCACCGCGCGCCTGGACATCGAGAACCAGACGGTGTGCGAGGAGCAGGTGCAGCTGCCCGGCAGCTTCACCTGCACCACCAAGTTCGACACCGCCGGCGCCCGCGCCGCCACCCTGACGGTGGAGTCGGGCGACCAGGTGGAGACCCGCTACATCACCGTCGACATCTGGGAGCGGGAGCGCCGCGACCACAAGGAAGAGGTGCCGCCGGAGCACTGAGCCGGCCCCTTCCCCGCCGCAACAAGGCCCCGGGCGCTGCCCGGGGCCTTGTTGTTTCCGGGCGCCCGCCCCGGTCAGGGAGGGTCGCCGTAGGAGCGGTCAGTGACCGCGACCCAGTCGGGGCTTCCACCGGTCGCGGTCAGTGACCGCTCCTACATGGGAGGGCCAAGGCATGGACCGGATAGCCGGTTCCCTTTGGGCCCTTCGGCGCCGGCGAGGGCATCCCGCCGGCCACGATCGGCCACCAGCACGGGCGCAGCGAAGCGGTCTCCCGAGCGGGAGCCCTTTCCGGGAGGTCGCCGCGCCCCGCCACTAAGCCTGCCGGGCACCACGACCCTGGCCTCGGTCCCGTAGGGGCTTAGTGGCGGGGCTCGCGACGACGGCCTGGCCCGGCCCGGGGATCATCCCTGCCCCTTGCCGCCCCAGCCCAGCGCCGCCAGGAACTCCGGCAGCTTGTCGGCGATCTCGTCGCGGCCGAAGAAGCGGTCGGCCCCCTGGGGCCGCACGCGGTCCTGGTCCTCCCTGGTGCCGCCGACGCCGAACACCGGGGTGTTGACCATGGACTCCTGGCGCAGGCTGCGCACCTGCTCCGCCGGGTCGCCGACGCAGCTGTCCAGGTCGAGCAGGATGAAGCGGTAGAGCAGGATCTCGTTCCAGTCGCCGGCGTCCTCGATGGCGCCCACCGGCGCCACCTCCCAGTCCTCGCCGGCCACCTCCCGGAGCTCGCGCACCAGGGCGTCGTCGGTGGTGACGATGATGAAGCCGGGCTGCAGCCGGCGGCTGATGGTGGGTCCCTCGCTCATGGCTCTCGGTCCTCGTCGGATTCATTCCCGGACGCCCGGCGGCGGGCGCCCTCCTCCTCGCTGCACACGGCCACGGCGGCCACCGCCGCAGCTACCTCGCTGCCCAGCCGGTCGGCCAGGCGTTCGCCGCCGGGCGCCTCCCCGGCGCAGGCGGCGGCGTCCTCCGGCGCCACCCCCGCCACGTCCAGGCGCCGGATCCGGCCCGCCTCGGTCTGCACCGTCACCCGCCCCACGCCCGGCACGCGGCCCTCGGTCAGGAAGGCGTCGCCCTTGAGCTTGACGCCCCCGGCCACCGCCCGCCGCCCCTGGGGCTCCCAGCGCCAGTCGGGATCCAGCAGCTCGGTGCGGGCCTCGGCGATGGCGGCGCGCTCGCGCGCGCTCGGCGGATCCGGCGTGACCACCCACCCCAGCTCACGCGCCGCCCCCGTGCGCAGGGCGTGGCGCAGCAGGTTGTCCATCGGCGGCGGGGCGAAGGCCGCCCAGGGCGCCACCGCCTCCCCCAGGCCGGCGGCCAGGAAGCGCCGGAAGGGCCCGGAGGGGCAGCGCACCGCCGCCGCGAAGCGCTCGGCGTCGAAGCGCAGCAGGAAGCTGCCCACCAGCACCAGGGACTGCCCCAGGGTGGCCATGCCGGTGCCGCCGATCTTGCGCCCGCCGCACCACAGGTCGTTGGGGCCGTGGCGGGCCACGCTCAGGCCGAAGCGGGCGAAGGCCGCCTCCACCGCCGGCAGCAGGCGGCCGTAGAGCTCGGTGGGCCGCCCCGGATAATCCCGGCGCGGCACCGCGAAGGCGTACAGCCGCTGACCGGGGTCCACCAGCACGCTGCCGCCGCCGGTCTCGCGGCGCACCACCTCCATGCCGGCGGCCCGGCCCTCACCGTCCAGGGCCAGCTCGGCGGCCGCGTCCTGGTGGGGGCCCAGCGACATGTGGGCGCCCGCCGGGCGGCCCCAGATCAGGACGGGGTCGTCCCCGGGGCGCATGGCGTAGCCCACGCCGTGGTAGAAGGCGTGCAGGTCGAAGGGGTCGAGGGCCCCGGCCTCGAGCCAGCGGGCGCGCCGGGCGGGCTTACTGGCCGGAGCCGTCGTCCGACCCTCCGCCCGACTGGCCGTCGCCGGTATTCTCGTAGAAGTACTGGAAGTAGAACTCGGTGCCGGCCACCCGCTGGATGTGGTCCAGGCGGTCGCGCACGCCCTGGCGGATGACGTCGGCGATGGCGTCGCCCTGCTCGCCGTCGAGGATGCGGATGGAGTCGGGCATGTCCTCGTCGATGTCGAGCTGGGTGGCGGGCAGGCCCTCCGGCGGCTGGATGTACATCAGGTAGGAGGTGACATTGTCGTCCTCGGGATCCAGCGGGGTCAGCACGATGAAGCCGAAGTAGGCCAGGCGGGCGATCTTGTTGAAGTCCTGGATGGTGAGCTTCTCGCCCTTCTGGAATTTGCGCAGCTCGTTCTTGAGCGCGCCGGTGTCCTGCAGGGGGATGGTCTTGGCCATGGGGGCTCGTCCTGGCTTTGGTGATCGGGGCCACCGCCCGCTCCCGGCACCTGCAGGAGCGGCCGTTGACCGCGAAAAACCGGGCTTTTGCCGGATCGCGGTCGTTAACCGCTCCTGCGGCGCCTGCCACCGGGCGGGCAGCCGCATTTCTTGATTAGCAATCTCGGATATACGATCTTCCCCCAGCGGCGCTGGGGGTGTCAAAGCGGCGGCCGTCCCTGCATGGGGCCCGCTTCCGGGAGGTTGCCACGGACCCTGACGGGCCCTCGCAACGACCGCCTCGGGGTGTCGCCGTCATTGCGAGCGCAGCGAAGCAATCTCCCCAACCGAGGCTCCGTTCCCGGAGGTTGCCGCGTCCCGCCACTAAGCCCAACGGGACTGCGTCCAAGGCTCTGGACCGGGACAGGCTTAGTGGCGGGACTCGCAACGACGGCAAAGGGGGATGGCCGTCATTGCGAGCGGCGGCGAAGCAATCTCCCTGACGCGCCCCCTTCCGGAGGGGCGCCGCGGACCTTGCCGGGCGCTTGCGCGGGGATCCGGGACGGGGACACGAAAAGGCCCCCGCCGAAGCGGGGGCCCTGGATTCCGGCGCGGGCGCCGGCTACTTCGGGCTGGCCACCTTGTCCAGGATGGTCTCGGTGTCCGGCGGGGCATCCATGA
>DATFLO010000174.1:0-4531 GCA_035267605.1 Gammaproteobacteria bacterium
CTAGGCCAGGGCCCGGCGCAGGGCCTGGATGCGGTCCCGGAGCCCTTCCGTATGGTCGGCGCGCACGGTGATGTGCCCCACCTTGCGGCCGGGCCGGGCTTCCTTGCCGTAGAGATGGAGGTGGACCCCTTCCGCCGCGAGCACCGCCGCGGCATCGGGAAGCACCCCGATCAGGTTGATCAGGGCGCTGTGGCCGACCGCCTCGGTGCTCCCCAGCGGGAAGCCGCAGACGGCGCGCAGGTGGTTCTCGAACTGGCTGGTCTCGGCGCCCTCGATGGTCCAGTGGCCGGAGTTGTGCACGCGCGGCGCCATCTCGTTGGCCAGCAGCTGGTCCCCCGCCTGGAACATCTCCAGGGCCATGACCCCGACGTATTCCAGCCGCTCCAGCAGGCGGCGGGCGTTGTCCTCGGCGGCATCCTGCAGGGGATCGCCGGGGCGGGGGAAGGACTCGCGCAGGATGCCCTCGCGGTGCACGTTCTCGGTCAGCGGATAGAAGCGGCAGTCGCCGTCGGCGCTGCGCACCGCCACCATGGACACCTCGCGCGCGAAGGCCACCAGCCGCTCCAGAATGAGCGGCACACCCCCCAGGCGGTCCCAGGCCCCCTCCACGTCCTCCGGCTGCTCCAGCACCTCCTGACCCTTGCCGTCGTAGCCCAGGGTGCGGGTCTTGAGCACCGCCGGCAGGCCCACCTCGGCGGCGGCCCGGTGCAGGCCCGGCTCGGAGTCGACGGCGGCGAAGGTGGCGGTGGGGATGCCCAGGTTCCGGAACAGGCGCTTCTCGCTGAGGCGGTCGCGGCCGCTGGCCAGGGCCTCGGCGCCCGGCCGCACCGCCAGCCGTGCCGCCAGCTCGGTCACCGCCGCCTCGGGCACCTGCTCGAGCTCGTAGGTGACCACGTCCGAAGCCGCCGCCAGTTCGGCAAGGGCTCGGGAGTCGCCGAAATCGCCCTGGAGGTGTCTGGCCACCTCGGCCGCGCACGGGGCCTCGGCGGGATCCAGCACGGTCAGCCCCAGGCCCAGGGGATGGCCGGCCAGGGCCAGCATGCGCCCGAGCTGGCCGCCGCCGAGGATGCCCACCCGCAACTCAGCCCTCCTCGCGGGGATCGGGGCGGGCCAGGACGCCCTCGGTCTGCTCCCGGCGGTAGGCGTGCAGCGCCTGCCGGATCTCCGGGTGGCCGTTGCCGAGGATGCTGGCCGCCATCAGGGCCGCGTTGATCGCCCCGGAGCGCCCGATGGCGAGGGTCCCCACCGGCACGCCGGCGGGCATCTGCACCATGGAAAGCAGCGAGTCCATACCATTGAGGGCGCGCGACTCCACCGGCACGCCCAGCACCGGAAGCGCCGTCTTGGCCGCCGCCATGCCGGGCAGGTGGGCCGCCCCGCCGGCCCCGGCGATCAGCACCTCCAGGCCGCGCCCCTCGGCGCCGCCGGCGTACTCGAACAGCAGGTCCGGGGTGCGGTGGGCCGAGACCACCTTGACCTCGTGCGGGATGCCCAGCTGCTCCAGCGTCTCCGCGGTGTGCTGGAGGGTCTCCCAGTCGGACTGGGAGCCCATGATCAGGCCGGCCAGCGGTTGCATCGCATTCTCCCGGGGGTAAGTAACGGGCGCAGGAGGGGCAGAATTTACCACGTCGCGCCGCGGTCGATAACGGCGGGGACCCGGCCCGGCGCACCCAGGCAAAAAGGCCCGGGACGGCGAACCGTCCCGGGCCCTGCAGGCGCGCTGCCGCGACCCTGGCGGGCCGGGCGGCGCGGCGAGGCCGTCTAGTCGTCGTCCCCTTCCGCCCGGTGCCGGTCCGGCTCCACCAGCATGCCGTCGTGGGCCACCAGGATGCGGCCGTCGAAATGCTCGGCCACGGTGGCCACCACCTGGTCCAGCTGCTTGAGCGCCGGCGGCATCAGGTGCGACAGCACCAGCGTGCGGGCACCGGCGGCGGCCGCCGCCTTGCCCACCTCGGCGGGATAGGAGTGCAGCGCCGACGCCGGCGTGCCCTTGGGCACATCGGAGTTCAGCGAGGTGTCGTAGATGAGCACGTCGGTGCCCCGGGCCAGGTCCACCAGGTTGCCGGTGTCGGAGTTGAGGTCGCCGCTGAAGGTGATGGAGCGGTCCCGGTAGTCCACGCGGTAGGCCAGGGCCGGCGCCGGGCCGTGCTTGACCGGGACCGCCTGCACGCTGACGCCGTCGCCCTGGTAGACCGAGCGGATGCCCGGGTTGCCGAGCCCGGCGTCGATGTCGTGGCCGTTGACGTGGAACACGCCGCCGGCCACCTGCTTGGCGAACAAGTGCATGTAGCGGTAGATGCCGCCGCCGGAGCCCTCGGCGTACAGGCCGTCGAGCCAGTCGCTGACGCTCGGGTACGGCCCCCCGCCGGTGGGGCCGTAGACATCGATGGGCTGTTCGCCCCGGCCCTGGAAGTAGGCGCTCTTGAGGATGGCGGGCAGGTCGGTGCTGTGGTCGATGTGCAGGTGGGACAGCATGACCGCGTCGATCTTGGCCGCGTCCACCCGGGCCTCGCCCAGGCGCACCGCGGTGCCGCCGCCGGCGTCCATCAGCAGGCGGGGCTCGCCGTCCACGTAGAACACGTAGCCGGCGGAGGCGCGCTGGTTCTCCATCACCGGGCCGCCGCTGCCGAGCACCCGCACCGCCAGCGGACCCTGGGGCTGGCGGTGTTGGCACTGATGGTCATGGTCCCGGTGGTGGTCGTCGGAGGCGGCGGCCGGCCCGCTCAGGCCGGCAGCCAGCAGCGTCGCGCCCGCCAGGGCGCCAAGGGTCCGTCCGATTGGCAAGGAACCGCGCATGTTTTCCCCCCTTCTTCAGTGGCGCGGGGCCGCGCCCCGCATTCATGGCCCCGGCGGCCCTTTTCCGCCCCGCCGGGAAATGACGAAAAGCTGACCATTTTGTGCCAGTTATTCCCGGGCGACGCAAACCCCGTTCCGGGCGCCGCCTAGCGGCCCCCGCCGCCATCGGCGTGGCTGCCGAGGTCACGCCGATCCGGGCCCTGGCGGACGAGCTCCACGCTGGCCGCGGGCAGCGCCACCACCGCCGCCTGGCCGCCGTAGCCGTGGCTCTGGTCGTGGCCGCGCACCACCACGTAGCGGGTGCCCTCCGGGATGTGGATCACCGCCGAGCGGGTGAAGCGGCGGGTGCCGTGCGGGTGGAGCAGGTCGCGCCGGCCCAGCCGATGCCCGTCCAGGCTCTCCACCTGCCACCAGTTGGCGTAGCCGGGCTCGCCGTCGTCGTCGTGGAACAGCGTCACCGAGAACCGCCAGTCGGCGCCGGCCCGGGCCGCGTCCACCCCGGTGACGTTGGCCTCGCGCAGGTCCAGGTCCGCGGCTGTCGCTGCCTGGCAAAGCATCGCCGCCAGCAGCGGCAGGCCGATGCGGGCAAGCGGCGCAATCAGGTTTCGTCCCATGGGATCCCCCTTGGTTGGCTGGTCGGTTGCTACTCGGTGTCGTCCTCTTCCCCGCCGGGGCCGTCGGTCAGCGCCTGCTCGTGCTCGGACTGCATGGCCTCCACCTGGGCGGCGACCTCGTCGGCGGCCTCGAAGCGGGCGATGTGGAACAGGCCGTCGCCCTCGTTGGCCAGCGGCAGGTTGCTCCGCCCCACCACGATGCCGCCCACGTGGGCGTTGACCGGCACCTCGCTCTCGCCGAAGGGATCGGCCACCACCCCCAGACGCCGCCCCTTCTCCACGTGGTCGCCAAGGGCGGCGGTGGTGCGCAGGAAGCCGCTCTGCGGCGCGCGCACCCAGCTGCTGGAGCGGGCGATGAACGGCTCCGGCAGCGGGTTCTTGCGCCGGCTGGGGCGCAGCATGCCCAGGGCCCGCAGGATGTTGAGCACGCCGCGCACCCCCACCCGGATGGAGAAGTCGTCGAAGCGCAGGGCCTCGCCGGCCTCGTACAGCAGCATGGGCATGCCGCGGTCGCAGGCGGCCTGGCGCAGGGAGCCGTCGCGCAGGGCCGAGTTGAGCAGCACGGGGACGCCGAACAGCTTGGCCAGGCGGGCGGTCTCGTCGTCGGTCAGGTCGGCGCGGATCTGCGGCAGGTTGGCGCGGTGGATGGCGCCGGTGTGGAGGTCGATGCCGTGGGTGCAGTTGGCCACCACCTCGGTCATGAACAGGTTGGCCAGCCGGGCGGTGAGGGAGCCGCGCTCGGAACCGGGGAAGGCGCGGTTGAGGTCACGGCGGTCGGGCAGGTAGCGGGAGTGGTTGAGGACGCCGTGGACGTTGACGATGGGCACCGCCACCAGCGTGCCGCGCAGGCGGCGCAGGCTCTTGTGGCGCAGCAGGCGGCGGATGATCTCGACGCCGTTGAGCTCGTCGCCGTGGATGGCGGCCGACACGAACACGCGCGGGCCGTCGCGGCGGCCGCGTACCACCTGCACCGGCATGTTCACCGGCGTGTGGGTGTGCAGCTGGGCCACCGGCAGGTCGACGGTGGTGCGGCTCCCCGGGGGGATGCGCTGGCCATTGATGATGAAGGGCTCGGCCACCCTAGCCCCCCGCCGGGCGCGCCCGGGCCCCGCGGGACGGGA
>DATFLO010000175.1:0-8768 GCA_035267605.1 Gammaproteobacteria bacterium
GCAGGAGCCGGACACCGACCACCCCTACGGCCACGGCCGCTTCGAGACCCTGGCCACGGTGCTGCTGGGGCTGGTGCTGATCGCCGCCGGCATCGGCATCGCGGTCAACGCCGCCATGCGCCTGACCGAGGGCGAGATCCCCCTGCCCACCTGGCCGGCGCTGGTGGCGGCGGCCTTCTCCATCGGCGCCAACGAGTGGCTGTACCGGGTGCAGATCGCCATCGGCCGCCGCTACAAGGCCTCCAGCGTCATCGCCAACGCCTGGCACCACCGCACCGACGCACTGTCCTCGGTGGCGGCGCTGGTCGGCATCGCCGGCTCCATGATGGGCTGGGTCGTGCTCGATACGGTGGCCGCGGTGGCGGTGGCCTTGATGGTGGTGTGGGCCGGCGGCAAGCTGGGCTGGGACGCCATCCGCGAGCTGGTGGACACCGCCCTCGAAGAGGACGAGGTGGACCGCATCCAGCGCCAGATCCTGCGCATCGAGGGCGTGCAGTCGGTGCACAACCTGCGCACCCGGCGCATGGGCCCGGAGGCCCTGGTGGACGTGCACATCCAGGTGCCGGGCACCATCAGCGTCTCCGAGGGCCACCAGATCGCCGAGCGCGTCCGCCAGCACCTGATCGAGAGCCACCCCGAGGTCTCCGAGGTGCTGGTGCACGTGGATCCCGAGAACGACGAGGCCGGCATCCCCCTGCTGCCGCAGCGCGACGAGGTCATGGCCGAGGTGTTCCGCCGCATCGAGGCCCTCGGCCTCGGCATCACCGTGCGCGACTACACCGTCCATTACCTCAATGGCGAGATCACGCTGGATCTGACCATCGAGGTGGCCCCGGAGCGGGATCTGGCCGGCGCCTACGCCGACGCCGAGACGGTGCGGCAGGAGCTGTGCCGGGAGTCGGAGATCCACGGGGTCCAGGTCAACCTGTACGTGCCGCATGCCGAGGCCGGGACCGGCGATGCGGCCACCCACTGAGCCAGCCGGGAGGCACCCCATGGCCATGCGAACACCGTCGTCGCCCCTTCTTGCCCTCGCCGCCGTCCTCCTGTGCGGCGCCTGGGGCTCCGCCCTCGGGGCGACCGCCTACAAATGGACCGACGACCAGGGCGTGGTCCACTACGGCGACGAACCGCCGTCCGGCAAGGGCCACCAGGTCGAGAAGCTGCAGCTCGAGTCCAGCGGCACCCGGCCGTCGCCGGACAGCCAGAAGAGCAAGGACCAGGACAAGGCCCCCACCGCCAGCGACGTCAACATCACCCAGGCGCAGATCCAGGTGAAGAAGCTGGAGCAGCAGGTGGAGCACGCCCGCCAGGTCTACCAGCAGGCGCGTGACAACCGCATGCAGGGCGAGAAGGTCCGCAAGGGCAGCGAGCAGAACTACGTCCGCTACCTGGAGCGCATCGACAAGCTCAAGCAGCAGGAGCAGCAGGCCAAGGACAACCTCGACAGCCTGCGCAGCACGCTCGAGGACGCCCGCTCCCGGCTCGACAAGCTCAAGGAGCAAAAGGCCCAGCAGGACCAGGGGGCGCCCGGCGCCCAGTAGGGCAGCCGCCCCCGCACCGCGACCACGGAGGAAACCGGATGCAGCCACCGGTGGTGCTTATCGGCGCCGGCGAGATGGGCGGCGTGTTCGCCCACGGCTTCCTGCGCGCCGGCCATGCCGTCGACCCGGTGATCCGGGGCATGGACCCGGCCGCAGCCGCGGCCGCCTGTCCCGAGCCGGCCCTGGCCCTGGTCACCGTGGGCGAGGCCGACCTGCACCCCGTGCTGTCCGAGGTGCCCGCCGCCTGGCGCGACCGCCTGGGCCTGATCCAGAACGAGCTGCTGCCGCGCGACTGGGAGGCCCACGACCTGCCGCGGCCTTCGGTCAGCGCCGTGTGGTTCGAGAAGAAGCCCGGCAAGGCGGTCAACCCGATCATCGCCAGCCCCGCCTACGGGCCGGGCGCCGGGCTGCTGGTGAACGCCCTGCGGGCCATCGACATCCCGGCGCGGGAGGTGACCGACTACGAGGAGATGGTGTTCGAGCTGGTGCGCAAGAACGTCTACATCCTCACCACCAACATCGCCGGCCTGGTCACCGGCGGCACCACCGGCGAGCTGTGGAACCACCACCGCGAGCTGGCCCAAACGGTGGCCGACGAGATCATGGCCATCCAGGCCTGGCTGACCGGCCGCGAGCTCGAGCGCGAGCGCCTGCTGAGCGGCGCCGCCGAGGCCATGCTGGCCGACCCCGAGCACGGCAACACCGGCCGCTCCGCCCCCGTCCGGCTCAAGCGCGCCATCGGCTTCGCCGACGAGGCCGGGCTGGCGGTGCCCAAGCTGCGCGAGATCGCCGCCGAGCACGCCGCTTCCTAGGCGAAACCGCCAAGACGCCAAGGGCGCCAAGAAAACCAAGAAGCAACCGCAGAGACGCGGAGAACGCAAGGGAAAGCCGGGACCTGGAACGGAGCCTCCTGAAGGCAAGACAGCCGCGTCCCCCCCTTCATCCCCTCTCCCCCTTGGGGGAGAGGGTCAGGGTGAGGGGGTCCGAACCAACCGATCGCGCGCGGGGGGACCGCCTCTCCTGCAGGGCCCGGTCCAGAATGAGGTTTTGGCCTTCCTCCGCGCCCTCCGCGTCTCTGCGGTACATTACACCGTCCGATTCGCCCCGCTGTCCGGAGACACGCCCATGCCGCACAACGACCGCAGCCGCGCCACCACCGCCGGCGTCCGCCGCACCCCCAACCGCGCCATGCTGCGCGCGGTGGGCTTCGACGACGACGACTTCCAAAAGCCGGTGATCGGCGTGGCCAACGGCTACAGCACCATCACGCCGTGCAACGTCAAGCTGAATGATCTGTCGCACCGCGCCGAGGAGGCCATCTTCGGCGCCGGCGCCATGCCGCAGATGTTCGGCACCATCACCATCTCCGACGGCATCTCCATGGGCACCGAGGGCATGAAGTACTCGCTGGTGTCGCGCGAGGTGATCGCCGACTCCATCGAGACGGTGTGCCAGGGCCAGTCCATGGACGGGGTGATCGCGCTGGGCGGCTGCGACAAGAACATGCCCGGGGCCATGCTCGCCATCGCGCGCATGAACATCCCCGCCATCTTCGTCTACGGCGGCACCATCAAGCCCGGCTGGTACAAGGGCGAGGACCTGACCATCGTCTCGGCCTTCGAGGCGGTGGGTAAGTACCAGGCCGACAAGCTGCCCGAGGAGGACCTCAAGGGCGTGGAGCGCAACGCCTGCCCCGGGGCCGGCTCCTGCGGCGGCATGTTCACCGCCAACACCATGTCCTCGGCGTTCGAGGCCATGGGCATGAGCCTGCCCTACTCCTCCACCATGGCCGCCGAGGACGAGGAGAAGGCCAAGAGCGCCGAGGCCTCAGGCGAGGCCCTGGTCAACGCCATCGCCGCCGGCATCCGGCCGCGCGACCTGATGACCAAGGCGGCCTTCGAGAACGCCATCGCCGTGGTCATGGCGGTGGGCGGCTCCACCAACGCCGTGCTGCACCTGCTGGCCATCGCCGACGCCGCCGAGGTGGATCTGACCATCGACGACTTCGAGCGCATCCGCCAGCAGGTGCCGGTGCTGTGCGACCTCAAGCCCTCGGGCCGGTTCGTCACCACCCAGTTCCACCACGCCGGCGGCGTGCCGCAGGTGATGAAGATGCTGCTCAATGCGGGCCTGCTGCACGGCGACTGCCGCACCATCCTGGGCAGCACCCTGGCCGAGCAGCTGGCCGACGTCCCGGACCAGCCCGACCCGAACCAGGAGATCATCCGGCCCGTCGACGACCCGGTCTACCCGCGCGGCCACCTGGCCATCCTCAAGGGCAACCTCGCCCCCGAGGGCGCGGTGGCCAAGGTGTCCGGGCTCAAGACCCACACCATCACCGGCCCGGCCCGCGTCTTCGACTCCGAGGACGCGGCCATGGACGCCATCGAGCGCCGCGAGATCAATGCCGGCGACGTGGTGGTGCTGCGCTACGAGGGCCCCAAGGGGGGGCCCGGCATGCGCGAGATGCTCGGCCCCACCTCGGCCCTGGTGGGCCAGGGCCTGGGCGATTCGGTGGGCCTGATCACCGACGGCCGCTTCTCCGGCGGCACCTACGGCATGGTGGTCGGCCACGTCGCCCCCGAGGCGGCGGTGGGCGGCCCCATCGGTCTGGTCGCCGAGGGCGACGAGATCACCATCGACGCCGACCAGCGCCTGCTGCAGGTGAACCTCGCCGATGACGAGCTGGAGCGCCGGCGCCAGGCCTGGAGCGAGCCCGCGCCCCGCTACACCCGCGGCGTGCTGTCCAAATACGCCAAGCTGGCCCGCTCGGCCAGCGCCGGCGCCACCACCGGCTGAGCCCAGTGCCCCCCACCCGCCCCGCGGCCGGCCTGCTGGCGGCCCTGCTGCTCGCGCTGGGGCTGGCCACCGCCGGGGCCGCGGCTGCCCCGACGGCCGCCGCCCAGACGCCGGCCCCGGCCGGGGCGGCCGCGGAGCAGCCCGCGGCGGAGGCGGCGGCCAAGCCCGAGGCCGGACCCGCCAAGCGCACCATCTGGAGCCGCGGGCCCTCGCCCCTGGCCCCGGAGACCCTGGAGGGCGCCTCCCGCGAGCTGCAGGAGGTGGGCCGCGGGCTGGCCGCCTCCGCACGCGGCCTGACCCGCCCCGGCGGCAGCACCGCGGGCGCCCGGTGGGTGCTGGTGCTGGCGCTGGCCATCGGCCTGGCGGCCGCCGGCCTGCTGCGGCGGGCCGCCCGCGTCGGCATCGACCGGCTGCGCGAATCCCCCCTGGGCGGGCGGCGCCGGGCCCTGGCCACCGGCGTGCTCGGCGCCCTGCGGGACCGGGCATTCTCGGCCGTGGTCCCGGCGGCGCTGCTGATCGCCCTGGAGGGCCTCCACGCCCGCGAGACCACGGCGGGGACCCTGGCGGTGGGCGCCCTCGCCCTGTTCGCCGCCTATCGCCTGGGCGTGGCGTTGTTCCCGATTGTCGGCCGCCCCTTCGACCCCGCCGGGCTCGGCCGCAGCCTCACCCAGCCCCCCTACGCCCGCCTGTGGCGCTCCGGCCGCAACCTGTACGCCCTCACCCTGCTCGGGGCATTCCTGCTCCTCGGCAACCAGGACATGTCCCTGGAGGCCAACCTGCGCGCCGAGGTGCAGCTGCTGTTCAGCCTGGTGGTGCTGGTGGTCCTGTGGCGGCTGGCCAGCGCCCGCACCTGGCTGGAGATCGCCGGCGGCGAGGGGATGCCGGCCTTCCGCCGGCTGCTCCTCCTGGTCGGGCGCGGCGCCCTCTACCTGACCGCCGTGGTGCCCGCCTTCGCCTCCGGCCTCGGCTACCACACCCTGAGCACGGCCTTCCTGCTCAACCTGCTGCTGAGCGTGGTCATCCTGCTGGCGTTGGGCACCTTCGGCGCCGGTGTGGCCCACGCCCTGCGCCGGCTGGAGTCGGCTGCCCCGCCGGAGGCACTGGCGCCGGTGGTCACCCCCCAGCGCATCAGCAGCGCCACCCGCATGCTCGCCGCCCTGGTCCGCGGCCTGGCGGTGACCGCCGGCCTGGTGGGGGTGGCGGCGGTGTGGGGGCTGCCGCTGCAGCGGGTGTGGGGGGTGCTCGGGCCGGTGCTGTTCGGCTTCGATGTGGGCGGCTACCGGATCTCGCTGCTGGCCCTGATTGCCGCGGTGGCCGTGCTTGTGGCCGCCTTCTACGTGGGCCGCTGGATTCGCCGGCGCATGCTCGAGCGTATGCTGCCGCGCATGACCTCCGACGCCGGGCTGCGCAACAGCATCGCCTCGCTGGCCTACTACGTGGTGCTGGTGATCGGCGTCCTGCTGGCGGTGTCGGTGGCCGGCTTCGACCTCACCAACCTGGCCATCATCGCCGGCGCCCTGTCCGTGGGCATCGGCTTCGGCCTGCAGAACATCGTCAACAACTTCGTCTCCGGCCTCATCCTGCTGTTCGAGCGGCCCATCCGGGTGGGCGACGTCATCGACTACCAGGGCCAGTGGGCCGAGGTGCAGGAGATCCGGGTGCGCTCCACCGTAATCCGCACCTACGACCGCTCCGAGCTGATCGTCCCCAACTCCGAGCTGGTGTCCACCACCGTCACCAACTGGACCCACTCCAACAAGATGGCGCGCATCGTCCTGGAGGTGGGCGTGGCCTACGGCTCGGACACCGAACGGGTGCGCGAGCTGCTGCTGCAGGCCGCCGCCGAGCACCCGCAGGTCTACACCGACCCGGCCCCGAGCGTGCTGTTCCGCAACTTCGGCGACAGCGCCCTGGAGTTCCAGCTGCGCTTCTTCACCCACCTCGACTACTACCTGGCCGCGCCCTCGGACCTGCGCTTCCGCATCGACCGGATGTTCCGCGACGAGGACATCACCATCCCCTTCCCGCAGCGGGACATCCACCTCTACCGGGAGGAGACGGAAGACGCCCCGCAGGCCCCGTCCGGCTCCGGCGGCCAGCCCCCCGGCCCCGCCGCCGGCAGCGAGGCCGAGCAGCCTTCCTGAGAGGCGCGAAGGCCCCGCCGGAGCGGGGCCTTCGTCATTTCCCGGTGCGCTGTTCGCGGCTCCCGCCGGTGCGGGCGGTTCTCGACCCCTCACCCTTGCCCGGTACGGCCCGAGCCGATGCCTCCGCCCGCCGCCGGGGTCTCGGCCTCGCCCGCTTCCGGGCTTGCCGCCAGCTGTCGCGCCGCGTCTCCCGCCGCCAGAATGGCTGCCAGCCGCTCACGGGGGGTCAGGCGCAGCGCGCGCCGCAGCTGCTCGCGGCGGCTGCCTTCCCAGGTGGCCGCTTCCCAGCCCGGCTCCGGTCGGTCAGTCATCCCTTCCCCCCCGCTTCCTTCCCCGAGGAGCCACTCCAGGTGCCGGATATCGTCCCGGTCCCGACGCTTCTCCGGATCGGCCAAGTCCGCCACGGCCACCTGGCTTTCAAGCCGCCACCGTCCCGCCCCGAGAACTCGCTTGCCATCGAACCCTTTCGGGGCATGGATAAGGTGGGACGCTCTCGGTTCATCCCCGCGTCCGCGGGGAACACGGCAGATCGCGGGCGGTCTCGCGCAGGCCGTACGGTTCATCCCCGCGTCCGCGGGGAACACATCGCCACCTACGTCAACGCGCAGGGCGCCGACGGTTCATCCCCGCGTCCGCGGGGAACACCCCAAGGCGGCAACAATAAGGGCTCCCACAGGCGGTTCATCCCCGCGTCCGCGGGGAACACATCAACGTTACCAACTACGAACGTCTCGACGGCGGTTCATCCCCGCGTCCGCGGGGAACACTAGTCAACGGGGCGTGTAGTATGGGCGTGTAACTTGTGGCTGTCCGTCTGGCACGGATTGAGGAGGGCGGTTAGAACTGCTATGAAGTCAGAAACTTAAAGGCCGAAAGGGGTCGTCATGGCTGAACTGATCAACTGCCCGGCATGCGGCAACCAGGTATCGAACCAAGCGCCGTCCTGCCCCAACTGCGGCAACCCGATTGCTACCGAGACCACGGGCGTGCAATCTATTCAGGCCACCGGCAAGTCGCTGAAGCTGCAGCAGCTCCTTTCTAGCGTGACCACCATCATCGGGCTGTTCATGGTGTTCGGCGGGATGCCGTCCGACGGCGGGGAGCCGTCCGGCGGTTTTGCGGTGGGGGTGATCCTGCTTCTTGGCGGGTTCGTGTGGTTCGCCTATGCCCGATTCATGACCTGGTGGCGGCACGGGTAAGCACAAAAAGCCCCAGGCCGTGCAGCCTGGGGCCGGTGTCAGCGGTTGCGCCTCTCAGAAATCCTCGGGGATGTCGCTCTCTTCTTTGTTGGCCTCGACCTCCTGATGCATCGCCCTCATGGCTGGCAGCTTGGCAAAGCTCCAGAACACCTTGAGCGGCCTGGCATAGTCGTCCGGCCCCTTCTCGCCCAGCCTCGCCACGATAGCGACCACCACCTCGTTATCGAAGCGCCACAGCGCTTTCGGCTTCCATTCCCCACTGCGTATCTTTAGGTCCAGCAGGCCGGCCTTGTCGCTGGGAACCTCCACCCCTCTTTTGGCGAGGTGGTCTTTCATCGTGTCCGGGGTGGCCGATCGCTGGTCAGGATCGCCGTACTTCCCCCGCATTTTGTCGACGGCCTCCATCCACACCCTTGTTGCCGGCCTCACTACGGGGACTGGGAGCTGCACTGTCAGGCCCACGAACTCCCCGCGGTACATGGTGGCCACCACCCGGGATTCATCGAAGCCAGCAAAGGTCCCTGCGTACTCGTACTCCACGGCCTGAGCGAACTTGACGCCGTACTTTTCCTGGTAGTTGAAGCGCTGGGATAGCACCTTTTGGGCCTTGGATTCCGGCATGCCCCACTCCAGCCCGGCCGGCCCAGGATAGGTGTCCGACCAGGCCGGAGACGCCGCGACGGCCATGCCGAACACGGCCCCGGCCCATAGAATTAGGTAGGGTTTCAGCATTACAAAAGATCCTCGGCTACAACTTCCGGCCGCGCCATGACCATACCGCCCTCCCCAAAATTTGAAATCCGTCCCCATTTTCCTCATTCACGTCGAAGAACGAGTAGGCGGGGTTGTCGCTTAATACTCGTATAGCGGTTCATCCCCGCGTCCGCGGGGAACACGCGCGTTTTCTGCGGTGCGGTCCACGAATTGCCGGTTCATCCCCGCGTCCGCGGGGAACACCGCTTCACGAAGCTGGCGATCTGGCTGTTCACCGGTTCATCCCCGCGTCCGCGGGGAACACGGTGCCGGCCGAGGACCTGATCCACGTCGGGCCGGTTCATCCCCGCGTCCGCGGGGAACACGCC
>DATFLO010000176.1:0-2691 GCA_035267605.1 Gammaproteobacteria bacterium
ATCCCCGCCATGCATGGCGGGGCCCAAATCTGCGAAAATGACCCCGTTGCGCAGCCCGGGGACCGCAGGAACGGTCACTGGCCGCTCCTGCAGGTAACGGCAAGGCCCCTTTCCCGGCCGCCGGCGGGCCTTCCATTCCACCCATCCCCACGAAAGCCGAGGCCCATGTCCGGCGCCACCAAATACCTCCACCTCGACGGCCCGTTCCCCATGCACCGGGGCGGCGCCCTGCCCGAGGTGACCCTGGCCTACGAGACCTGGGGCGAGCTCTCGCCCGAGCGGGACAACGTGGTGCTGCTGTTCACCGGCATGTCCCCGAGCGCGCACGTGGCCTCCAGCCTGGAGGACCCCTCGCGCGGCTGGTGGGAGTTCATAATCGGCCCCGGGCGGGCCATCGACACCACCCGCTTCTTCGTCATCTGCTTCAACAACCTGGGCAGCTGCTTCGGCTCCACCGGGCCGGCCTCGGTCAACCCGGAGACCGGCCACCCCTATCGCCTGGACTTCCCGGAGCTGGCGGTGGAGGACATCGTGCGCAGTCAGCGCGAGGCCCTGCGCAAGCTGGGCATCCAGCGGGTGCACGCGGCGGTGGGGGCGTCGCTGGGCGGCATGTCGGCGCTGTCCTTCGCCGTGCAGTACCCGGACGAAGTGGACGACCTGGTGATCATCTCGGCCGCCACCCGCGCCACCCCCTTCGCCATCGCCGTGCGCTCGCTGCAGCGCGACTGCATCAAGTCCGACCCGGCCTGGGCGGGGGGGTTCTATCCGGAGGGGGAGCAGCCCCACGAGGGCATGCGCCTGGCGCGCAAGCTGGGGCTGATGTCGTACCGCTCGCCGCAGGAGTGGCAGGAGCGCTTCGGGCGGGCGCGCGTGGAGTGGATGGACGAGCCGGGCAGCGAGCCCTTCGACATCGAGTTCCAGGTGGAGTCCTACCTGGAGGCCAACGCCCTCAAGTTCGTCAAGGTGTGCGACGCCAACACCTACCTCTACCTGTCGCGCACCATGGACCTGTTCGATCTCGGCGAGCACGCCGCCGACGGCGACCCGGCCGCGGCCATGAAGGCCATCCGGGCCCGGCGGGCGCTGGTCCTGGGGGTGACCACCGACTTCCTGTATCCCGCCTGGCAGCAGAAGGAGATCGCCGACGGCCTCAAGGCCGCTGGTATCGGCACCCACTACATGGAGATGGGCTCCATCCAGGGGCACGACGCCTTCCTGGTGGACAAGACCCGGTTCATCCCGGTGATCGCCGAGTTCTTCTCCGACCCCGGGATGTAGCGGCGCTCAGTCCGGGCGCCAGGGGACCAGCCGCCGGACCCAGGATCCCGCCCGCTGGCGGCGGCGAGGCTCCGCCGCGCCCGGCTCGCAGGGCTCGGCCCCGCCGGGCCGGGCCGGGATGCCCCGGGCCGCCGCCACCGCCGCGCGCAGGGTGTATTCGGCCTCGGTCAAGCGGCGCTCCTCGGCCATGGTCCCCTCCTGTGGGTGGCCCGGATCAAACCGCCCGCGCCCGCTTGCCGGGCAGGGCCTTGAGGCCGCCCGGCCGTTCGTCGCCGGTCTCCCGGGTCCAGCGCGAGCGCGCCGGCACCTTGTCGGAGTCGCAGCGGTGGGCGTAGCGCGCCGCGATCTCCCGCACCTCCTCCATCAGCCCGCCGTCCAGGGTGATGGGCTCCCAGCCCAGCCGCCGCAGGCCCTCGTTGGCCATGCGCAGCTCGTTCTCCGCCGCCTCCCGGCGCGGGTTCTCGCGGAAGCTCACCTCGGCGCCGGTGAGCGCCGCCACCTTGTGCGCTAGGTCGCGCACGCGGTGGGTCTCGGTGGCCTGGTTGAAGATGCGCACGCGCTCGCCCGCCGCCGGCGGGTTCTCCACCGCCAGGCGGACGCAGCGGACGGTGTCGCGGATGTGGATGAAGGCCCGCGTCTGGCCGCCGGTGCCGTGCACGGTGAGCGGATGGCCGACCGCCGCCTGCATCAGGAAGCGGTTGAGGACCGTGCCGAAGTCGCCGTCGTAGTCGAAGCGGTTGATCAGCCGCTCGTCCAGGGCGGTCTCGTCGGTCTGCGTGCCCCACACGATGCCCTGGTGCAGGTCGGTGACGCGCACCCCGTCGTTGGCGTTGTAGAACTGGAAGGCCAGCTGGTCCTGGGTCTTGGTCAGGTGGTAGATGCTGCCCGGGTTGGCCGGGTAGAGGATCTCGCGCTCCTCCACCTCGCCGTCGGGGCCGGGGATCTGCACCGTCAGGTAGCCCTCGGGCAGGGGCGCGGCGGTGGTGGTGTAGCCGTACACGCCCATGGTGCCGAGGTGCACCAGGTGGCTGTCCAGGTCGGCCGTCGACAGGGCGCACAGCAGGTTGTGCGTGGCCGCGGTGTTGTTGTCCACGGTGTAGCGCTTCTGGCGGTCGCCCTTCATGGAGTAGGGGGCCGCCCGCTGCTCGGCGAAGTGGACCACGGCGTCGGGCCGGGTCTCGCGCAGCAGCGCCAGCAGCCGGTCGTACTCCGCCGCCGCGTCCAGCCGCCGGTAGTCGATGGTGCGGCCGGTGGCCTCCCGCCAGGCCTGCACGCGGGTGCCGGGCGCCCGGATGGGGGTGAGCGATTCGGCCTCCAGCTCCTCGGCGATGGTCCGGCGCGCCAGGTTGTCGGCGATGGTCACGTCGTGGCCGTGGGCCGAAAGGTGGAGGGCGGTGGGCCAGCCGCAGAAGC
>DATFLO010000177.1:0-5812 GCA_035267605.1 Gammaproteobacteria bacterium
CGCGCCGGTGCTGCTGTATTTCGGCTACACCCATTGCCCCGACGTCTGCCCCACCACGCTGGCCAAGCTGCGCCGCGCGCTGGGGCGGCTGGGTCCCGAGGCCCGGCAGGTGCGCGTGCTGTTCGTTACCGTGGATCCGGCGCGCGATACCACCGGCGTCATGCATCGCTACGTCAACGCCTTCGGCCCGCAGTTCGTGGGCCTGCGCGGCACCCCCGACCAGCTCCACGACATCACCCGCCGCTATCGCGTGGTCTACAACCGCGACAAGCCGGCCGACAGTGGCGGCTACCAGGTGGCCCACAGCGCCGCGGTGTTCGTGTTCGATGCGCGCGGCCGGCCGCGCCTGGTGGCCAAGCCCGGCAGCGACGCCGGGGCGGTGGCGCACGACCTGCGCCGCCTGCTGGCCGAGGGCTGAGGGGCATGGCCCACCGCCTGCTGGCCCTGCTGCTGACCGCCTTGCCCGCCGGGGCCGGCGCCGGCGAGGCCGGCTGGACCGATGCCGCGCCGGTGGCCGAGCTGCGCCCCACGGTGCACGGGCGCTTCCTGGTGAGCATCCCGGTGGGGCACAACCCCAGCGAATGCCGGCAGCCCCGGGCCTTCTACCACGACCGCACCGGGCCCGGCTCCGAACGGATCTACGAGCTGCTGCTGGCGGCCGCCGTGCGCGAGATGCCCGTTCGGGTCCACGTCACCGGTGTGTGCGACCTCGACGGCCGCGCGGCCATCGACGAGGCCGCCCTGCGGCCCTGAGGCCTCAGCCGCTCTCCAGGGCCAGATTGCGCAGGGCCGCGCCCTTGAGCCGGTACACCGACCACTCGTCCTGGACCGCCGCGCCCACCGCCTCGTAGAAGGCATTGACCCGCTCGTCGCCGGTGAGCGCCCACCACTCCAGACGCCCGCACTCCCGTTCCAGGGTCAGCCACGCCATGTGCGCCAGCAAGCGGCGGCCGAGGCCGGCGCTGCGCCAGGACGGCCGGACGTAGAGATCCTCGAGGTGGACGCCGCACTGGCCGCGGAAGGTGGAGTAGTTGTTGTAGAACAGGGCGAAGCCGGCGGCCTCGCCGCCCATCCAGGCGACCACCACCTCGGCCCGGGGGACCTCACCGAACAGGGCCGCGCGCAGGTCGTCCTCGGTGGCCACGGCGGCGTGGGCGTAGCCGAGGTTGTCGGCCAGGTCCATGATCATGTCGTGGATGACCGGGATGTCGGCCGGGGTGGCCGGCTGGATCAGGGGCGGGGTTGCGGTGGCCATGGCTGCTCCGTGACGGGGTCTGCGAGGCGGCCGGGCGCCGCCTTGATGCCAGGGGGGACGGGCGGGGGGACGGGTGACGCCCGCCTCCCCCTCCGCCATACTGGCCCCAGCACACGATCCCGGGCAACCGGACACCATGACCGACCAGCCATCCCGAGACCGGCCGCCGGGCGAGGAGGCCGCCGGCCTGCCCGGCGCCCCGCGGCGGGCCGAGTCCCGCCTGCGGCGGGCGGGCATCGACCCCGACCGCCTGTCCATTGTACGCCTGGGTCTGCCGGCGGACGCCTTGCGTCCCCCCTACCCGCAATGGCTCCACCGCATGGCGGCGGGCCTGGCCCTGTGGCTGGTGCTGTTCGGCCTGGAGCGGGGCGGCCTGGTCCTGCCCGGCTGGCTGGCCGCGGCCGCCGCCCTGGTCACCGGGCTGCTGCTCCTGCAGGGGGCCTGCCAGGCGTTCGTCAGCGGTTCCGGGCGCCTGGCCGCCCGGCTGCGCTGGGACCACTACGTGGCCGGCACCGCCGCCGAGATCCTGGCCACCCTGCCCGAGCTGGTGGCCATCGGCTTCGTGGTGGCGGTGAGCCCGGCCGCCGCCTTCACCCTGGCCCTGATCACCATCTACCTGAACACCCTGGTGTTCAGCCTCTACAGCTACTTCCTGCCCAAGGACGCCCGCGGCAAGTACGTCATGCCGCGGCCGGTCACCAAGGCCGGCACCCAGATGCTCACCGCCGGCGCCGGCATGGGCCTGATTCTGGGCCTGGTGATGCTGGCCCTGCGCCCGTCCGGCCACCCCAAGCACCACTTCGCCACCTACGACCTGGCCCTGGTGGGGATCCTCCTGCTGGGCATCTTCGCGGTCTACGTCGGCAAGCTGGTGGGCGAGTACGCCCGCGAGGAGTCGCAGGTCCAGGACACCCTGGAGCTGTCCGAGGCCGAGATGGAGCAGCGCCGCGAGCTGGTCTACCAGAACGTGGAGGCCACGCCGCTGCCGGTCATCGGCTGGCTGCTGGCGGCCGGCGTGGCCGGGGCCTTCATCGGCGGCGAGCGGGTCTCGGCCTTCGCCGAGGTGGCGCTGGACCAGCTCGGCCTCAATCCCCTGCTGACGGCGCTGATCCTGGCCGGCTTCGCCGGCCTGAGCGAGTACGTGATCCTCTACCAGGCCCACCGCAAGGGCGAGTACGGCATCGCCCTGGCCAACGCCTTCGGCGGCATCATCGAGGTCATGTTCATGGTGGTGCCCGCCACCCTGCTGGTGATCGCCGCCTACCAGGGCTGGACCGGGGCCGCCCACCCGGACCTGCCGCTGGCCTTCAGCCTGTCGAACATCTTCCTGCTGCTGTTCCTGTTTCCCACCTTCTTCGTGCTGCTGGAGCTGCTGGAGGAGGACCACACCCTGGACATCCTGGACACGGTGGTGATGACCGCCATCGTCGGCCTGCTGATCCTGGTGCTGGTGACCTACGGCGCGCCCCAGGCGGCCGGACAGTGACGGCGGCCCGTCGTCTCGCCCTGCTGCTGGCCGCCGGCCTGGCCGGCGCACCCGCCGCCGGCGCTCAGCCGGCGCGGCCGCGGCCACCGGTGACCGCCGGCCTGGGCGTGGTGGCGGCGCCCTCCCCCTACGCCGGCGTCGACGCGCCGGACCTGACCCCGGTGCCCTTCCTCAATCTCGAGCTGGGGCGCTTCTACCTGCGCGGCGTGGAGGCCGGGTACCGGCTGACGCAGGCGGGGCCGCTGTCCCTGGCGGCGGTGGTGCAGCCGCGCTTGCGCAACCTGCATGCCGGCGACAGCCCGGCGCTGGCCGGCATGGAGACCCGCCGCCGGACCGCCGAGGGCGGCCTGCGCGCGCGGCTGCGGGCGGGACGCTGGCACGCCGGTTTGCGGGCGGTCACCGACCTGCTGGGACGCCATGACGGCCAGGTGGTCACCGCTGAAGCGGGGGTCCGCCTGGGCGGACGGCGGCTGAGCCTGTCGCCCACGGCCGGGGTGGAGTGGCAAAGCACCGCCTTCGTGGACTACTACTACGGCGTGCGCCCGGCCGAGGCCCGTCCGGGGCGACCCGCCTACGCCCCGGGGAGCGCCGCCAACCCCTTCGTGGGGGCCGCCGCGCGCATGCGCCTGGGCGGCTCGTGGGGCCTGTTCGGCTACCTCCGCCACACCTGGCTGGACCGGGCAGTCACGGACAGTCCCATCGTCGACCGCAGCGTGGTCTACAGCGGCGTGCTGGCCGTCACCTACGCCCTGTCGGCGAACCGCGGCCGTCCCGTGCCACCGGAGAGCCCGACGGGCCCGCCGCGCAACTAGGGTTGCGGCCCCGCGAGGCGGCGCGCAGAATCACCCCAAAAGGGTGGGGCTTCTCACGACCCAGGAGCCCGTCCATGGTGAGCGCCCCGGCTTTACTGCTCGGCCTTCTCCTCACCCTGGCCCCGGCGTCCGCCAGCACCGCCGAGGCCCTGACCTTCGGCGTGGTGCCCCAGCAGGCCGCGAGCAAGCTGGCCCGGCTGTGGGGCCCCTTCCTGCGGGAGGTGGGCCAGCGCAGCGGCGTCCGCCTGGAGTTCCGCACCGCCCCCGACATCCCCACCTTCGAGAAGCGCCTGGCCAGCGGCCGCTACGACCTGGCCTACATGAATCCGTACCACTACACCGTATTCCACCGGGATCCCGGCTATGTGGCCTTCGCCAAGGAGCGCGGCAAGCGCATCCACGGCATCCTGGTGGTGCGCAAGGACAGCCCGCTCCAGGATCCCGCCGGGCTGCGCGGCCAGACCCTGGCCTTCCCGGCGCCGGCCGCCTTTGCCGCCAGCGTCCTGACCCGGGCCCATCTGCGGCGGGCCGGGATCCCTTTCCAGGCCCGCTACGTCTCCTCCCACGACTCGGTCTACCGCGCGGTGGCCAAGGGCCTGTTCCCGGCCGGCGGCGGCGTGGTCCGCACCTTTAACAACGTGGCCCCGGCCATCCGCGATCAGCTCCGCATCCTGTGGCGCACCGAGGGCTTTACCCCCCATGCCTTCGCCGCCCATCCCCGGCTGGCGCCGGAGGTGCGCCGCCGGGTGCAGCAAGCCCTGGTCGACATGGGCGATGCCTCCAAGGGCCGCCGCCTGCTCGGCGAGCTGGGCTTCAACCGGCTGGAGCCGGCCACCGACACCGACTGGGACGATGTCCGCGGCCTCGGCATCGACCTGCTGCGGGATCTGGTGGGGGACTAGCCATGTCCTTCCGCCTCAAGACCATCGCCGGCATCGCCCTGATCGAGGCCCTGATGCTGGCCATCCTGATCTGGAGCAGCCTCACCTTCATCCGCAGCTCCAACCAGGAAGAGCTCGACAAGCGCGCCACCACCACCGCCCAGCTGTTCGCCAGCATGGCCAAGGATCCGGTGATCAGCATGGACCTGGCCACCCTGGAAACCTTCGCCGGGGAGATGCTCCACAACCCGGGGGTGGTCTTCGTGCGCATCCGCCGCGGAGGCACGGTGCTGGCCGAAGCGGGACGGGAGGGGAGTCTGGACCGGCCGTTCGAGCCCGACCAGAGCGTGGCCTCCGTCTCCGACGGCATCTACGACACCAGTCAGCGCATCACGGAGGGCGGCGAGACCTTCGGCCGCCTGGAGCTGGGGCTGTCGGTGGCCAACATCCGCGGCGTGGTCGCCGATGCCCGCCAGCGCACCCTGACCATCGCGGCGCTGGAGGTGGGCTTGGTGGCGCTGTTCTCCTTGCTGCTGGGGACCTACCTGACCCGCCAGCTGAAGCAGCTTCGCGACGCCTCCCAGCTCATGGCCAGCGGCGAGGTGGGGACCCTGGTGACGGTCCGCGGCAGCGACGAGGTGGCCGAGACCGCCAAGGCCTTCAACCGCATGTCCACCAACCTCAAGGGCATGCACGACCACCTCGAGCAGCGCGTCGCCGAGCGCACCCGGGAGCTGGAGGCCGAGGTCCGCCAGCGGCGGGAGGCGGAGGAGGAGCGCGAGCAGCTGTCGCGGGTGGTGGAGCAGACCACCGACATCGTCTTCATCACCAACCCCGAGGGCACCATCGAGTACGTCAACCCCGGCTTCGAAACCGTCACCGGATACGGCCGTGACGAGGCCGTGGGGCGAACCCCCCGCATCCTGAAGTCGGACCAGCATCCGCCCACCTTCTACGCCGGTGTGTGGGCAGCCATCACCGCGGGGCGGCCCTACCACGGGGTCTTCGTCAATCGCCGCCGGGACGGCAGCCTGTACCACGAGGAGAAGGCGATCACCCCCATGCGCAACGACCAGGGGCGGATCACCCACTTCGTCTCCACCGGCAAGGACATCAGCGCCCACATCCAGTACCAGGAGCAGATCCAGCACCTCGCCCAGCACGACCAGCTGACCGATCTGCCCAACCGCTCCCTGTTCAACGACCGCCTGCAGCAGGCCATCCGGCGGGCGGACCGCCGCGGCAACCGGGTCGCCCTGCTGTTCTGCGACCTCAACGATTTCAAGAGCATCAACGACCGTTTCGGCCACCACGCGGGGGACCAGCTCCTGCAGGAGGTGGCCGAGCGCCTGCGCGCCTGCGGCCGCCGCGAGGACAC
>DATFLO010000178.1:0-14339 GCA_035267605.1 Gammaproteobacteria bacterium
TGGCTGCTGGGCTCCCTGTCCGACCGGGGCATGGAGCACGTGCGCTGGGCCCTGCCGTTCATGCTCGCCGGCATGGCCCTGCTGCTGAGCGCCGGGCGCGCCCTGGACGCCCTCAGCCTGGGGGAGGAGACCGCGCGCAGCCTGGGGTTCAACCTGAAGGCCCTGCGCTTCCGAGTGATCGCCGGCGCCACCCTGGCTGTCGGGGCGGGCGTGGCGGTGAGCGGCAGCATCGGCTTCGTGGGGCTGGTGGTGCCGCACCTGCTGCGGCCGCTGGTGGGCTATCGCCCGGCCCGGCTGCTGCCGGCGAGCGCCCTGGGCGGCGCCGTCCTGCTGCTGCTGGCCGACCTCGGCCTGCGTCTGATCAGCGACGAGGTGGACCTCAAGCTGGGCGTGGTCACCGCCCTGGTGGGCGCGCCGTTCTTCCTGCACCTGGTGCTCAAGACGCGGAGGATGACGGTTTGAGCGCCTCCCCCGACCCCATCCTGGAGGCCCGCGGGCTCTCCCTGAGCCTGGGCGGCGTGCGGGTGGTGGAAGGCGTCGACCTGGGCCTGGCGCGGGGCGAGGTGGCGGCCATCCTGGGGCCCAACGGCGCCGGCAAGAGCACCCTGCTGCGTGCCCTGGCCGGGCTGCAGGCAGCGGACGGCGGCGAGGTGCGGCTGCACGGCCGGCCCCTGGCGGGGCTGGGCGAGGGCGAGCGGGCGCGGGCGGTGGGCTATCTGCCCCAGGCCGCCAGCGTCCACTGGCCGCTGGCGGTGGAGCGGGTGGTGGCGCTGGGGCGCCTGCCGCACCTGGGCCCGTGGCAGCGGCCGGCCGCCGAGGACGGCTATGCCGTGGACCGCGCCCTGGCCGCCACCGGCGTGGAGCACCTGCGCGGCCGGCCGGTCACCGAGCTCTCCGGCGGCGAGCGCGCCCGCGTCCTGCTGGCCCGCGTGCTGGCCGGCGAGCCCGGCCTGCTGCTGGCCGACGAGCCGGTGGCCGGCCTCGATCCCTACCACCAGGTGCATTTCATGGAGCTGGTGCGCGAATACGCCGGCGCCGGGCGCACGGTGGCCCTGGTGCTGCACGACCTCAACCTGGCCGCCCGCTTCTGCGACCGCCTGGTGCTCCTGGACGAGGGCCGGCTGGTGGCGGACGGCGGCGCCCGCGAGGTCCTCGATCCCGGCCACCTGGCGCGGGTGTTCGGCATCCGCGCCGTCTACGGCGAGGCCGAGGGCGAGGCCTACGTGGTGCCCTGGGGGCGGGCGTGAGCGAGCTCATCCTCGGCGGCGCCCGCAGCGGCAAGAGCGCCCTGGCCCAGCGGCGCGCGGCGGCCTCCGGGCTGGCGGTGACCTATGTGGCCACCGCCACCGCCGGCGACGCCGAAATGGCCGAGCGCATCGCCCGCCACCGGGCGGACCGGCCCGACCACTGGGACCTGGTGGAGGAGCCGACGGCCCTGGGCCGGGTCCTCAGGGAGCGGGCCGGTGCGCAGACCTGCCTGCTGGTGGACTGCCTGACCCTGTGGCTGGCCAACCTGCTGGGGGCCGGCGAGGCGGTGCTCGAGCGCGAGCGCGACGAGCTGCTGGCCGCCCTGGAGACGTCCCCCGGGACCGTGATCCTGGTGAGCAACGAGGTGGGGCAGGGGGTGGTGCCGGCCGACCCCGCCTCCCGCCGCTTCGTGGACGAGGCCGGGCGTCTGCACCAGGCCGTGGCCGAGCGCTGCGCGCGGGTCACCCTCACCGTCGCCGGCCTGCCCTGGACCCTGAAAGGAGATCCCCCGTGACTACCCCCTGGTACGCCGCGGCCCCTTCCGCCCCCGACGAGGCCGCCCGCGCCGCCGCCGAGCGCCGCCAGGGCGAGCTGACCAAGCCGCCCGGATCGCTCGGCCGGCTGGAGGAGGTGGCCGTGCGCCTGGCCGCCATGCAGGGCACCGCCGCGCCCGACCTGGAGCGGGTCCGCATCGCCGTATTCGCCGGCGACCACGGCGTCGCCGCGGAAGGGGTGTCCGCCTTCCCGCAGGCGGTGACCGCCGAGATGATCCGCAACTTCAGCCGCGGCGGCGCCGCCATCAGCGTGCTGGCCCGCGAGCTGGGCGCCGAGCTGGAGGTGGTGGACCTGGGCGCGGCGGAGGATCCCGGCCCCCTGCCCGGGGTGGTGGCCGCCCGCATCGCCGCCGGCACCGGCAATCTGCGCCGCGGGCCGGCCATGCTGGCCGAGGAGCTGGATGCCGCCCTGAGCGCCGGCCGCGACGCCGCGGAGCGCGCCGCGGAGGCCGGCGCCCGGCTGCTGGTCGGCGGCGAGATGGGCATCGCCAACACCACCGCCGCCACCGCGCTGGCCTGCGGACTCACCGGCCGCAGCCCCGAGGCCCTGGCCGGGCCCGGGAGCGGCGTCGACGCCGCCGGCGTGGACCGCAAGGCGGCGGTGATCCGCGACGCCCTCGGGCTGCACACCCCGGACCCCGCCGAGCCGCTGGAGGCCCTGCGCACGGTGGGCGGCTTCGAGCTGGCCGGCCTCGCCGGCGCCTACATCGGGGCCGCCCAGCGCGGGGTGCCGTCGCTGGTGGACGGCTTCATCGCCACCACCGCGGCGCTGGCGGCGGTACGCATCAACCCGGATGTGGCACCCTGGCTGGTGTACGGCCACCGCTCGGCCGAGCCCGGCCACGAGGCGGTGCTCGCCGCGCTGGACGCCGAGCCCCTGCTGGACCTGGGCATGCGCCTGGGCGAGGGCAGCGGCGCGGCGGCGGCCGTCGGCCTGCTGCGCACGGCGGTGGCCCTGCACAACGGCATGGCCACCTTCGCCGAGGCAGGCATCTCCTCCTGACCCCCAGTCGCTTTAATACGGTTCATACGGTTCCATGGATAGCAGCGAGACCCTGATCGATCTCATCCGCCACGGCGAGCCCGAGGGCGGACGCATGTTCCGCGGCGTCACCGACCACCCGCTGTCCGACCGCGGCTGGGCGCAGATGCGGCTGGCCACCGCCGGCGAGGCCGGCTGGCAGGCGGTGGTCACCTCGCCGCTGGTGCGCTGCGCCGGGTTCGCCGAGGTCCTGGCGGAGACCCGGGCCCTCCCCCTGGAGCCCGAGCCGGGGCTGCGCGAGATGGATTTCGGCGCCTGGGAAGGGCGTACCGCCTCCGACATCCTGGCCAACGGCCCGGGTGACCTGGGCGCCTTCTGGGCCGATCCCGAGCGCGCCGCCGCCCCCGGCGGCGAGGCCCTGGCCGACTTCCGCGAGCGGGTCGTGGCCGCCTGGGAGGAGCTCATGGCGCGCCACGCCGGCCGCCACGTGCTGGTGGTGGGCCACGGCGGCGCCATCCGCGTGATCCTGGCCCACGTGCTGGGCATGCCGCTGGCCAACCTGTTCCGCATGGAGGTGGCCTACGCCGGGCGCAGCCGCATCCGCAGCGACGACGCCGGCACCCGCCTGGTGGCCCACGGCAGCCACGAATGAGGGCCCTGCGCCTGGCGGTGGCGCTGCTCACCCGGCTGCCGGTGGGCGCGCCCGCCGATCCCACGGACGCGGATCTGGGCCGCTCGGTGGCCTTCTATCCGCTGGTGGGGCTGGGCCTGGGGCTGGTGCTGGCGGCGGCCGCGGCGCTGGCGGGGCAGGGGCCCGGGCTGCTGGCGGCGGTCCTGGTGGTGACCCTGTGGGCAGCGGCCACCGGCTTCCTGCACCTGGACGGCCTGGCCGACAGTGCCGATGCCTGGCTGGGGGGGCACGGCGACGCCGAGCGCACCCTGGCCATCCTCAAGGATCCCTACGCCGGCCCCGCCGGGGTGGCGGCGGTGGTCCTGGCGCTGCTGATCAAGGTGGCGGCGCTGGCGCCGCTGCTGGCCGCCGGCGGCGCTGCCGCGGCCCTGGTGGTGGCCGCGGTGCTGGCGCGCGCGGGGGCGGCGGGGCTGCTGCTCACTACCGCCTATGTCCGGCCCGGCGGTCTGGGGGAGGTTCAGGCCGCCAACCTGCCGCGGCCGGCGGTGTGGCTGGCCGTGGGGCTGTCGGTGCTGCTGGCGTTGATCCTGGGCGGGGTGACCGGCTTCGCCGTCCTGGTGTTCGCCGGCATCGTCCTGGTCTTCCTGCGCTGGCTGATGGTGCGCCGGCTGGGTGGGGTCACCGGCGACACCCTGGGTGCGGCCATCGAGATCGGCGAGGCGGTGGTGCTGGTGGTATTTGCCTATGGGGTAGGCATGTAGGTCCGGCTTAAGCCGGACCTACGGTTGGAGATGAAATCCCGTCAAAAAGGGGGGACGGGATGGCCTACAACGCGCTTCGGAAGGGGCGAGTGGCTGAGCCTTTCCGTGCCTATTTGCTAACCACCATCACCAACCGGCGGGAGCCTTTTTTCAAGGATCTGGTCTTGGCCCGCATGGTGGCCCAGGAGATGCGGAGGCTCCACGAGGAAGGTCGGGTGGCTTCCCAAACGTGGGTGATCATGCCCGATCACCTCCATTGGCTGGTTCAGCTTCCCGGTGACCTCGGGCCTAACCGGGAAGGCTACCTCGGGGAAGTCATGAAGGCTTTGAAAGGACGTTCCGCCCGTCGAGTCAACTGGGCTGCCGGCCGGCAGGGGCCCCTTTGGCAAAGGGCCTTCCATGACCACGCGGTGCGCGACGGCGAGGACCTCAAGCCGATTGCCCGTTACGTGGTCGCCAACCCCGTTCGGTCAGGGCTCGTGGATCGGGTGGAGGACTATCCCCATTGGGATTCGGTCTGGCTGTAGGTCGAGGTTGGGTCGGGCGAAGGTCGTTGGTAGGTCCGGCTTGTAGGTCCGGCTTTAGCCGGACACCATCCGGGAGTGGAGGACGCTCCGGGGAAAACCGTTCGCCTGAAGGCGAACCTGCAGGTGGCTCGGGGATTATCCTTCCGGCAATAGCCGGCGCAGGGGCTCGGTCCACAGGTGGGTCTCCATGGCGTCGGCCAGGTGGTCGATGCCGGCCTCGCGCAGGGCGTCGTAATCGATGACCTCCGGATCCGCCAGGCCGGCCCAGCGCAACAGGGCGTCGCACGCGTCCGCCGCGTCGAACAGCCCGTGCAGGTAGGTGCCCAGCACCCGGTCGTCGTCGGAGCGGGCACCGTCTGCGGCGGCGTCCAGGTGCACCGCCGGGCGCTCCGCGTCCGGGCCCCGGCTGGTGCCCATGTGGATCTCGTAGCCGGTCACCGCGGCGCCTTCCCGGGCCAGCCGGCCGGTTACCCGGCGCAGCTCCTTCTCCGGGGCCAGGGTGGTGTGGATGTCGAGCAGGGCGAGGCCGTTGCTGCTGCCCGGCTCGCCTTCCAGGCCGTCGGGGTCGGCCAGGCTCCGCCCCAGCATCTGGAAGCCGCCGCAGATGCCGATGACCCGGCCGCCGTAGCGCAGGTGGCGGGCGATCTCCGTTTCCCAGCCCTGGGCGCGCAGCCAGGCGAGGTCGGCGCGCACCGCCTTGGAGCCGGGGAGGACGATCAGGTCGGCCCCCTCCAGCCGCTCGCCGGGCCCGATGAAGCGCAGGTCCACCTGGGGGTGCAGGCGCAGGGCATCGAGATCGGTGTGGTTGCTGATGCGGGGCAGGGCGGGCACGTGGACGCGCAGGGTGTCGGTCCGTCCGGCCTCGGCCGGGGCGCTGTCCGTCAAACGATCCTCCGCCTCCAGGTGGAGTCCCTCCAGGAAGGGCAGGGTCCCGACCACCGGCACCCCGGTGCGCTCCTCCAGCCAGTCCAGTCCGGGCTGGAGGAGCGAGATGTCGCCGCGGAAGCGGTTGATGACGAAACCCGCCACGCGCGCCCGCTCGCTGTCGGCCAGCAGCTCCAGGGTCCCCACCAGCTGGGCGAACACGCCGCCGCGGTCGATGTCGGCGGCCAGCAGCACCGGGCAGTCCACGGCCTCGGCGAAGCCCATGTTGGCGATGTCGTTGTCCCGGAGATTGACCTCCGCGGGGCTGCCGGCGCCCTCGACCACCACCACGTCGAAGGCCTCGGCCAGCCGGCCGTGGGCGGCGAGCACGGCTTCCCGGACGATTCGCTTGTAGTCGTGGTAGGCGAGGGCGTCCATGGTGCCTTTCGCGCGGCCGTCCACGATCACCTGGGCGCCGGTGTCGGTGGCGGGCTTGAGCAGCACCGGATTCATGTCGGTGGTGGGCGCCAGACCGGCGGCCCGGGCCTGGGCCGCCTGGGCCCGGCCGATCTCGCCGCCGTCACCGGTCACGGCGCTGTTGAGCGCCATGTTCTGGGGCTTGAACGGGGCCACCCGCAGGCCGCGGCGCGCCAGCAGCCGGCACAGGCCGGTGACCAGCGCGCTCTTGCCGGCATCGGAGGTGGTTCCCTGGATCATGAGGGTAGTGGCTGGCATGGCCGTATTCTCCCATAGACCGACCGCCCCATGACCACGGCGCTCGCCGTGCTCGTGGCGGTGGCCGCGGACGCCCTGTTGGGCGAGCCGGGCCGGGGCCATCCGCTGGCCGCCTTCGGCCGGCTGGCCGACGCCGTCGAGCGGCACTGGAACCGGGGCTCCGGGCGCCGCTGGCGCGGCCTGGCCGCACTTGTCGTGCTGGTGGCCGTGCCGGCGGCAGCCGCAGGGTGGCTGGCGGCCCTGCCTGGCCTGGGCTGGGCGGTGGGTGCCGTGCTGCTCTACCTGGCCATCGGGGCGCGCAGCCTCGGTGAGCATGCCACCGGCGTGGTCGCGCCCCTGGCCCGCGGTGACCTGGCAGCGGCCCGGGATGCGGTGGGCCGCATGGTCAGCCGCGACCCCGCCGCCCTGGACGAGGCCGGGGTGGCCCGGGCCGGCATCGAGTCGGTGCTGGAGAACGGTGCCGACGCCGTGCTCGGCGCTTTGTTCTGGTTCGTGCTCGCCGGTCCGGCGGGCTTGGTGGCCTACCGCCTGATCAATACCCTGGACGCCATGTGGGGCTACCGCACCGAGCGCTTCCGGGCCTTCGGCTGGGCGGCGGCGCGCGCCGACGACCTGCTCAACTGGCCGGTGGCGCGGCTGACCGCGGCCACCTACGCCCTGGCCGGGGATTGCGAGCGGGCCCTGACCTGCTGGCGCACCCAGGGCGGCCACTGGAAGAGCCCCAATGCCGGGGCGGTGATGGCGGCCGGCGCCGGGGCGCTGGGGGTGGGTCTGGGCGGGCCGGCGCGCTATCACGGCGCCAGCGAGGACCGCCCGGCACTGGGCGTTGGCGGCGAACCCGGCGCCGCGGACCTGCGGCGGGCGGTGGCCCTGGTGCGGCGCGGCCTGATCGGCTGGGTGGTGGTGATCGTCCTGGGAGGCTGGCTCCTTGCCTGAGCACGGCGGCAATCTGAGCGAGGCCACGCGCCGCTTCGGCGAGCCCGAAGGCGGGTGGCTGGACCTGTCCACCGGCATCAACCCGGTGGCGTATCCGGTGCCGGCCCCGGCCGCCGACGACTGGCAGCGGCTGCCGCGGGAGGACGACGGCCTGCGGGAGGTGGCGGCCGCCTACTACGGCACCGCCGAGCTGCTGGCGGTATCCGGCTCGCAGGCCGCCATCGCGGCCCTGCCGAGGCTGCGCCGGCGCTGCCGGGTGGCGGTGCTGTGGCCCACCTTCGCCGAGCACGCCCACCGCTGGGAGCGGGCCGGCCACCGCGTGGAGCGGGTCGAGGCCGGGGAGCTGGAGGCGGCCTCGGAACGGGCGGACGTGGTGGTGCTCGCCCACCCCAACAATCCCGACGGTTGGCACCAGGCTCCGGAGCGCCTGCGTCACCTGCGCCGGCGCCTGGCCCGGCGCGACGGCTGGCTGGTGGTGGACGAGGCCTTCGCCGACGTGGAGCCGGGCCTGTCGCTGGCGGCCGAGGCGGGCGAGCCCGGTCTGGTGGTGCTGCGCTCGCTGGGCAAGTTCTTCGGCCTGGCAGGGGCGCGCCTGGGCTTCGTGGCCAGCCAGCGGGTGGTGCGGGACGGGCTGGCCGAGGAGCTGGGTCCGTGGGCGGTCTCCGGCCCGGCGCGGGCGGCGGGGCGGGCCGCCCTGGCCGACGGCGACTGGCAGCGGCAGGCGCGCGAGCGGCTCGCGGAGGCCGCCGCGCGCCTGGACGGTGGGCTGCGGACACACGGCCTGGCGCCGGCCGGCGGCACCGCCCTGTTCCGCTGGGTGCCCACCGCGGCCGCCGCCGGCTGGCAGGAGCGCCTGGCCCGCGCCGGTGTCTGGGTGCGCCGCTTCGAGCGCCCCGCCGGCCTGCGCTTCGGGCTGCCCGGGAGCGAGGCGGAATG
The DNA here is from genome assembly GCA_035267605.1 of Gammaproteobacteria bacterium. GTDB lineage: Bacteria > Pseudomonadota > Gammaproteobacteria > Thiohalorhabdales > Thiohalorhabdaceae > Thiohalorhabdus. The sequence continues at coordinate 8,175 of DATFLO010000178.1, forward strand.
GCGGCGGCTGGCGGAGGCGCTGGATGAGGCCGGCGCCGGCTGAGGTGCTATCCTGCCGCAGCGAACCCCACCCCGCCCGGTAGCCGCCCTTGGAACCCCTGCTGCCCGTCGCCCTCGTCCTCGGCCTGGCCAGCTCGCTGCACTGCCTCGGCATGTGCGGCGGCATCATCGGCGCCCTGACCATGGGCCTGTCCCCCGAGGTGCGGGCCCGCCGGCCCCGGCTGCTGGGCTTCGTGGCCGCCTACAACGGCGGCCGCGTCGCCAGCTACAGCCTGCTCGGCGCCGCCGCCGGCGCCGTCGGCGGCGGCCTGGCCGGCCTGCTGGCCCCGGCGCACGGACCCGGGGTGCTGCGCGGGCTGGCCGCGCTGCTGGTGATCGCCGCCGGTCTGCACCTGGCCGGCTGGTTGCCGCGCTTCGCCGCCGTCGAGCGCCTGGGCCAGCCGCTGTGGCGGCGCCTGGAGCCGCTCGGCCGGCGTCTGCTGCCGGTGCGCACGCCGGGGCGGGCCCTGGCCTTCGGCGCGGTGTGGGGGTGGCTGCCCTGCGGCATGGTCTATTCCGCCCTGCTGCTGGCGGCGGGCACCGGCGGCGCGGCCGCCGGGGCGGCGTTCATGGCCCTGTTCGGCCTGGGCACCCTGCCGGCGGTGGCGGGTGCCGGCGCCATGGCCGGGCTGGCGGCGCGCCTGGGGCGGGTGCGGCACCTGCGGCGGATCCTGGGGCTGGCCCTGATCGTTCTGGCGGTGGCCGGGCTCTGGTATAGTACAAAGCACCCATTCCTGATAGGGGATTAGCGACCACCCCCGGGAGGAGCCCCTTGACCGACGCCTTCGAACGCACCCTCCTCGGCGCCGCCCCGGCCTTCCAGGCCGCCCTGCGCACCGCCGGCATCGCCGCCGCCGCCGACGTCTCGGTGCTGGTGCTGGGCGAGACCGGCACCGGCAAGGAGCTGCTGGGCCGCGCCCTGCACGCCGAGAGCCCGCGCCGGGAGGGGCCGTTCGTGCCGGTGAACTGCGCCGCCCTGCCCGAGGGGGTGGCCGAGTCGCAGCTGTTCGGCCACCGCAAGGGCGCCTTCACCGGCGCGGTGGCGGACAGCGAGGGTCTGGTGGGCGCGGCGGGCGGCGGCACCCTGTTCCTGGACGAGGTGGGCGAGCTCGACGCGGCGGTCCAGACCAAGCTGCTGCGCTTCCTGGAGGCGGGGACCTACCAGCGGGTGGGGGAGGCGGCCGAGCGCCGCGCCGACGTGCGCGTGGTGGCCGCCACCAACCGCGACCTGGGGGCGGAGGTGGCGGCGGGGCGGTTCCGCGAGGACCTGTTCTACCGGCTCTACGTGGTGCCGGTGGAGCTGCCGCCGCTGCGCCAGCGGCCGGGCGATGTACGGCGGCTGGCCGGGCGCTTCCTGGCGGATCTGGCCGCGGAGCACGGCGTGGCCGCCCCGGCTTTCGCCGAGGATGCCCTGGCCCGGCTGGCGGCCTATCCCTGGCCGGGCAACGTGCGCGAGCTGCGCAACCTGTGCCGGCGACTGGTGATCCTGCTGCCAGGGACCACCATCGCCGCCTCCAACCTGCCGGGCGAGGTGGCGGGCGGCGGCGCGGCACCGTCGGGGCCGGGCCTGACCCTGCCGGAGCGGGGGGTGCGCCTGGACGAGCTGGAGGCGGACTTCATCCGTCAGGCGCTGGCGCGCACGGGGGGCAACCGCAGCCGCGCGGCACGCCTGCTGGGCGTGACCCGCGACACGCTGCTCTACCGCATCAAGAAGCACGCCATCGAGGGGTGACGGTCCGGGTAGAGGAGCCCGCCCGGAGCGTCATCACCAGCCCCGCCATCGAACCTGCCCCGTAACCAGAGCACGGAGCAACCTCAGGGGTTGGCTGGCGGGACGCGGCGATCTGCCGGACGGGGCTTCGCTGCGGGAGATGGCTTCGCCCTGGCGGGGGCGCAATGACGACGGGGAAGACGTTCGCCTGAAGGCGAACCTACGCCCCTCCGGTGCCGGTTGGGGCCGGGCAAGGTCCGGCTGTAGGTCCGGCTTCAGCCGGACACTGCACCGTCAGCCCAGCTCCTCGGTGAGGAACAGCGCTGCCGCCACGATGCGGTCCTCGCTCATGAGGATGTTGTAGGTGCGGCAGGCCGCCGGCGTGTCCATGGCCTCCACGCCCACGCCGCTGTTGATCAGCGGGCCGGTGATGGCGGGATCGGGGAACTGCAGGCGGTCGCCGGTGCCCAGCAGCAGCACCTCCACACCCTCGGCGGCCAGCGGCTCCAGGTGGCCGGCCTCCAGGTCGGCGTAGCGGCTGGGCAGCCAGCCTTCCCAGACGCCGTGCTTGAACACCACCACGCTGTCGGTGAAGCGCTCCTCGTTGACGCGCACCTCGCCCGGGGCGTAGCCCCGGACCAGGTTGCCCTCGTCGGCGTTCATCTCGCGGAAATCCATGGTGACGGCCCCCGGCGGTTGCGGTGCGTTACCCATTCAGGGACCCCGGAACGGGCCTGCGGTTCCGGCTCTCTCCGGGAGCCCGGAATTTGACACCCAAACCGGGCCCTCAGTAAAGTTCGTTGGTTTACCCCGCCCGGCTGTTCGCCGGTCCGGGACGGTTCCCGTCCTCCCGGACCGGCCGCAACGGCCGGGCTCGACTCCGTCGCCGAGGCTCCGAGACCCCATGGATAACGAGTTCTACCGCATGAAGCGCCTGCCGCCGTACGTCTTCGCGATCGTCAACGAGCGCAAGATGGCGGCCCGCAAGCGCGGCGTGGACGTGGTGGACTTCGGCATGGGCAACCCCGACCGGCCCACCCCGCAGCACATCGTGGACAAGCTGTGCGAGGCCGCCCAGCGCCCCGACACCCACCGCTACTCGGCGTCCCAGGGCATCCCGCGCCTGCGCAAGGCGCTGTGCCAGCGCTACGCCGACAACTACGGGGTGGAGGTGGACGCCGAGAGCGAGGCCATCGTCACCATTGGCTCCAAGGAGGGCCTGTCCCACCTGCTGCTGGCCACCATCGGACCCGGCGACGTGGTGCTCGCGCCCAACCCCACCTACCCCATCCATGCCTACGGGGTGGTGATCGCCGGCGGCGACCTGCGCTCGGTGGAGATGGGCCCGGACATGGACGAGGACGCCTTCTTCAGCCAGCTGGACCGGGCGGTGCGCGAGGGCTGGCCCAAGCCCAAGATGCTGATCCTGAACTTCCCGCACAATCCCACCACCACGGTGGTGGATCGGGCCTTCTTCGAGCGGGTGGTGGCCTTCGCCAGGGAGCACCAGATCTGGGTGGTGCACGACTTCGCCTACGCCGACCTGACCTTCGACGGCTACTCCGCGCCCAGCTTCCTGGAGGCGCCCGGGGCCAAGGAGGTGGGCGTGGAGTTCTACAGCCTGTCCAAGAGCTTCAACATGCCGGGCTGGCGGGTGGGCTTCGCCGCCGGCAACCCCGAGCTCATCAATGCCCTCAAGCGCATGAAGAGCTACCTGGACTACGGCATCTTCACCCCCATCCAGGTGGCTTCCATCATCGCCCTGGAGGGGCCCCAGGACTGCGTGGAGGAGAACCGGCTCGCCTACCAGTCGCGCCGCGACACCCTGGTTGAGGGGCTCAACGATGCCGGCTGGCCGGTGGCCAAGCCCAAGGCCTCCATGTTCGTCTGGGCGCCCATCCCCGAGGCCTTCCGGCACATGGGATCGCTGGAGTTCACCAAGTTCCTGCTCGACGAGGCGGCGGTGGCGGTGTCGCCCGGCATCGGCTTCGGCGAGTACGGCGACGACTACGTCCGCTTCGGCCTGGTGGAGAACGAGCACCGCACCCGTCAGGCCATCCGCAACATCCGCCGCCTCATGCGCAACCATGCGCCGGCGGCGGCCACCACCGGCCAGAGCTGACAAGGGAGATGGGAGTGGATCCGGTACGCATCGGCATCCTGGGACTGGGCACCGTCGGCGGCGGCACCGTGAGCCTGCTGCGCCGCAACGCCGACTCGCTGGAGCGCCGCCTGGGGCGGCCCCTGGAGGTGACCCGGGTGGCGGTCAAGGACCTCAACAAGCCGCGTCCGGTGGACCTGGAGGGGATCGACGTCACCACCGACGCCGAGTCCATCTGCACCGACCCCGAGGTGGACATCGTGGTGGAGCTGGTGGGCGGCGTGGACAACGCCGAGCCGCTGGTGCGCAAGGCCCTGGACCACGGCAAGCCGGTGGTCACCGCCAACAAGGCGCTGCTCGCCGAGCGCGGCAACGAGCTGTTCCGCTTCGCCGGCGACAAGGGCGTGGACCTCGCCTTCGAGGCCGCCGTGGCCGGCGGCATCCCCATCATCAAGGCGCTGCGCGAGGGCCTGGCGGGCAACCGCATCCAGAGCGTGCACGCCATCGCCAACGGCACCGCCAACTACATCCTGTCGCGCATGCGCACCGCGGGCATGGCCTTCGACGACGCCCTCGCCGAGGCCCAGGAGCTGGGCTACGCCGAGCTCGATCCCACCTTCGACGTGGACGGCATCGACGCCGCCCACAAGCTGGCCCTGATCGCCGCGGTGGCCTTCGGCGCACCGATCAACTACGAGGCCCTGCACATCGAGGGCATCCGCTCCATCACCCGCGAGGACATCGCCTTCGCGGCGGAGATGGGCTATCGCATCAAGCTGCTCGCCATCACCAAGCACGGCCCCGACGGCGGCATCGAGCTGCGGGTGCACCCGGCCCTGGTGCCGAACGACACCATGCTGGCCAGCGTCGAGGGGGTGTTCAACGCCGTCCAGGTGATCGGCGATGCCGTCGGCCCGACCCTGTACTACGGCCCCGGCGCCGGCGCCGATCCCACCGCCTCGGCGGTGGTCAGCGACCTCATGGATGTGGCCCGCACCCTGGGCGCGCCGCCGCAGTACCGCGTGCCCTACCTGGGCTTTCACGCCGAGGGCATGCAGGAGCCGCGCTGGGCCCCGGTGGAGGAGGTGGAGACCGAGTACTACCTGCGCCTGCAGGCCCAGGACCAGCCCGGCGTCCTCGCCCAGGTGACCCGCATCCTGTCCGAGCAGGGCATCTCCATCGAGGCCATCCGCCAGAAGGAGCCCCAGGCCGGCGCCACCGACGTGCCGGTGGTGCTGCTCACCCACACCACCCGCGAGCGCGCCATGCGCAAGGCCCTCGACGCCATCGACCGGCTCGATGTCATCAACGGTCCCAGCCAGATGATCCGTCTCGAAGAGGTAGAAGAGTGAGCGCCACCCGGTATACGGGCCTGATCCAGCACTACGCGGATCGCCTTCCCATCGCAGACCCCGCCAGCGCCGTCAGCCTGGGCGAGGGCCGCACGCCGCTGATCCGCACCTACAACCTGCCGCGGCGGCTGGGCTTCAGCGGCGAGATCTACCTCAAGTTCGAGGGCCTCAATCCCACCGGCTCGTTCAAGGACCGCGGCATGACCGTGGCCGTGACCAAGGCCTACGAGGAGGGCTCGCGGGCGGTGGTGTGCGCTTCCACCGGCAACACCTCGGCCTCGGCCGCCGCCTACGCCGCGCGCGCCGGCATGACCGCCTTCGTCATCATCCCCGAGGGCAAGATCGCCCTGGGCAAGCTGTCCCAGGCCATGATGCACGGCGCCAAGGTGATCCAGATCCGCGGCAACTTCGACGACGCCATGGAGATCGTGCGCGAGCTGGCCGAGGACTATCCCATCACCCTGGTCAACTCGATCAATCCCAACCGCCTGCAGGGGCAGAAGACGGCGGCCTACGAGGTGGTCGAGGAGCTGGGACGGGCGCCCGACTACCATGCCCTGCCGGTGGGCAACGCCGGCAACATCACCGCCTACTGGATGGGCTACAGCGAATACGCCGAGGAGGGCCGCTGCGGCCATCCGGTCATGCTCGGCTTCCAGGCGAGCGGCTCGGCGCCCATCATCGAGGGCCACCGCATCGACAGCCCCGACACCGTGGCCACCGCCATCCGTATCGGTAACCCCGCCTCCTGGGACAGCGCCCTGCGCGTGCAGCAGGAGTCGGGCGGCTGGTTCGACGCGGTGCAAGACCCCCAGATCCTGGAGGCGCAGAAGCTGCTCGCCTCCACCGACGGCGTCTTCTGCGAGCCCGCCTCCGCCGCCTCCGTGGCCGGCGTGGTCGCCGAGATCCAGGAGGGGCGGATCCCGCAGGGCTCCACGGTGGTGTGCACCCTCACAGGCCAT